>JAWOHL010000094.1:0-43176 GCA_046485185.1 Candidatus Fermentibacteraceae bacterium
CCATGGCCCACGGCACCTTCGACCTGCTCAGGTCCAGGGAGGGAATGACGGCCAGCGTGAACGGAGCCACCCAGATCCGTGCTGGCGTCATGCGTCCCGAAGTCGTTATTCCACTCCCTTCCTCCATGGCTGAAAAGGTTGATCAGAGTCACCAGGCGGGGGCCATGGACCTGGGCAGCTTCATACGCTGCATCCGCGCCCCCTACTTCGGCAAGCTCGGGAAAGTCACCGCCCTTCCGCCCGAACTGAAGGTGGTGGACTCTGAAGCCAAGGTGAGGGTTCTCGAGGTCGAGTTCGAGGAAGGCGGCAGAGCCGTCGTTCCCCGGGCCAACGTGGAACTCATCGAGAAATAGACCGTTTTGGGTACAGGCAAGGGGCGTCCGAAAGGGCGCCCCTTCTCATTCCTTCCAGCCTACCGGGCTCACCGGGCCCATACCCAGTTGGTTCATCCGTTTCAGCAGTTCATGGTAATCGTCGACAACGCCTGGCTTTATGCCGTATTCGTCGATGATCGCCGTCGCCCTCGCCTGAAGCTCCGATGCACGCTTCGGATCTTTCATATCAAGGAAGGCCAGCCCCTCGATACTCAGACAGAAGCAGGCGCTCATCATGTCCCTGATCTCTTCACAGATGGCCAGGGCTTCGTTGCAGTACGCAAAAGTCTCCTCTGGGTGCCCCATGAGCCTTCGAAGATTGCCGATGTTCAGCAGCGCAATGGCTGTCGAACCCGGGGCCGCAGTCTCTCTGGCGATGACCAGCGAACGGGTCCTGAAGTCCAGTGACGTCTCATAGTCGCCCCGGATCTTTGCCACCGTGCCGAGATTGGTCAGTACGGCGGCCTGCTCCCGCCGGTTTCCCGTATCGGTGTGAGCCGCCAGGGCATCCCTGAAAAAGCCGTCGGCTTCGACCAGTTTGCCAGACCGGGCCAGGCAAATGGCAAGACCGTTCAAGGCGTACCCCAGACTAACCCGGTCCCCCCTCTCCATGTGGACCTTCACCGCACGACGGTAGTACTCCTCGGATATCCCATACCTGCCCATTCTGGAGTAGAGATTGGCCATGTTGCTGAAGATGACACCGGTCTTCGCGGTGTCTCCCAGTCCCTCACGTATCGATAGCGAGTGCCGGAAAAGCTCCAGTGCCTCGTCCAGCTGTCCCGTGTCACTGCGGTAGTTGGCCAGGGAGCAGAGGATCCTGCCTTCGAGCTCAGCTGAACCGGCCTCGCGTGCCTTCGAAAGGGCCAGTTCAAGAAGGCTTTCGACCTGATCCATCATGCCTGACTCGTGCAGCGCTATGGCTTTGGCCCTGAGGCCTTCGGCCTCCCACACGGGATTGCCGGAGCCTTTGGAAAGCAGCTCTTCAACAACCCCGGTGGCCTCTGCGATGCGGCCGACCCTGAAGAGCACCGCCTGCCTTGTCGCCAGGGCCGACATCCTTGCCTGGAAGCTGGCCGCGGTGGTGGAACCCTCGGTCGATTCCAGTATCCAGTCCGAGATCCTGATGGCCTCTTCGCCCTGTCCCCCTTCCTCGGCCGTTCTCATGGCGGCCGGCGCCCACTCGAGAGCCCTGTCGGTGTCACACGCCCCCCGCCAGTGACGGAAAATGGCGGTGGCGTGGTGGTCGGTGGGGGAGAGGCGTTCCAGAGCTTCGGCAACACTGCGGTGGATCACCTGCCGGTTGTGGCGGAGCATCGTTTCGTAAGCAGCCCTTTGAACAAGGTCATGCCTGAAGGCGGTCTCACCCCCTTCGGCACGGGACAGAAACCCCATGGCCTCCAGGACGCCGATCGAGCCGTGAACATCGAGTTCGGGGTTGTGGGCCAGCACTGATGCTTCTAGAACATCACTCCGAAAAAGCGTTCCCTGTACCGAGGCGAACTGCAGTACAACCCTCTCCCGGCGGGGGAGTCTGTCTATCCGGGTCTGAACCATGGCCTGAACTGAAGAGGGGACTACAATTTCGTCGGGTGGTACCGAAAGCGCCCACTCACCTTCCGGTCCGGGTTTGATGCAGCCCGAGTCCAGAAGGCCGAGGGTCAGCTCCTCGGCGAAGAAGGGGTTTCCCCTGGCCCCGCTGATGATCAAATGCCCCGCGCGTCTGTCAAGTTTGACCCCTTCGGATCCGTACGGAGTGAGAATGTGCAGTGCCATAGCCAGTATATCATTGTCGGGCAATGAATTAAGTGATATGGTGTAAGACGCTGCGTCGGGATGGTCGATCCGAAGTTCCGATGGGCGCTCGGTCGTGACAACAAGAAGGGGATTTAAGTTCCCGGTTCCCGAGAGTACCAGTTTCAGAGCGTAAAGGGATGACTCATCGATCCAGTGAATATCCTCCAGGGCAATGATGACGGGCGAGGATGAGAGTATGGCGTCGATCAGGATCCTGATGGCAGAGGAGTTTCTCGCACCGACTTCAACCCCCTCCCCGCCGCTCGATTCCCATTCCCGGCAGAGCAGCCCGGCAAGTACTGGAGCCACCTGAAGAAGGTTTCGGGCAGTATCAGAATTCGGGCAGTTTCGGGCCGTTGTCTCAAGCGCGTTATCCATCCGTTCCCGGCTTTGACTGTCTTCGCCGAAGTACTCGCGGAAAAGCCCTATCCAGAGGTGAAGCGGAGGTTGGTCGAAGGGGTCGGTGTGACCGTGAAGGATACAGACATCGTCGGTTCCCGCAAGGAAACGGTGCAGCAGCCTGGATTTGCCGATGCCGGGCTCACCGGTGATCCGTGCAAGGGAAGGGCATGCAAGTCCCGGTGAACACCGTTCCCAGAGGTCAGACAGATGCGCCAGCTCTCGCTCTCTGCCCACCATGCACGCCCCTGAAGACAAAGAACGCCCCCGCCATCTCTCCTGGTGCGCGGGATTCGGTTCGAGCGGCGAATACCCGTGGATGGTTTCTGAAAGCCCCCTTACTTTGATATCCCCTTCGTCCCGCCACAGGAAAAGCTCCCCGCAATCCCGCACCACGGCGGCATCCACAAGGGCCGATCCCGGGACGGCCATCTCCTCCAGACGGGATGCCAGATTCACCGGAGCGCCAATGGCTGTCAGATGCCCACCGGCATCGGGAGCAACAGTCACCGGGCCTGCCGCAACTCCGACCCTTGCGGAAAGACCCATCATTGGGGCAAGCTCGGTAACAAGGCTGAGAAGCCTGAGGGAACATGCGACGGCGCGGGCGCTGTCGTTCTCGGATGCGGTTCTGGCGCCGAAAAGCACCATCAACCGGTCACCCTCGAACTTGTCCACGTAGCCGCCGCAGCTCGAAACGACTGCTGAAAGCAGCCCCATGACGCGGCTGGTCAGCCCGTGAAGCAGTTCGTGATCAAGAACCGCGCCAAGGCCGGTGAAGCCGACCAGGTCAAGGAAAAGCACGGTGACCCGGCGTCTCTCGCCTTCCATGAGCCTTCCGGTCTTTCCCACGAAAAGCCCCGGGGTTACCGAGAAACGCGCGGCGCTTTCCTCAAGGATTGCCGCAAGCTCACTGTACCCGGTGAACCCCTTTATGACTGTCAGTGAAGCCTCCCTTGCCGGGTGTGCCCTCTCCCGCGGGAAACGGAAGAAGCGCAACCTGTATGGGATCAGTGCATGAGCATGAAGGCCTGGTGGAGTTCGGCTCCCCTGTTCGAAGCGGCTGTTCCAAGTGACTGATCAGGGGAGTTGTTTACTTCATCGCCGTCAATGAACCTCAACAGACGCCCGTCGGAGAAGTAGAACCTGTGCTCGACCTGTTCGTAGCCACCCTCGATGAAACAGAATGCAAGCTCCCCCGACTCGTCGTAGAGGAATTCGGACGATTCCAGGGCGGCGGACACCCTTGAAGACACGACCGCCTTCACCAGCCGGTTCGCCGGTGTGTTCCACGGTTCAGCAAGCCAGTGGAAGGTTATCGTGATGCCGAAGATCCCCACCGCCGGGAAAGACATGTCCCCGCTGTTGATGTTCACCACGGTGGTGTAGAAGACCCCCTCCTCGATGTCGGCGCTTGTCTGATAATAGAGGTCTCTGATCTCCTGGATGCCTTCAGCCCCGGATGCCGCGGCAAGAACAATAAAGACAACCGCAAGTGCTTTCATTTTCTTCCCTTCAGTTCATAGACCGGCACGTTGGAGCTGTCAGGGTTCTCCCAGTAGCCGAAGCCGTGCTCCTTTGCGGCGGTGAGCATGCCCTTCATGGAGTCGTGAAGGAACAGTTCGATGTCGGTCCTTCCGTGCTCAAGCGCGAATGACCGCAGGCCGTTGAAGAAGCCGTCGGTATCATTGAACGCCGAGGCCAGCGGCGAAGCTTCGTCGTCCCGGAGGCTGGTGAGGAAAGTCGCGCCGGTTTCGGTTCGCCACGCCCTGGCCACGCCTTTGAACCAGTCCGAAAAACCGGACTCGCGCCACCTGGCGTACTTCCAGCCCACCGGAACCCTCTCAGGGTAGACCGAGAAGTCTGCCGGAACCGGTTCGTAGGGGTAAATCCTGCAGTGGTCCGCCGGCAAACCTTCCCGGTAGAGTATGTGGAACCACTCCGCCACCCTGAAACCCTGCCTTTCGGAGAGCCCCCTGCTCTCGGCGTTGAGCGAATAGGTCGAGAACTCGATCCCGTCAGCCTTCCGGGCCTCGACGATCTCGATGCACCTTTCAAGGATGAACTCGCTTATGGTCCTGCCGTACCCCATGCCACGGAAATCGGGGTGAACCCTGAGACCCTCGAGCCAGAGCACGTTTCCCGGCGCCCGGGTGAAACGGGCGCACGCCACGACCCTGTCTTCGGCAATGCCTGTGAAAAGGTTGCCCTCGGCTATCCAGTCCCCCGCCACCTGATCGAGGTAGTCGAACCCGTCCCAGGTCAGTCTGGAAATCTCCTCGAGTCCCGGCAGGTCGGTTGAAACTGCAGGTCTCACAAGAAGCTCGGTGCCTTTTTTCGCATTCATTCGGCCTGTTCCCTCCCGGCTGAAGTGATTGAATAATACTCGCACGGGGCGGACAGCGGAATCCGTGGAACCGTTTCGCTGTATTCCTCTCACAGGGGAGGTATTCTTGAACTGGATCTGGCCGATTTTGGTACTGGTTCTGTTTGGAACCGCATTCGGAGTGGGACGGGGGTTCTTTGTGGCGGGAAAGGGTCCGGTTTCCGTAAGCCGTCTTCTGAAGGGCGGCAGGGAAGGCGTGAGGCTTCTCCTGGAAAGGGTCGAGCGTGAGGAAGCGCCGGACTTCATCATGGGCGCCATGTGCTACCGGCCGGCAATGCCCCCCGACCGGGTCGAGTACATCTGCCCGGTGTGCGGTGAGAGAACCTGGTTCGGAGGGGAGACCGGAGAAATGCTTCATCGCGAGGCGGAGCCCATTCGGAGGGCGATGGCTGAGTTGGATGGGAACCCCTTCTTTCAGGCATTGCTTGACGAGACCGCATTCTGCTCGCACTGTTCCGGGGCGCTCAACCCCGGGAATCCCAGGTTCATCCTTGACCTCGTCTACTCTGAAGGCGATACGGTGAGCACACCGGTCGAGTTGTTCGATCTTCAGATGCTTGTGGGGTTCGTAAGGGGAGAACTGGTCTTCGCGGACAGTTACGATGCCAGACTGCCTTTGAAGGAGAGTGTTTCAAGGTTGCGGACGCTTCTCGGTGTCGGCAGAGAACAGGGAGATCATTGAACATGAACTGGATAATCCTCGCGCTTGTCGCCCTGTCCGCCACCGGGGCCGTGGCCGGGATCGCCCTCCACCAGAAGAGTCCCTTCAAGGTGCTGCGCATGCTGCACGGCGGCCGGGAAGGTCAGGCTGCTCCTTTCGAGGGTGGAACGCGAGGAGGCTCCCGACTTCGTGATGGGCGCCATGTGTTACAGCCCGGTGGCACTTCCGGAAAGGGTTGAATACGTGTGCCCGGTGTGCGGCGAGAGGACTTTTTATGGGCAGTACGAAGGCTCTTTCGTGCAATGGGAGCTTCCCGCAATGCGCCGGATGGTGGAGGAGATGGAAGGCAACGGGTTCTTCGAGCTGCTCCTGGAGGAGACCTTCTGCGGCCATTGTACCGCCGGCGATCCCACCGGGGAGGCAAGGCTTCTCGTGGTCTACGCCGAGGGCGACACCGTGAGAACCCCGGTATGCCTCAACGACCTTCAGATGTTGGAAGGCCTTGTGAGGGGGGAGCTGAGCTACACACAAAGCAACGATTCCCAGTCACCACTGAGGAGCAGCCTGGACCGGCTTCGCACGATTCTGGGCATGGAAGAACTCTGAAAGGCGGTAACCCGTGTATTGGATCCCCCTGGTTCTGGTGGTGTTGTCTGCGGCTGGGGTTGCTTTTGGAGTCGGGCATGCCCGCGAACAGAAGGGTCCGCTGAACATCATCAGGCTTCTGGAGAGCGGAAGGAGCAGGCTCAGACTGATGCTGTTCCGGATCGAGCGCGAACCCGCGCCCGATCAGATCATGGGAGCCATGTGCTACGAACCTGCGGCGGTACCCAACAGGGCTGACTATGTCTGCCCGGTTTGCGGAGAGAGAACCCTTTACGGATACCCCGAGGGTTACTTCATCCTGGAGAGCATCCCCCCCATGCGCAGGATCATCGAAGAGATGGAGGGAAACGATTTCTTCAGCGCGACCCTCGGGGAAACCTACTGCAGCGTCTGCCACCCCGGCAACGAAGTCCGCGGTGTCACGCTGGTCATCGCCTACCCCGAGGGCGATACCGTGAGAACCGCCGTCACCCTTCACGACCTGCGGATCCTTGAGGGATTCATCAGCGGAGGGCTCAGTTACACCGATTACTTCGACGCCCTGCTGCCTCTTCGGGGCAACACCGACAGGCTCAGAACGCTTCTGGGCATCGAATGAACCGGATCGCGGCGCCTTCGTTCCTTCCGTCGCTTGCGGTCCTGGAACTCACCTATCTTTGCAACCATCAATGCAGGTACTGCTCGTGCCCCTGGGAGTATGGTGATGACTTTCCCAGGCTTCCTGAGATGGGCACCGATGAGTGGAAGGGCCTCATCGACAAGCTGTGCGGCCTGGGTGTTAGTTCATTCGGCTTTACGGGGGGAGAGCCCCTTCTTCGGAAGGACTGCCCCGAACTGCTTTCCTACGCCCGCAACAGGGAAGTGGAACTGGTGGAGGAGGTGGACGGCGTTCTGGCGGCCAGAACCGTGAAGCCCACCGTCACGCTGCTTTCCAACGGTAAAACGGTAACCCCGCACGTGCTCGACGTGCTGGCCGGACTTGGGGTCTCAATCAGCATCAGCCTTCCCGGCCTTTCCACCTACGAATGGCACACGGGGCACCCCGGCGCCGATCTGATACTCGGTCTTTTTAAAAAGGCGAAGGAAGCCGGTGTCAAGACCACGGCCAACATCACCGTAACCGCGAAGAACCTGCACGAGCTTTACGAGACCATGGGCGCCGCGATCCTCGCGGGAGCCGGGCAGGTCCTTTTAAACCGGTTCCTGCCCGGAGGCAGGGGACTTCACAACCTCGAAGAGCTGTCACTCAGCATGGATCAACTGGGGGAGATGGTGAGAACCGCCGAGGATGTCCTGGAAGCCTCCGGTGTTCCGGGTGCCACCGGCACGGAATTCCCCAGGTGCGTACCCGGCCTTTCGGACCTCAAACGGCTTCATGTGGGCTACCGCTGCAGCGCGGTCAAGAACTTCTTCACGGTCGACCCGTCGGGATACCTCAGGGTCTGCAACCACTCCCGCGTGAGGATAACCCACCATATGGAGTGGCGGAAGGCATCGTCTCACCCGCGCTGGAGGGATTTCGCCCTTGGGACGTTCTCAATGCCCGGTTCGTGCTCAAGTTGTGAAAAGAGATATGATTGCGATGCGGGTTGTCCCGAGGTTCACACGGCCGGGTGGAGAGAGGTGATGGAGCAGTGAGTTTCGTAAAATGCCCTTCATGCGAGAAAACAGTGTTTCTGAAGGATTCCGGGCAGTGCCCTTACTGCGGGGCCACCCTTGAAGCCGAATCCGCTCCTCAGCCCCAGGCTTCCGGTGACAACAGGGACACCGAGTTCCCCCAGAGGTCGAAGTTGAGCTGCCTGGTGGCGGGGATCGCTGCCGCGGTGGCCCTCATCGGGGCGGTGGCTTTCGTGATCGCGGCTGCGCGGGGCTGAAAACACTCAACGGGCAGTTCCGCCCACGTACTCGTCAAAAAGCAGGGGAACAAGTCGCCCGGCGGGAACAAAAAGCTCGCCGTCTGGTTCAGCCGCCATTACAGCGTGCGGGAAACCGAATTCGTAGTGGAACCAAACGCCGTTTTCGGTTATGCTGAAACTCTCCAGGTTTTCCACACCGAACCCGTGACCTTCGTACATTTCCGGGTCGAGAAGGCTGTCGGCGGCCTCGATCGCGATGTTCACCCAAAGCATGGAATCAAGAACACCAGCAAGGGTCTCACGGCCGCCGGGACGCAGCAGTTCTGAGAACCGGACGGACCGTCCTGTGGACACGTCGAAACAGAAGTGCCTGTGTCCAGTTGAAGGGTAAGCACCCAGAAACTCGAGCCGCAGCGTGATGTCAAGAATGCCGCCGGCATTGTGGTTCACCGTGAAGTCAGACCCTGTGTGCCCTCCCTGCATCCGTGAAAAAACTTCGACGGTTTCCTCCATCGACTCCCCTGTCACTGCTTCCCATGAAAGGGCTTCGTTCATGGCTCCGACCGCCATGTCGCCTTCCTCACCCATCAGCAAGGGCCACTCGAGAACAGCGCGCGAACCGTTCGCCTCGATGACCTGCACGCTCGTTTCGACGACCGCCGGGGGATGGGCGCCCGGCAGTACGATCCACGAAGCCCCCACCAGGGCCAGCACAGTTGAATCCATGAGAACCGCCTGTTCCAAAAAAGCCCCAATGTGACCGGAGCGCACCTGCGCCGCAGTCAGATCACTTTCCGCCGCACGAACCGGAGCAGTCGCAGTCGCACACCCCTTTCACCCCCGTCATGGAGTTGATGAACGCGGCGGCGCACCCCACGCCGGCACTGACCGTCAAGGCGCCTGTGGGGCAGTTCATCGCGCACGCACCGCACTCCATGCAGGAATCCTGCTCCACTACGGAGCATTTTCCTCCCGATACAGCGAAAACTTCATGGGGACAGACGGTTTCGCACATTCGGCATCCGTTGCACTTCGAAGGGTCGAGCCTCAGCGAGGTCACGCCCCGTATGTACCGATCCTTTTTCACATCACTCCAGACAGGGCCGGCAGTGATCCGACCCAGAGCAGAAGACCCGCGGCCACAGCCCCGATCTGCAGGGGAAGGCCCAGCCTCATCTCCCTCCGCACACCCGAGGGGGAAGTATAAGTGGATGCCCCGGTGAAATTCATGGCCAGGAAGGCCGACAAGGCCGTCACGATAAGGAACCAGGCCAGATGCCCGGTTCCCAGGCTGTCAGTGCCGGCAAGGAGTGCGGCTGTCGCCACGCCTGAAAGTGTTCCGGGAGCAAGGCTTTTTACCCAGAATGCCCTGCCGGGAAGCAGAGGGAGAAGGGCAGGTGTAAGTACCGCACCGGCCAGCAGGGCAAAAGCGCCCGCTAAAAGGGCTGAAAGAGCCGCCCTGCCCCCATCGGCCCAGATGCCCGCATTTCCCAGCAACCCTCCGAGAATGCCGAAAAGAAGCGACATGGGGATCAGCAGCCTGGGAGCCGCCGTCAGTTCGATCGGGATAAGCGCAAGACGCTCACGAAGAAGGAATGACTTCTTTCGCATGGCGGGGACGGCTCTGTGTCCGGCCCGAATGAAGGCCGGGATGTCAGATGCCCTCACGGGACCGTACACGACACTGAAACCCGACCGCTGTTTCACCAGGTGGGCGGCAATTCCCGGTGCACCAAGCTGGGGTACCATCACCCTTCGATGGTTTACACGGCAGTTCAGGCCGGTGATCTCGATTCGCCTCACAAGCTCATCGGTGCCGAAGGTTCCGGCGCCCGCTGCGCACCACACGTTCACTCCCCTCGTGTCCAGAACCAGTATCCAGTAGCTTTCGTCTCCCAGAGCACTCCGAAGAGTGTCGAAACTAAGCTTGTAGCTGGCTGTAACCAGCACCTCCGAGTCTGCGTCGGGTGAACCCAGGGCGTAAAGCCCCGGCGCGACGGTGTACGACATCCTGCCGATTCCCCACCTCACCTTGAATGCCCCAAGACGGTCGGCCATGGTGAACTTCGAGTTGACCACAGCCATCACGGACTGAGGGTTGAAGCAGCAGCCTTCACTCATTCCCGCCCTCCAGCAGGCATTCGCCGCCGGGGCAGCAGGCTTCCAGGGCGTCGGCGATCCTTCTCAGCATGGTGACCAGAACGCCGGTTCGCAGTGTGTAAAGAACCGTTCTGCCCTTTTTTACCGAAGCTGCGGCGCCCGCCTCCCTCAGAACCTGCAGGTGTCTCGATACCACGGAGAAATCCACCGGACAACATGGAGTGACATCGGTCACCGACTGGGGACTTCCGCACATTGCAAGGTGAATGAGGATCGCCAGACGGTTCGGGTCGGAGAGGGCCTTGAACAAACCGGGGGAGAGCAATTCACTTAGCCCGTCGCAACAGCTGTTGCGTGTGGAAGGATTCATGGTTGCCTTTCGTTTGCATAATTGCATCAATATGCAAACATTGTGAAACACACTGAAAAAGTCAAGATACGGGTTCGTCCGATCAGTCCATTATCGCAAGCCTTGATGTAAGCCTTTGTCCGGAGGTCTCGACAAAGACGAGGTAGACACCACTCGGTTCAATGGAGACAGGGAAGCTGTGAGCGCCGCTTTCCAGGTGCCACCAGCTTTGTTCCCAGACGAGCCGTCCCGCAATGTCGAGATCGGCGAAGTCGTAACGGACCTTATTATTCATTATGACAATAAATGGATGATAGACTTGCATGGGTATCCGGTCAACAAGGGCGTCTACCGGTCGCTCAGGGCCTTTCTGACACTCGCTGCCAGTCCACGGGAGGTGAAGGGTTTGGGGATGAAGTGAACCCCGTCCGCCAGGATTCCCTGATGCGCGATAACTTCGGAGGTGTAGCCCGACATGAACAGACATTTCAGGTTTGGAATGATGCTTTTCAGGCTCCAGGCAAGGTCCCTGCCGTTCAGCTCGGGCATCACAACATCGGTTATGAGAAGCCTTATCCTTCTGCGGTGTTTTCTGGCCATTTCAACGGCCTCGGATGGCGATGAAGTGGAGAGGACCTCGTACCCCAGCTTCGAAAGCATTGTGGCAACCATATCCAGAATGGACCTCTCGTCTTCCACCAGGATGATCGTCTCGTGTCCGCCCGGGGCCATGGACAGATCAGACTCACTAGAAAAGGTCTCTTCAGGGGTAGTGCTTCTTGGGAAGTACACCCTGAACGTCGTACCCTGGCCGGGCTCGCTCTCAACGTCTATGTAGCCGTTGCTCTGCTTGACTATGCCGTACACGGTGGAAAGCCCCAGTCCGGTGCCCTGCCCCTGCTTCCTTGTTGTGAAGAAGGGCTCGAAGATCTGGTCGATGGTTTCCCGGTCCATGCCACAACCGTTGTCGCTTATGGAGATCTGCACATGGTCGCCAGGGTGGGAACCCGGTTTCAGGGAGCAGAAATCAGGCCTGAGAGTGATGTTCCCGGTCGTAATAGTGATCCTCCCCGTTCCGGGCAGGGACTGTCTCGCGTTGATGCACAGGTTTGCAAGCATCTGGCTCATCTGTGCCGCGTCAACAAGTACCGGCCACAGATCCTTTCCGGGAAGCCACTCGAGCGTCACATTCTCTCCGATGAGCCTGCGAAGCATGTTGAGCATTCCGTCAAGCGCTTTGTTGAGGTCGAGAACACGGGGAGACACCGACTGCCTCCTTGCGAACGCAAGGAGCTGCCGCGTCAACTCAGCCGAGCGTTCCGCGCTCTGCTGGATCTCCATCAGGTCAGCCATGACGGGGCTTGAGGGCGGGGTTTTCTCCATTGCCATCTCGTTGTGACCGATGATAACGCCCAGCATGTTGTTGAAGTCGTGAGCCACGCCTCCCGCGAGCCTGCCCACGGATTCCATCTTGTGGGCCTGCCTCAGTTGCGCCTGGAGCTGCTCCTGCTCGAGCTCGGCCCGTCTCAGATCGGTGATGTCCCGCACGATGGAGAGGAACCGGTCTTCTGAACAGGCCACGATCCTGCTTTCAAAGTACCTGATCTCAGAGCCCATCCTGGCCTCGTACCGGAAAGGAGTTGCATCACGGCCCTGACATACGGCTTCGATCCCGGAAAGGGTGTTTTCGGCAATCTCGCCGGGAAGGACTTCCTCTATGCTTCTCCCCAGAAAGACGTCGGGCGGGATCAGAAGGCGCGCCTCGCTGGAAGCGTGGTAGTCAACGAAGACCCCTTCGCCGTTCAATATGAAAATGATGTCAGGCAGTGCGTTCAGAAGAGCCTTGTTCCTGGCTTCGCTCTCCCGCAGCCTCGATTCCATCAGCCTGTTCCTCGAGACATCTATGACGGAGGACTGATACCCGATGTGCCTGCCGTTCTCGTCCAGGAGAACAGTTGTCAGCCCGTGTGCCGTAAAACTCGTGCCGTCGCTTCTGCGGGCAGTGAAGTCGCCTTCCCATTCCCCTTTCCTGCCCATCACCGAGAAGAACTGATCTCTCTCCTCAGGGTTTGCCAGAAAATGGGTAATCGATCTGCCTATGACATCCGAGCGGTCGCCGTACCCCCAGATCCGGAGAAAGGCGTCGTTCACCTCCGTTACGACGGCGTTGGTATCAGTGATTCCGTTGGCGGCGATGGACGAATGAAAAGCGTAGTTCTTTATCCGCAGGGCTTCCTCGGACTTCATCCTGTCCGTGACATCCACATCTATGCCCCGGTATCCCATGAACTTACGTTCAGGGCTGAATACGGGAACGCCGTTGGTCAGAAGAAGCACCTCGTGTCCGTCACGGGTCGTAGCAGGGTTCACAAGGTTGTGGAACACTTCCCGCCTGGCATAGGCCTCGAAAGCGGACGCCCGGAAAGCCTCGCGGCCCCCCTCGGGGTACAGGTCGTAAAAGTGCATGCGCCCCATCAGTTCTTCGGGGGAGTACCCCAGAACTGCCTCGGAAACACTGTTTGCTTTTGTGATCAGACCATTGGCGTCGGTTTCCCAGAAAATGGCCCTCGACAGTTCCGCCAGGGCGTCGAGAAGCGATTCGACCTCGAGCAGCCTTTTGTTTTCGGCCTGCAGAGCACCGAGCTTCTCTTGAAGCTCGGTGATACGCCGTTTGAGGTCGGCGCTCTCACTATTCAGACCTGTTCCCCCTCCCCCGGCGCAGTCTACTGACCGGAACTCCACTATTCCCGCTTGCCAGTCGCATGTCAAGCGGGGACGAGGGTGTACAGTGGTTACAAATCACAGTCCCCGGGTTTTCCGGTTCTGACCTCTTTGCCGCCGATGAGGAGCGGGATCCCCGTCCGAGAAGAACGGAGGGATGAGAGGTAAGCGCTCAAAGCCGCTTTCTCCTGGCTTTCCGGGCAACATTCCAGTACCGGTTCGTTGCCCGGCCTCGGAAAAAGTCTCATTGAAGTGAGGCCGTAAGATACCCGACCGGAACGGTTCCACGCGAAGAAGACGGTTAAAGAACACCGTGCGTTTCTCTTACGAAAGCAGTATGTTATCTTGGCAAACAGGAGAAAAATAGGGATCTTACACGAAGTTCGATCGGGTTTCCAACAGTGAAGGGGGATGAAATGCAACCAGTTAAAGCGGGAGACAAGCTTGTCTGCAGTGACTGCGGCGTCGAGCTTGAGGTCACGAAGGGCTGCGGGTGCGACGACTGCGCGGTAATCTGCTGCGGCAAGCCCATGGAAGTGGTTGCCAAAAAAGCCGGTGGCTGCTGCTGCTGCAGCGGCTGACGGTTCACGGTCAGTTTTGCGGGGAGGCTGCCTTAACGGGCGGCCTCCTTTGCATTCGGGTTAACTGCCCCGCACTCTACCTCTCGATCATTCCCGGGGTGAGCTGTGAGAATGACACAGTTGAATCACCCACGGCGATCACGCACATGTCGTTGATGGAGGTCACGTAACCCGTTGTGATCACGGGGCCGTCGCCGACCCTGACACCGATCCCGCCCTCGCCTGTGTCGTTCAGGACGAAGGTGCGGGAAGCGCCTTTACCGAGCTGAAACTCCCTGCTCTCCCCTGATGGGAAAGTCAGCCCGACATGAATGTCACTGCCGCCCGCGTTGGTGACGAGGAACACCCCCTCGAGCATGAACATCCTGTCGTACACTCCCCTCAGGACCCATGCCGCAACTGCGCAGACCACCACAGCCAGCGTTGCCGCGAGGATCTTCGAAACCCTTTTCATGACCTTTTTTCCCTTCCGCTGTACCGGATAGCCGGGGTTACTTATCTTCAGCCCGGTCCAACGGAGGGAAAGATATGAAACGGGACGAGGTTCTGGAATTCGTAAGAACTTGCGAAACATCCTTCATGGCAACCATCGAGAACGGTGAGCCAAGGGTGAGGGCCATGGACACGCCGCACGTGGACGCAGGCGGTCTGACTTTCTGCACCGGTTCCACGAAGGACGTGTGCCTTCAGCTCATGGCCGACCCCATGGTGGAGCTTTGTTACTGGAATGAGGAGAAAAACCTGCAACTCAGGATCAGGGGGAAAATGGCGAGGCTTTCCGACCTCGACCTCCTGAAGCACATAGTTAACACCAGGTTCACCTTCCTTCAGCCGGTGGTTGAAAGGTTCGGCTGGGAGGCGCTGGCGCTTTTCCGGCTTTCCGGGGGAGAAGTGAGGTCATGGTCGCCCGAGAACCTGTCCGGGGTCGTCTCGGAGGTTTTCGAGTTCTAGATTTGCAGCGGCGGGGGACCGGCAGCAGAACTGAGCGGCGTTCCTGCCCCCATGCGCACCAGCACCCGGTGCTTGACAAGCTCACGGCTCAGCTCGATCACTCCATCCGTGATGCGCCTGCCGTCAAGCTCCACGAATGCAACGCTGTTCCCGCTGTGTTCCGGGTTGTCCACCCTGATCTCATAAACCGCTTCACCATGCCGCAGACTGATGCGGAAGCCATTCCACTTTTTCGGAATGACAGGGTTGATACGCATGGTTTCCCCCCTTATGCAGAGGCCCAGGACCTCCTCGATCCATGCCCGGTACATCCATGCGGCCGAACCGGTGTACCATGACCAGCCACCCTGTCCGACGTGCCCGGGAAGTGAGTAGACATCGGCTGCGGCCACATAGGGCTCGATCCGGTAACGCCATACGTTTTCCGGATCCCTGGCCTGCTCTATCGGGTTCGTGATTCGCAGGATCTCCACGGCCCGTGAGCCGTCACCACTTCTTGCCATGGCCATGGCAAGCCACAGCGCAGCATGGGTGTACTGGCCCCCGTTCTCCCTGACACCGGGCGGATAGCCCATGATATAGCCGGGGGAAGGTTTTGATTGGTCGAAGGGGGGGTCGAACAACAGCACCAGCCCCTCATCCCTGTGAACAAGGTGCTGCCATGCCGATTCGAGAGCCATGGAAGCCCGCTCACGGTTTACGCCGCCACCCAGCCAGGCCCAGGATTGTGGCAGCGAATCTATCTCCGCCTCGGGATTGTTCTTTGAGCCCAGAGGTGAGCCGTCATCAAAGATGGCACGTAGATACCACTCTCCGTCCCAGGCGTTTTGCTCCACACAAGAAAGCAGTGCACTGCGGTCTTTTTCAAAGGTCACTCCAAGTTCAGGACGGCCAAGGCATTCCGCCATCTCCGCCATTCCCTTCAAAACCTCGGCCTGGAACCACGCCAGCCAGACACTTTCGCCCCGGCCTTCGGCGCCGACCAGGCTCATTCCGTCATTCCAGTCCCCTGTGCCCATCAGGGGCAGCCCATTCACACCGAATGCCTGACTGCGGATCACTGCCCGTTGGCAATGTTCAAAAAGGGAAGCCCGATCAGTTGAGACGGCAGGTGACTGATAGCTTTCATGTTCATCCTCCCTGAGCACCGGCGCCTCAAGAAAGGGAATCATTTCCCCGAGTATTCCCATGTCCGCAGTGACCCTCACATACTGCGCCACCACGAAGGGCAGCCACAGCAGGTCATCCGAGACCCTGGAGCGGATGCCCTCGCCTCCGGGCGGGTGCCACCAGTGCTGCACATCGCCCTCGATGAACTGGCGGCTGGCGGCAAGCAGAATGTGTTCGCGCGCAGTGGCCGGGCTTGAGTACAGAAGCCCCATGACATCCTGCAACTGATCGCGGAAGCCGTATGCTCCCCCGGATTGGTATAAGCCGGAACGCCCCCAGATGCGGCAGACCAGGTTCTGATAAGGCAGCCAGCGGTTCACCATGAAGTCAGTCGCCAGTTCGGGTGTCTTCACGCTGATCATACCGAGAAGGTCGTCCCACCATTCCTGCGTATCCCTGAGTGCATCCTCCACTTCCTGCCCTTCCCGATGGGCCAGCACCAGGTCGTGAACCTGCTTCATTGAACCTGCCTGCCCAAGCATGCAGGTGATCACGAGGCTTTCGTCCGGAGCCAGTCGGAAAATGGTCTGCAGGCCCGCGCAGGGGTCCAGCCCTGCACCGGTTTTTTGTGACAGCCCGACGCGCTCCATCGCCACAGGGTTGCGCATGGACCGGTTGCGCCCGATGAAGGCGGTGCGGTCGCCAGTGTGACTGCTTACTGAAGCGCTCATGGCGGCGAAAGCCAGTTCACCCGAAAAATCGGGATTGTAGTGGTTGCTCGCGATGACGGCCTGGATCTCGTCGTCCCACCTTGTCGCCACATGCATCTGGGAGGTTTCCCTCGATTCCCCAAGGGTCCACTCCAGATAGTAGGTAAGCGAGAGTCTACGGGTCCTGCCCGAGTCGTTTTTCAGCATGAGCCTTTGCAGCTTTATCGGAAGGCCACTCTCGCTGTTCACAGGAACGAACACAGTCAACTCCTGTTCGATGCCCTGGCTGTTGTGCTCGAAGACCGAGTATCCGGCGCCGTGCCTGACGCGGTAGGCTGTCTCCTCGCGCACAGGCGATGCCGTGGGCGTCCAGAAGGCTCCCGTTTCCTCGTCGCGGATGTAGAGCGCCTCCGATGGCGGATCTGTCACGGGGTCGTTGGCCCATGCAGTGAGACGGTTGCGCTGGCTGTTGCCATGCCAGGTGAAACCGGCGCCGGTTTCACTGACGATGACCCCGAAGGACGGGTTGGCGATCACATTGACCCAGGGAGCAGGTGTATTTATGCCGGGACCCAGATAGATGGCGTACTCACGGCCATCGGGGGTGAAACCGCCCAGGCTGTTGAAGTATGCCAGTTCAAGGAAGGGAAGAGCTGCAGAAACATCACGGGGAATTCGTTTTGTTGGAAGGCGTTCAGGCAGCTCAGGCGCCACTGGTGGCACTCCAAGCTGCTGGGACAGGGCACCGCGGGCCGCAACCATGACCACGCATGCCACAGCTCTCAGAAGGGCCTGGTCTTCGTCGGGGATCAGACCTGCGCAAAGAAGATAGACTCCACCGGAACAACTGATTCCGGTAACTGAGGAATGGGACTGGATCAGGTGTTCCAGTTTCTGGCGAAGGGGTTGCTCATAGCCGTACGACTCCTCGTTAAGGATCACGAGGTCGGCCTTGAGGCCATGTTTGCGCCAATAGCTGTGTGCGGAAAGCACCTGTCTCACCAGTGCAAGATCCCTTTCCTCGCCAATGGCAACAAGGACAATGGGCAGGTCACCTGAGATGGCATAGGTCCACAGGCCCGCCTGCCCTCGGTGGTTTTCAGCGATTCGTTCCGAGGTTGAGCGAAGCAGCGGGTTGGGAAAAAGAAGATGGCTTGCGACCTGCTGGAAACGGCGTGCCTCGTCCGGCTGGATTCGAAGAAGGCGCAACTCCGTCTGGGCTGATGCCCAGGCGTAATCCATGGCCCTGTCTACCGCTCTGGGATCACCATACCTGTTCATCAGTTCCATCACCTGATCCCTGGTCGCGCATGCCGCAAGAACAAGGGAAACCCTGACCCGCTCTCCGGGTTCAAGGGTCAGGTCCTGGCGCATGCTGAGAATGGGGTCGAGAACGAATCCCTGGCTGTTGCCGGGTTCCTGCAGGGCGCCCATGGGGCGGGCGGCTGTCCTGCCACGGCCTGTGAAACGGTTTCTGTCGGAATCGAAGCGCATTTCTCCATTGTGAGCCGTCTCCAGTGTGAAGCGGCTTGCAACATGGATCGGCGGTTCGTTTTCGCTGCGCGGGCGACGACAGGCCAGGAGCGCCCGCAGGTCCTGCAGGGCTTCGACCTTGATGAACATTTTACTGAATGCCGGATGCTGACGATCCGAGTTGTGGGGAGCCATCGAGAGTTCAACGCAGCTGGTCAGTTCCAGCCGACGGGTTCGCTGGGAGTGGTTGACCAGGGTCATCCGTCTGATCTCGACATCGTCCTCAGGTGCTACGGCCACCTCGGTTTCAGTCTCGATGCCGTGATCAAGGCGCCTGTAAACAGCCCGGTCCAGCGTGAAGTTGACCGAGTAGCCCTCAACCGTACCACCTGTCGGGTGATATGTATTGCACCACAACCGGTCTGTATCGGTCTCATGTATGTAACAGAACGTCCCCCAATTGTCCCGGGTGCGGTCGGAACGCCATCTTGTGACATCAAATCCTCTCCACCGGCTGTAACCGCCGCCTGAGTTCGTCAGCATGAGGCAATAGGAATTGTTGCTGAGAAGAAGCGTCTTGGGCGTCAGGGTGTGGGGCGTTTCAAAGAGGCTCGCCGAAGGCGCGGCCTCGCCGAACGCCGGAACGGAAGAAACCCTCTCTCTGTCTACCATGTAGTGAAGAGCGGGCAGTTTTGGGATCCGCTCGTGAAGAAGCGGCTCGAACGCATTCACTCGAGGGTCGGACCGAAAATGCCTCTGAAGGGAGTTATCATGAAGAAAGTTGGCAAGCGCCAGAAAACCCATGCCCTGGTGATGAGCCATGTAGGTTTGCACTATGACCCCGCGATCGCCTCCACGGCTTGACTGCTGGCTGTAATCGAGGGCCTCGTAAAACCCGAAATCGTTGAGCAACCCCAGGCCGGCTTGTCTTTTCAAGTTTTGAACCGATTCCTGCGGCGCTACACTCAAGGCGAGCAGCGTGGCATAGGGCGCCACGACCAGTTTGTCGGCAAGACCGCGCTTGAGCCCCAGTTCAGGCACTCCGAAGGCCTGGTACTGGTAGGTCTTGTGCATGTCCAGATCGGCAAAGGCGCACTCGGAGATTCCCCAGGGCACTCGGTGCCTTCGGCCATAATTGATGTGAATCGCCACTGCTTCCCGGACGGATTTGTCCAGAAGCGAGTTTTCAAAGGACCTTTGAAAAAGCAGGGGCATGAGGTATTCGAAAACCGTCCCGGTCCAGCTCAGCAGTGCACGGCGTCTGCCGATCACACCATAGGGACGGCTCATGGCAAACCAGTGGTCAACGGGGATATCTCCCCTGGCGATGGCGATGAAGCTTCCCAGCCTTGCCTCGCTTGCCAGTAGATCATAAAAAGCCTGGTCCAGCCTTCCATCTGAAACATTGTACCCGATGGAAAACAACCGGTGCTCGTCGTTATACAGAAAACCCATGTTTATTGATTCCGAAAGTGCCCGCACCGATTCCTGGATATGCTTTATCCGGGCCATCATTTCACCGGCGAGCCACCGTGACTTTTCGTAAGCCGTCCGGATCCTGTCAATCCAATCCTTCTGGTCGGCTGCACCATCCGACTTGTGCTCCCCGAAGGTTTTTAGAAAACCGGCGCATGCCGAATGCCCATGGGCAAGGTCGCGAAGGGTTGGAGCGTGATGGAGGGCTTCGAGATAGTGGGGAAGTGAGGCAGGGCAGATCAACTGAACCTCGTCAGCGGTCTTCTCGTCAAGTATATACATCCATGAGAGATAGCGGTCCGTCAGGTTGTTCCATGATGCCAGCCTGCTTCGGAGTTGTAAGACCCAGTATACACCATTATCGTGATCACTCCCTGAAGTGACGGTTCCCGGGCGGACGTTTTCGATCATGCCTTCACCCCGCCGCAACATCTTGATCGTGTTTATGATGTGTTCCGATGGCGATTCCCATTCATGAATCAATTCGGAAAGGACCTGTCTGTCGAAGCCGGCCGGCTTCTCTTTCCTGATGACATCCAGAAGGACCTGTCCGGTGTCGCCAAGGCCCGCAGATGCATATTCATTGAGAACAGGGATCCTCAGCAGCGCCTCAAGCCCTGGATCAAGCGCCCAAAGGGCCCCAAGCAGGTTGCCACTGTCAACCGTTGAAATGTAGCGGGGGTTAAGGGGAGCCAGGGTTTGAATTTCATACCAGTTGAGGAGATGGCCCTGATACCGCTCGAGCCTGTCCAGGGTTGCCATCGTAAGTGAAAGCCTATCTGTCACTTCATCAATAGTGGAGTACCCGAATTCATGTGAACAGAGCACACTTGCCAGATACAGGCCGATGTTTGTCGGACTGGTCCTCATGGCGAGCTTGTTCTGATAGGCGACCTGATAGTTGTCGGGCGGAAGCCATGAGCTTTCTTCAGTGACGAGGTCTGTGAAATACCGCCAGGTACGACGGGCAATCGTCCTTAACAGTACCTGGTCATTGTTTGAAAGCTGAAGCTCAGGTTGCCTCTTCTGTTGACGCCGGTTCAGGAGCCAGCCCACAAGAGGGGACAGAAACCAGAAGAGAAGCCAGGGGCCGGCCAGCCACAGGCTCGAGGGCCGGAAGAAAAGCACCGCTGCTGCGGCAAGAATGGTGAAAATGCTTACAAGACCCATCGAAAGCAGAAAAGCAGGCATCCGTTCCCGGGCCACGCCCTTGGCTGCCTGGGCCGAGGTCCACTGCAACAACTTGCGATGCGAGACAAATCTCCGGTAGAAGACGCGGCAAACGGCATCCAGTGCGATCCATGACTGGTACGGCAGCAGGGAAGCCTCCAGCAGGATCCGCCTGAGATCATGGGCGATCTTTTCCGGCGAATTGGATTGCAGGCGCTTTCCGCTTGTGGCCCAGGTGAAGGGCTGCACGAGCGAGTGAAAGAACAGTTGGGTGAAGACCAGCGCTGAGCAGACCCATCCGGCCTGAACGGAGACAAGCCAGGAAAGCACAAGCAGGGCCAGGCTGGCTGCGGGCAGAAGGCTTCGACGAAGGTTGTCAAGGACCTTCCAGCGATTCAGCAGCGAAAGGGTGTTTCCTGTCCTTCCGCCATCAGGTGAGGGAACCGTTGGAAGCACCCAGTCGGCGATCTGCCAGTCCCCCCGAATCCAGCGATGCTGCCGTTTTATGAAGCCATGGTAGTTCTCGGGAAACTCGTCGAAAAGCTCGATGTCGCTCGCCAGCCCCACGCGCACATGTGCGCCTTCGATCAGATCATGGCTTAGAAGCAGCGCCTCGGGAAACCTTCCCGAGAGGGTACGGCTGAAGGCCCGCACATCGTAGATGCCCTTGCCGTGATAGGAACCCTCGCCGGACAGATCCTGATACACATCGGAAACAGCGGTTGTGTATGGGTCTATTCCCACCGGATCGGAGAAGAGGCGACTGAACGGTGAACCGTTCGCGCTGGGCAGTGAGGCGCTGACTCGTGGCTGAATGATTGTGTAGCCGGACAATACGCGGCCGGAGCCATCAAAGCGCACCCGGTTCAGGGGGTGAGAGATCGTTTCGATCATTCTGCGCGCGGTGTTGTGCGGAAGCTGGGTATCGCTGTCCAGCGTGATGACGAACCGCACATTCGAAAGCTGTTCAGGGTCGCCGACGATGACCATCTGACCGGACTGGCCGGAAGCTGTTCCTGTGATGATGCCGTTCAACTCTTCAAGCTTTCCCCGCTTACGCTCCCAGCCGATGAACTTCTGTTCCGATAGGCTCCATCTGCGCTCCCTGTGAAACAGGAAGAACAGCTCGCCCCCGTACTTCTGATTCAAGTGCCTGACTCTTCGTGTCACGTCATCAAGGAGAGAGGAATCCTTCTCGCACCGAGCCTGCGGCGCGTCCCTGAAATCCGGGAACAGGGCGAAAAGCAGGTTCGTTTCCCTGTTTGCGAGAAATCGTGCCTCCAGTTTCTCCGCTTCGAGCCTGATGGTCCTGTGGTCAGCCAGCATCATCGGAACCACAACCAGTGTACGGCAGGCATCGGGGATACCCGAGTCGCTGTAATCCATCTTCGGAAGTGTTCGTGGTGGCAAAAGACGTGTCACAAGGTAGTTCATCCCCTCCAGCGCAAGCTGGCTTGACGGTATGAGCAGCAGAACAAAAAGAGTGATCCGAACCCAGGTGGCAGGGGCATCCAGACCCAGTGCAAGTGAAACGAGAACGATCGCGGCGGAGAAGAGAAGCAGCCCGGTGAGGTAAACCACTGAGTGGTGGCGGTATGTCCACTGAAGGCAGCGGAAGCGCAGGGTCTCCCTGCACTCGAGAAGCCGGGACAGCTCACTTCGCCGGTCGCCGATCAGGAGCTTTCCCACATGATTGGGCAACTCATCGGGGCCTGCATAACCTCCGGCACGCGATGCCATCTCAATTGCGATTCGGGCGACCTCCCCTTCGGGGTGTCTGGAGCCCCGGTGCAGATCCTCGACTGCCCGGCGATACATGTCCCGGGTGGGGAAATCCATCAGGGGATAGATGCCGGCGGGGTCCTGCCTGAGCGTCTGCTCAACAAGGCTCAGTTCCTCGAAGCATTCCTTCCAGTCCAGCAAAGCAAGGCCGCGAAGGCTGTTGAATGCGTTGCCGATGGAAATCTGATCCCTGGTCGCCCGGGTCTGCTCGCGCTGCCCGAGTTCACCCAGGGATTTTCTGAGTGCCCGCTCAAGCCAGGCCTGAACAGGGGTCAGAACGGAGGATTCATCATAAATGTAATCGACAAGCTGCGCCGCAAAGCTGGGACTGGGGCTGGGAATGGCATCAGTCAGCTCTGCCATGAGAACAAAGAGCCGGTTGGGTTCCCGTCGATTCGCGGTGATCAGCCGGTTCGCCCAGAAGTCGGCCGCCTCGCCGTCAAGCAGTTCCGACAGGGCTCGCCGGGCAAGCTGTCTTATGCTCTCGAGCAGTGCCAGACGCAACACCTGTGGAACCGCCCAGAGTTCACCTATGGAAAGTGTTTTTACGGACTGGTAGGCATGCAGACAGGCAAGAATGTTGTCCTGATCCAGACGGAGGTCGGTCTGGGAGGCAAGCTCCCGTGCAATCGCGTATATCCGGGGAAGACCATGGTCTGGTCCATCCGAAAGGGCAGGCAGCTGCTTGTAGAAAAGCCTTGGCAGGTTAAGCCTCACATCCCTGGCGCTGTTCTCGAAGATGTATTCGTTGTCGAGAAGCCATTCGCTTGTGGGTGGTGCGGATTGCTCAACGCGACATGCTTCGGAGAGATCAAGGCATGCCTGTCGGAACCACCTGATGCTCCGGTCGAGCCTTTCCAGCAGTTCGACATCCCTGACCGGCCTGGGGTCGATATGATGACCTTCAGCGAGACGACGGGCATGATCCTGCAACTGTGCCGGGTTGAGTGGCTCTACTCCAGGGCTCAAGCCCGCATCGTCATCGCCCTCGCGACGGGGGTGCAGAATGAAAACCGCGGAAGGTGCCTCGCTGCTTTCCATCAACGTGGCGTAGGGGCGGTTCAGGGCTTCCATCGGTCCCTGAAGGATGACAACGGTTTCATGGGAAACAAGCCATCGCCTGTGGCAGGCAAGCAGCCGCTTCTCGATTCCGAACCGCGAGCGGCGCATGAAGACCGATGCCGAAACAATCCCGAGGATCACACCCACCGTAAGGGTGAAAACCAAACCCGGTAGGTGAAAGGGAAACAGCGCTGTTCGGCCAGTCAGTACCAGAAGCCCTTCAGCCAGCATCCAGAACAGCACAACGGCCAGAATGGCGAACAAGGCCCGGCGCCTTTGAAAAGGATCACTCGTCCGCACCTCTCCTGTCGGGCTTCTTTCGACAAGAGCGATCCGGTGGTGTCCTTTTCTTTGAAGCTTTGAATAAGCTTTCCATGCTTCATCACGATTGACGAAGTAACTGATTAGGATTCCTGATCTATTCATTGTCATTTGTTGAACAATAACACAGGCGAGGCTTCTTCCGTTAATTTTCCCCTCCCGTGGGATCCAGGCCTGGCCAACCCGGGACCAGGAACAGAGCACGGACCCACCAGAAATCGACTCATGGTCAGCCTTTTAAACCAGTAAAAGTTGTTAGTGAGTGCCTCTTTCGCAACGGCGGTTACGCGGGAAAGGTCATCACGCTCTTCAAGGCAGTTTCTTGTCAAGGAAGAAAAGGAACAGGGAACACGGATCGATCGTTCCAACGGGAAGGAACCTTCTTTGGACAAGCATGCTTTTCTCTTCTTTAACGCAACACTATCTTCGCACAGTGTTCTCAGGCATGAAAGGGGTCACAGGAAAAGATGAAAGCATTTCTTCCGGCGCTTCTCCTGGTGCTGATGGCCGCCACGGCATCGGGGGGCGGGTTCGTTCTGACCACCGAGGCTTCCGACGTGCCCGACGACGACGGGGGCAGGATAGGCCTTGTGTGGACGGTGAGCCCCGATCTTCCGGTGCCCGACTCCATCGTGGTGGAGCGGACGGCTCCCGGGGGGGAGTGGGAGCACCTGGCTTCGGTGGCCCCGATAGACGGCAGATACACCGACAGCGAACTCGAGAACGGGACTGAGTACTCGTACAGGCTGGTGCCCTGGCTGCAGGGGGCTCCCGGTGAGCCGGGACCGGTCGTCAGCGCAACGCCTGCAGTCAGATGGCTTCACTCGGGGCGGATCGGGATGCTCGTGATAACCGTGTTGCTCTGCGCCATCATTCTGCTTTACATCGAGGCCGGCAAGCGGGGGAAGGACCTGTTCGTGCGGCGCATAGCCGGGCTCAATGCCGTCGAGGACGCGGTGGGCCGCGCCACGGAGATGGGCAGGCCGGTTATGTACGTGCCGGGCATCATGGACATGGACGACATCCAGACCATCGCCAGCATGGTCATCCTGGGCCGGGTGGCCCGGAAGACCGCCGAGTACGGTTCGTCGCTTCTGGTGCCCACGTGCAGGAGCGTGGTGATGAGCGTCTCACAGGAGGTTGTGAAAGAGGCCTACCTTCAGACGGGGCGCCCCGACGCTTTCCGGCGGGAAGACATCACCTACCTCACCGACGACCAGTTCGGCTACGCGGCGGGCGTTGACGGCATGATGGTGCGTCAGAGGCCTGCGGCCATCTTCCTTCTGGGCACCTTCTACGCCGAGAGCCTGATCCTTGCTGAGACCGGGAAGAGCGTGGGCGCCATTCAGATCGCCGGGACGGCCATGGTGAGCCAGATCCCGTTCTTCATCGCGGCATGCGACTACACCCTCATCGGGGAAGAGCTTTACGCGGCCAGCGCCTACCTGTCCCGCGAGCCCAGGCTCCTCGGCAGCCTGAAGGGGCAGGACGCTGCCAAACTGGTGATAATGATAATGATAGTCCTTGGTGTCCTTGGAGCAACGGTTGGTCACTGGTGGGAGCCGGCGGGCAGGGTCGCCGAGTTCCTGCGCTTCCTCACCCATGTAGAGTAGGAGGGGTGAAATGAGGTTGTTTCTTCCCCTTGTCATTACCTTCATCTGCGGGATCGTGATGATCCTGCACTTCTTCATCCCTCACAGACCCATCTCCACCATAGGCGACGGCCTGACTGACTGGTACATGATAGTGGCCTCCGCCGCCATCTTTCTGGGCGCCGCCAACCTTGTCCAGGTCCATGTTCACCGAATCAACACGAAGGCCCGGAACTGGAAGTACAGCCCCGTGGTGCTCATCGGCTTCCTTGCCATGATGGCGACCGGTCTTTTGTGGGGTGTGGAGGAGAGCCTGCCCTTCGACTACATGTTCCAGACCATGGTCGTTCCCATGGGCGCCACCATGTTCAGCCTTCTGGCGTTCTTCGTGGCCAGCGCCGCTTTCCGGGCGTTCAGGGCCAGCAACTGGAGGGCCACACTGCTTCTGGCCAGCGCCTTCATCGTGATGCTTGGCAGGGTTCCCATCGGCGGGATGATCTGGAAACAGATACCCGTCATCAGCGAATGGATGATGCAGGTGCCCAACATGGCGGGCCAGCGCGCGGTGATGATCGGTGCTGCCCTGGGCGTCGTGGCGACCTCCCTCAGGATGATCTTCGGCATCGAGCGCAGCTACCTGGGAGGTGCCGACTGATGAGGAAGATCCTTGAAAAACTTGACAGGGTCGACCGCAGGGTCATCTACCTGCTCATGGCCCTGTCGGTGTTCATACCCCTGGCGCTCAGGCTCAGCTACCCCATTCCTGTGGGAGAGGGGCCCAGCCGGGACCTTTTCGACGCAATTGATGCAATGCCATCAGGTTCCGTTGTTCTGGTGAGCTACGACTACGACCCCTCGACAATGCCCGAGCTTCAGCCCATGGCAGTGGCCCTTACCCAGCACATGTTCACGAGGGGCCACCGGATAATTGCCATGGCGCTGTGGCCCCAGGGCGCAAGCCTCAGCCAGGAGGCCATGAGCACCGTGGGCGACAGCCTCGGGAAAGCCCAGTACGACGACTGGGTGAACCTGGGCTACACGGTTGGCGCCGGGGTTTCCATCGTGCGGATGGGAAGCTCCATCAGGGCCGTGTTTCCGCAGGACCGCGACGGGTTCCCCTACGATTCGATCCCGCTTCTCACAAGGGTTCAGAGCCTTCGGGACATTGACCTTGTTGTCAGCCTCTCCGCAGGTGACCCCGGCATCCACGCCTGGGTGATGATGGCCGGAGACAGGTTCGGCCTGCCCGTGGGGGGAGGGTGCACCGCAGTCAGCGCCCCCGAGTTCTACACCTACCTTGGAACAGGGCAGATGCTGGGCCTTCTGGGCGGGCTGAAGGGCGCCGCCGACTACGAGACCATGGTCCGCGAGGGCCGTGAGAACACGCCGGCCGGGCTGGCCACACCGGGAATGGCGGCCCAGTCCATCGCCCACCTTGTGATAATGGCCTTTATTGTCATCGGGAACATCTCTTACCTCGTGATCCACAAACGCAGGAAGGGGGCCCCGAAATGAACTGGGAGTTAATCGGGATCTGGCTGGGCGCCGTCCTTACCCTGATGCTCTACAGCTTCCTCTACCGTGACAACCCCTTCTACAAGTTCGCCGAACACCTGTTCGTGGGCATGAGTGCCGGCTACTGGGTCATCTACAATATCTTCAACGTCCTGAAGCCCAACTTCTGGGACGAACTCACCGGGGCCGGCGACGGCTCGCCCGACTACTTCATGATCATTCCCGGCGTGTTCGGATTGTTCATGCTGGCACGTCTGGTTCCCAAAATTGCCGGTCTTTCCCGGATGGCCCTGGCGATGATAGTTGGCACGGGGGCCGGCCTGAGCCTGGTCAGCACCCTTCAGACGAACTGCCTCAGCCAGATCGAGGGCACCATCATGCCCCTGTCCGGCGTGGGCACAATGGGCTTCATAAACAACCTCATCGTAGTCGTGGGAGTTGTCTGCGGCCTTGTTTACTTCTTCTTCTCCAAGCCGCACGAGGGGATCACCGGAAAGGCCGCGGGCGCGGGAATCACCATCCTGATGGTGGCCTTCGGCGCCAGTTTCGGCTACACGGTGATGGCCCGTATAAGCCTGCTCATCGGGCAGGCCCAGTTCCTTCTCTTCGACTGGCTTCCCACAATGGGGATCCACCTCTAGCAAGTCTCCCCCGGGGGCGCCGTCAGCCGGCGGCGTCCCCCGGTCACTCTTTCCCGTCGGGTTTCAGTATCACTCCCCTTGCCGCCCTGGCGTCCATCCGGATCGTAAGGGGCTCGCTGAACCTTATGTGCCTCACGAGGCCGGTGTCCTCCTCGGTGGGCTGGCCCAGAAGCCAGCCCTCGTCCAGCCTGGAGGGGGGTGAGTGGGTTATTGTGAAGTATCCGATGCCCAGAGATGTGATGTTGTGGAAGAAGTGGGTTCCCTGTGACGGCGTCACGTCCATGTCGCCGAAGGGCACCTCCACCATGCAGCGGGCCGTGGATATCTGGCGCCAGCCCACGGGTATTCCCAGCCAGTGGTCGGCGCTGCCCCAGCGACCGGGGCCGATGAGAATGCTCTTCCGTCCCTCAGCGGAGAGGCGCCTGTTGATGCGCTCGATTTGAAGGGCAGCCCTGCGGGTGTTGCCCCGGTCGAACCCTTCCGACGGAACCATGACGACATCGCGGATGCCCCGTATCACACCCATCCCAAGTACGCTTTCGCAGACGCAGAAGGCTTTCTGTTCCTCGAGCGCAACCGGTGCCGCGTCGCCGGGGTCGTACCCCATGGGTCTTATCTGCAGAAAGCCCAGTTCTCCCGTGAGTTTTCCCGCGGTCCGTTTCAGGGAAAGGGCGAACTCGAACTCGATGTCGGTGGAGAACGCGGTTCCGCCCACGGAAAGCAGATAGCCAAGGGCCTGGGCGAAGGGGAAGGTCTCGGATTTCAGAAGACCCGCCAGGGTGATTATTCTGGGACCCTCCCTGAAGATACCGTCGTAGATCATGTCGTTCTGCGGGCTGTACACAGATGCCAGGTCGGAGAGAACACCGTGCTCCCCGGCCGCCTCGACAGGGAGTTTCTCCAGCCCGTACTCAGCATCGGGGGAAGGCCCTTCGAGGGAGAGGGCGAAAAAATCCCGCTGTGAGTTCTCGAGGAAAGCCCGGGTGGAGGAGAACTGGTACAGGACCCCGGGCTTGCGTGGATTGAACCTCACGCACTTCTCGCCGTCGACGACCGTCCGTCCGAAACCCAGGGCCGCGCTGACGACGCCGTCCGCCGCTTCCATGCCTTTCACCGGGTAGAAATTCCAGGACTTGGCAACACCTGACACATCGGGGTAGAGATACCCGTTGTGCTCACCGCCAACCACCTGCTGGATCACCACCGCCATCTTCTCCTCCTCGAGCCTGTGCGGCGTGAACTCCATGTATCCCAGTGAATCGGACCTGAACATTGACGCATAGACCATCCGGACCGCCTCGCACAGCTTCCGCAGGCGGACCGACGGGTCGTGGTGGGAGTTGGGCAGCATGAATGTGTCGTAGACGCCTGCGAAGGGTTCGGCCGCGGAGTCTTCGAGAAGGCTGGACGAGCGCACCGCCAGCGGGTATCTGACCTGCTTCAGGAAAAGCCCCAGGGATTCCACGACCTGGGCGGGCAGTTCCGCCCCGAGGAAGATTTCGCGGATGGCAGCGTCCCTCTCCCCCGGGTCCTGGTCGGGTTTCACCGAGTACAGGTCTACAGACCCTGTGGAAAGCCCCTCCATGAAGCGGTCGAAGCAGTCCGTTCCT
This sequence comes from Candidatus Fermentibacteraceae bacterium, assembly GCA_046485185.1. Classification (GTDB taxonomy): domain Bacteria; phylum Fermentibacterota; class Fermentibacteria; order Fermentibacterales; family JCC-6; genus UBA6080. Next base: position 29,244 of record JAWOHL010000094.1, read on the forward strand.
ATCACGATGGTGGGGGGTACGAAAATCCTGAGTCCCGGGAAGCGGTCTGCTATGCGGTACCTTCCCAGGAGGTAGTGGATAAAGGCGAGACCCCTCCCCTTGCCCCCCAGCGAACCGCCGCCTATCCTGACGAAGTCGGTGTCTTCATTGAAGGTTTCGCCGTGCCACTCCTCCACCTCGCCGGTGCGGAACCCCAGCCTCCAGTCCCTGAGGGTCTCAGCCAGGTATTGCCTTAGCTCTGCGGGGGAGTGGAACTCCTGCACTTTTCTGGGCCTGAGCCTCCGGGCCAGGTCGAACTCGGTTCTGGCCATCAGCCAGGTAGAGAAATCATCCCGCTCGGCATGTCGAAGCAGCGCCTCGTCGGAGACCTCCCGCACCGCCCGCTCAAGACCCCTCAGGTCCGCGGCGACAGCCTCAGTCCGTCCGTCCTTTCCCGTGAACCTGAAATCACCGAACCCCAGGTAGTCCTGCAGAAAGTCCACCACCTCGGTGAGGAGCGTGGGGGAGTTCTTGTCTATGAAGGCCGCGCCCAGTGCGTGCGCCCTTGCCATGTTCACGGTTTCGGAGGACTGGAAGAGCACAGGGCAGTCCGGCAGCTTTTCACGCATGAGTTCGGCCAGTTTGAAACCGGCCTGCGCGTCTTCGTGCCCGTTCCGGGGGAAACGGCAGTCAAGGACGGCGCCGAGCATGTTGTCACTGAAGTCGTCGATGGTCTCAACCGCTCTTTCGAAGCTGTCCGCCAGAAGGATCTTGGGGCGCGCCCTCATGCGCAGGAGCTTCTGCATCCTGTTCACGCCCTCGGTCATCAGGGACTGGGTCTGCTTCATTATCTCGCTGTAGAGCATGGGAAGGTACGATGATGTGAACCGGGGCGAATCCTCGACGAGAAGGATGCACTTGACGCCCGCGAGTTCCGCGTCGCGTCGGGCGTTCTGCCTGTCCTCGACCAGTTTCACCACGGCGAGGAACAGCCGGGCGTCGCCCTGCCAGATGAAGCTGTAGTCAACTTCCTCGAGAAGCCCCGCGTCCCGGAACTCTTCGTAATCACGGGGGTTGTGGGCCAGTACGACAAAGGGTATCCCGGGGTGGCGGGCCTTCAGGGTCCTGGCCATTTTGTCGGCGGTCATTGAGCCCACGCGCAGCATGGATATCACCAGGTCGAACCGCTCCGAAGAAAGGCTTTCAGTCGCGGCCTCGAGTGTGGAAACCCTGACAACGGAAGGGGCGTAACTGAGGTTGAGCTTCAGGTATTCGGTGAAGAGGACCTCGGTGAAGCGACCGTCCGACTGCATGGTGAAAGAATCGTAAAGGCTGGAGATCAGCAGTATGTTCCGTACCCTGCGGGACATCAGGGAATCGAGGGGGACTGGTTCGGCGCCCCTTCGTTCCGCCAGGCTCTCGAGTTCGTCAACACTCATGCAAAACCCCTTTATTCCGGTGGAGTGGAATACGCGTCTCTCCGGGTATGATGCGCAAGATATATCACACGGAAGCAAGACTTGCCCGGCAGGGTCTTCGGGTCAAGCTTCGTACCTGGCGTTACGGATCGTGAAGCATTTTTACCCGCAGGGCTGTCCGGGGTTCCAGAGCACGGCTTGACACGCTTTTCACCCCTTCGTATTCTCGTTTCCGACGGAAGGTACGCGTTTTTGGAAGTGCAGCCATATTGGTTTGCACGGCATTGAAATAGAGAAGCGGGTGATACCCGGTGAAGTTGGTGTAATTGCCCTTTCTGAAGGAAGGAAGGAGTGGTTTCAGTACCTTCGGAACGGGCGCGGGGTTTTTGGTAACCTAAATTTGAAAGGAGCTGCAACGGTGCCCAGAAGAGCGAGTGTGATTTCCTTCGCGTTGGTGCTGTTGATGGCCGTTTCCGCAATGGCCGCTACGACCGGCAAAATAGCCGGCCGTGTCACCGACGCCTCCGGAACCCCCCTTATCGGGGCCACGGTCATGATCGTCGGAACCAGCTACGGAGCCATGACCGACCAGAACGGCGAGTACTTCATCATCAACCTCCAGCCCGGCAACTACGACGTTATCGGGCGAATGGTGGGCATGGGCGATCAGACCATGCAGGGAGTCCAGGTCCTGGTGGACATGACCACCAGGGTGGACCTCACCCTCAACCCGGTAACCGTGGGAAGCACGGTTGTGACAGTTACGGATCAGCGCGGCCTCATCACCATGAGCCAGTCCGCCAGCGTGTCCGTGGTGAGCCGGGACGAGATCAAGACCATGCCCGTCGCGGGCGTGGCGGATATCGTGAGCCAGCAGGCCGGCACCAGCACCCAGGGCGGAACCCTCCGCGTCCGCGGCGGCCGGTCCGGCGAAGTGGCCTACATCGTTGACGGCGTTGCTCAGATGGACCCCCAGACAAACGTCTACGACGCCAGCATTCCCCTCTCCGCCGTAGCCGAGACCGCCGTCATGACGGGCGGCTTCGGCGCCGAGTACGGCAACGCCCAGTCCGGCATCATCAACGTGGTCACCCGCGAGGGCGGCCGCAGCTACTCGGGCTCGCTTTCCATGAACGGCAACGATTTCCAGTCCCTCGGCCTGGCCTCCGACTGGACCTGGGGCTACCCGGGTACATGGTGGGCCGGCGACGACTTCGAGGGAGTTCAGGAGTTCGCGGGCAACAAACCCGCCATGTTCTCCGAGGCCAGGCTCAACGCCGAAGCCTCAATCGGCGGCCCCGAACCCATCACCCAGCTCCTCCTTCCCGCCATGGGCCTCAACGTGGGCGGCGACATCCGCCTCTTCGGAAGCCTCGAGTGGCTTCAGACCGGCGGCGGGGAAGACGGCAACTACGCCATCAGGAACTGGAACTGGAACGAGCAGTGGGCCGGCAACGGCAAACTGACGATACGCCCCACGCCCCGTACCAAGATCAACCTCACAACAACCTTCCGCGAGCAGGAAGCCGGGTTCTACAGCACCAACCCCCAGTACGGGTGGTCCTACAACCTCTTCGAGCAGGACTACATCGATCCCAACAGCGGCGACACCATATTGGGCCAGTCAGTCGCCTACGCCCTTCCCACAAGGTTCTGGAGCAACCTCAGCTACGGCATCAACCTCACCCAGACCCTCAGTGACGCAAGCTTCCTCGAGTTCAAGGTCAACCAGTACAAGTACGAGTTCGCCTACAAGATCCGCGATCCGGAAGGCGGATGGCTCGGCGAGGACTGGACGCTCGAGGACTGGCTGGCCTACACCCCCACCAGGGTGCTCGACTCGAACGGCTACTACCGCTCCGGCGCTTCCAGGTTCGCCTGGGCTGACAGCTACAGCACCACCAGCACCGCCAGGGTCGACCTCACAAGCCAGGTGAACCAGCAGCATCAGCTCAAGTTCGGCATCGAGGGCAACTACTACGACGTCTTCAACTACGATATCGACACCGCCAGCGGCGGGAACATCTACAGCTCATACTACCATCACTTCCCGCACCAGTTCGCGGCCTACGCGCAGGACAAGATGGAGTTCAGGGGCATGATAGTGAACGCCGGCGTGCGGTTCGACTACTTCGACCCCAACTTCGACAGCTACCCCGCCGACCTCACCGACCCCGTGAACCCCGACGCCGACCCGGGCGACCCCGACTACATCCGCAACCCGGTGAGCGTAAGCGCCAAGTACCACCTCAGCCCCAGGGTTGGCTTCAGCCACCCCATCACCGAGCGCGACGTCCTTCACTTCACATACGGCCACTACTTCCAGGTTCCCCAGCTCGCCAACCTCTACGATGGTTCCAACTTCGACCTCACCGGGGCTTTCCCTGTCATCGGCAACCCCGACCTCGCCCCTGAAGAGACCATCGCCTACGAGATGGGTGTCAAGCACCAGTTCGACGACATCACGCTCCTTGACGTCACCGGTTTCTACAAGGACATCACCGGCCTCACCGACATGCAGAAGAACTTCTTCAGCGCCGTCGACGCCTACGACCTGTTCATCAACGCCGACTACGGCAACGTCAGGGGCGCCGAGTTCTCACTGATGAGAAGGCCGTCCAACTTCATCAGCTTCAACGCCAACTACACCTACTCAATCGCCCGTGGCAAGAGCTCCAGCGCCTTCCAGAACTACACCTACAACTGGGCGGGCTGGGTCATCCCCCGCCGCGAGAGCCCGCTTAACTGGGACCAGCGCCACGCCATCAACGCCAACTTCGACTTCCGCATCCCCAGGGGCGAGGGCCCGCTGTGGGGCGCAAATCACTGGCTCGAGGGCTTCGGCGCAACCGTCCAGTTCAACTACGGCAGCGGTTACCCCTACACCGCCAGCGCCCAGGGAACAGCCGACCCCGAGATCAACGGCCGGCGCATGCCCTGGACCGAAACGACCGACCTCAAGGTGAACAAGACCTGGTGGATCGGCGCCACCTCCGTCGACCTCAGCGTGTGGGTGCGAAACCTGTTCGACAGGACCAACATCGCCAGGATAATCGACGAAGCCTGGTACGACGCTGACCAGGACGGCGACGGCACACCCGATCACGACCCCAGGGGCCCGTACGGAACCCCCGACGCCTACGAAACCAGGCGCCAGCTCCGCTTCGGCCTTGAGTTCGAGTGGTAAACACCATGGGACGGGCCCCTCGGGGCCCGTCCACAACCCGGGAGAGACTGCATATGCGAAATATCCTGATGGTTCTCCTGCTGCTTCTGGCGCCCCTGGCTTTCGCGCAGACGACGCAGGGAGAGCCCGAACCAGTCGAGGAAACCACCGAGGAGGCAGAGGTTGTCGAAGAGGAAGCTCCTGTAACTGAGCCTCCCGTAGAAACCACCGCTCCCGCCGAGGAAGAGGTTCCCAGGCAGCAGAGTGCCAGCATGGACCTCAAAGACCTTTTCATAGCCGGCGGAGCCTTCATGTGGCCCCTTCTTCTGTCCCTTCTGCTGGGCATCGCGGTGACCATCGAGAGGTTCGTCACCTACAGCAAGGCCAGTCAGAACGTGGCCAAGCTTCTTGAGCAGCTCGGCGGCTACATCCGCAAGGGCGACCTCCAGGGTGCTGAAGACCTCTGCGACAGGACCCGCGGCCCCGTGGCCGCAATACTCAGGGCCGGTCTGCTCCGTCGGGACAAGGGCCTGGAAGATGTCGAGAAAGCCATCGAAAGCTCGGGAAGCATCGAGATGGCCTACCTCGAAAAGGGCCTTGTGGTACTTGCGTCCGTCTCCAGCATCGCCCCCATGCTCGGGTTCCTCGGAACGGTGTCGGGCATGATCAGGGCCTTCGCTGAGATCGCGGCGGCGAAGAACGTTGAGGCGAGCCTTGTTGCCGGTGGTATCCAGGAAGCCCTCATCACCACCGCGGCCGGGCTCATCATTGCCATTCCCATCCAGATGGCGAACAACTACTTCATCGCCCGTATCGGCGGTTTCGTAACTGACATGGAAGAAGCCAGCATGTTCCTTGTCGACCAGCTGGCCGATATGGAGCATCTCAAGCAGCTGTAGGTTAAGGAGAACGCATGCGCAAGGAAAGACCCCGGGCAACAGGAGCCATCCCAGATGCCTCCATGTCCGATATTGCGTTCCTGCTGCTGATCTTCTTCCTTGTCACGACCACCTTCGAGGTTCAGAGGGGCATCAGCTACAAGCTGCCCAAAAAACCCGATGAGCAGACCGAAGAAGTGGTGATCGACGAGAACAACAGGCTCGTGATGACCATCAAGCAGTGGGGTCAGGACGAGTATGTGGCACTTATCGACCAGGCCCCCCCTGAAGGCCCCCTCCAGCGGGCCAGGGCAGGCGAGGATGTAAGTCTGGACGATCCCGGTTTGCAGGACGGGATCATGACACTGGCCGCGGACAGGGTCGAAGCCATGTCCGCCACAACAAGGCGTCTTCTTGTCAACCTCGAAGTGGCCAAGGGGGTTTCAGCGGGCACCTACGCCAACCTCACCTCGGCCGTCTCCGCCGAGAACCTTACTCCCGTTCTCCGGGAGGGGGTCATTCGCCGGAGACTGGGCGCCTCGGTACCGTTGGCTTCCGATCCCCTTTTCGGCGAGGTCGCCTTCGGCGACACACTGGTCCTTGCCGATGCCAGGCAGGGCGACATCGCCTCAGTGGTACGGGAGAGCGAACTCGTCGTCATACTCAAGTTCTTTCCTGACTGTGACTACAACGGCATGATCAGGGCGCTCGACACGCTCAGGCGCAACGGGGTCAGCCGTACCGGCATCACCACACAGGAAAGACTGGGGGGTGGTGCGTAATGAAGATCAAAAGACGGATAAGGGTTTCCGGCACGATTTTCACCGGCACCATGGCCGACATCGTCTTCCTTCTGCTGGTGTTTTTCATGGCCACTACCATTTTCAAGGATGAGGGGGGTCTTCGGATACGTTTCCCACAGGCCCACCCCGAGGTCATGAGCGAACTCGGGAAGCAGAACCTCATGGTGGCGGTCTGGCTCAAACAGGTGACCCCCGGTGAGGCGGGAAGCCCTGTCGTAGCCCGCATAGGGGATTACGACCTTCCCCTGAACCAGGTTGCCGAGCAGTTGAAGAGGCTCAGCGACAAGTTCTGGCGCGAGCAGAACAAAAGACTTGACGTCATAGTGCTCAACGCCGATGCCAGAGTTCCCATGAGCGACATCATCGGTCTTTTCAACGCACTTCGGTTCGAGGAGCTCTACAGCATCCAGTTCAATGCTGAAGAGCTGGGCCTCGGGCTGTGAGGGGAGGGGAATGCTGACACAGGCCAACATACAGCTTCGTGAAAAGTCCTCCCTGGGCATCGAATGGGGCCTTGCTTTCGGCCTCATGGCTCTGATCGTCATGTTCGAGCTGATTCCGTCAAGCGAACTCGGGCGCCTCTCCACACGCACCTCCGACAGCGAGATGGAGGCCGTCGAGGCCGACCTCGCATTCGATGACGAGGTGGAGGAGCAGGAAGAGGAAGTGCAACAGGAGAGCGAAGCACTCGAAGAGCAAGCCCTCGAGGTCATTCAGGAGATAGAAGTCACCCTCTCCCTCAGCGAAGACACCGAGGGCCTCACCGAGGTCTCGACCTTCCAGCAGACGGAAGAGCTTGCCCAGCAGGGCGGCGATGAGATTGGTCCCCCCAGGTTCATGCCGGTCGAGGTTTTTCCGGTATGCACCTACCAGCCCATGCCCCCCTACCCCGACATGGCAAGGCAGGCCGGCGTCGAGGGCAACGTGACACTCTGGCTTTTCATAAGGGCTGACGGCACGGTTGCGGATGTCCAGCTCTACAACTCGAGCGGCGTGGGCAGCCTCGATCAGGCCGCCATGAACGCCGCACGGAACACAAGGTGGACCCCCGCCCGGAACAACAGTGTTCCAGTGGGGGTCTGGACTTCTCTGACCTACCGCTTTGTGCTCACGAACTGAGAGGTAAAAGAAGCATGAGTGGAATTATTCACAGCAAACGGATGACCGGTGAGCACTCCGGTCAGGACAGGAACAGGAGGTGACTGAGGGTATGAGGAACACAAGGTTCAGCAGGTTCATGGTTCTGTTCCTGCTGCTGGCGTTCGCCGTCCCCGGTTTTACCGCGGAGATCCGCGAAATCGCACGACCGGACGCAGAAACCGATGCCCGTCCGCCAGCGGTGTGGACACTGCACAATCTCTCAAATTTATGGTCGGCCTTCCTCAACTACGGCATGTTCGGCGACCCGTGGGGAAACTACCCGAGCATGGAATGGCCGGGCGGCCAGGGAAGCAGCTACCTCTGGGGAGGCGACTTCTGGACCGCCGTGAGTGAACCCGGAATCCCGCATGCCAGCTGCTCCGACTACGGAGACTGGGAGCTTCGTCCAACCGAAGGTTTTCCCACGATCAAACTGGTTCCCGGCCCGACCGCACTCGAGCAGTCACAGTACGGTTACGATGACTGGTCCAGCGCCAACGGCGAAACACCTTACGGCATGGGCATCTACGAGTACAACTACGGCTGGGGAACACCGGGCTACAACGACTTCATAGCCAACCACTTCATCCTCACTTTCAACTCCGAGTACAACGAGACGGGTCTCAGCAGCCTCGACGGCCTTCTCGTGGCCATCAGGGGAGACTGCGACGTGGCCACCGCCGACCCTGTCGAGGCAGCCATCGATGACCTCGTGTACTACGACGGCCACGCCATCTGGTGCAACGACCCCGACGCGACCTTCGAGTACGTCTTCCAGAACGGCACCACGGCATCATCGCAGGACATCTACACCTACCGTCAGAACGCCGACAGCCCCCTCGACCCCGAAGACCCCAACAACATCTTCTACCACTACAACTACATGGGCGCCGACGGGATAATGGACAACGACGTTGACGGCAACGGCGTATCCGACCACTTCACCATCCTTTTCAGGGTGGCGGGTGCCGACACCATCTACACGGTGATCCCCGAAAACGGCCTGTTCCGGTTCGACTCGGGCATGCCCGAGAACTACTGGCTTCACACCGTGGGCGACACGACCTACGCAGTGGTACCCCGCAACATGAGCGTCATGTGGGACGGCGACGGCCCCGGCAGCTCCATTGACGATACAGGCGAGCAGGAACTCAACCCCCCCGTGGTGGGTTTCATCGGCTGGCGTCTGATGGACTACTGGATCAAGAAGGCCGACGGCACCATCGAGAGACCCATCGATGTGTACGGCGTCCCCATCCCCCTCAGCCACGCATGGTGGAACTGGGAGAGCGACCCCGGCCTGGACTCGGAACGGTATGCGTACATGTGGGGCGTCTTCCCGGACAACAGCGGTCAGTTCAGCGGCCCCGCCTACCTCGAAGACTGGGTGGGCAACCCCAACACCTGGAACGCCAGGGTGGCCCCCAACCCGGGCCCCTTCCCCTTCGTTTACGACAACCCCATCGCTCTCGGGTATCCCGTGTTCGACTACCGCTTCCTTCCCACGATGGGTCCCGTGAACCTCGAATCAGGCGACAGCCTTAACGTTGTGGGCGGCTGGATCGTCGGCCTCGGCCTCGACGGCCTTCGTGAGTCCGCCGACAACATGCTGGACGCCTACTACCGTGACGGCGGATGGGGAGTTCCCCAGCTTCCGCCCACACCCATCCTCTTCTACGAAGCCCAGGACGGGGCGGTCCATCTCGAGTGGGGAGCCAACGCGGAGAACTACAGCCCCTTCGGCGGGTACAACGTATACAGGGCCACCTTCGCGCCCAGCAACTGGGAACTCGTGGACACCGTCGAGGGCGCCGGAACCTACAGCTTCACCGACAACACGGTGACCAACGGCTTCCCCTACTTCTACGTGGTGTGCGCGTATGACGCCGAGACCATGGTGGAAAGCACCCGCTCCAACTACAAGCAGACCATCGAGGGAACGCCTCTTGCCGTGGTGCCCAGCTGGGACACCGACACCAACTGGACCGAGAACGTCGCAGTGGTTCCCAACCCCTACCGCGGAAGCGCAGCCTGGGAAGCCACGTACTTCAACAAGATAGCCTTCATCAACCTCCCGGCCATGTGCAACATCCACATCTACACACTGGCAGGAGACCATGTGATCACCCTCGAACACCGGGACTACAGCGGGGAGATCGGCACTGCATACTGGGACCTCGTTTCCAGGAACGAGCAGGACGCGGTGACCGGCCTCTATGTTTACCGTGTTGAAAACGACACTGATTTCACAATCGGCAAATTTGCCATCATCAAGTAGGGAAAGGAGGATAACCATGAAGCTCACTGGAACGATCCTGGCAGCGGCGGTGGTTGCCTTCCTGCTGCTCCCTGCCGATGCTGAAGCCTCTTCGTTCGCCAAGGTCGGTACCGTAGGCGCCCAGTTCCTTCAGATAGGAGTCGGTGCCAGGGGTGTGGGCATGGGCGGTGCCTTCATCGCCACGGCCAACGACCCCAGCGCGGCCTACTGGAACCCGGGGGCCCTTGTCAAGGTCACGGGCACGCAGGTTCAGTTCTCGGGAACCCAGCTCTACGCCGACATTCTTTACGGCAGCGGCATCGTCACCTATGAGAGACCCGGCGTGGGAACCTTCGGTTTCCAGTTCGGACTTCTCTCGAGCGGCGACATCGATGTCACGACCGTCGAGAACCCTGACGGCACTGGTGAAACTTTCACCTGCACCGACATGGTCGCGGGCCTCACCTTCTCCCGCATGCTCACCGACCGGTTCAGTGCCGGGCTCACGGTGAAGTACGTGAGGGAAACGTGGGACGACGTGTCAGCCGGCGGAGTTGCGGTAGACCTTGGCACCCTGTACGACACAGGCTTCAAGACGCTTCGTATCGGCATGACGATTCAGCACTTCGGCCCCGAACTCACGCCCGACGGCGAGTTCACCACATACTTCAGCGGCAGCGACTCCACTCAGGTCTACAGTTCCTACTCCATGCCCATGACCTTCAAGCTCGGCATGGCAATGGATGTGCTGCAGACCGCCAACCACCACATCACCGTCGAGGTCGACGGCGTTCACCCGCCCGACAATCTCGAGCAGGTGAACATGGGCGCCGAATACTGGTTCAACAACATGTTCGCCCTCCGGGGCGGTTACAGGGTGAACACCGATGAAGAGGGTCTCGCCGCGGGCGCCGGTTTCCGGATCCCGATGAGCGGCGCCACTCTCTCCCTCGACTACGCCTATCAGGACTTCAACCGCCTCGAAATGGTCCACAGGGCCAGCCTGGGCGTTGCGTTCTGACGAAATGAACAAAGGGGGGGGCACTGCCCCCCCCGAGCGGAAAAGGTGATCTCGAAGTGACGTTTTCTCTGGTTCTGGCAGCGCTGACCGGTTTCGCCGTGAGTTGGACCACCATACCGTCTGGTCCCGGGCGCGACGGATCGGCCATGGTCACGGTGGTGATCGAGCGGGAAGACCTGGTTTCGGTTGTATCCGATGGCGAGGGGGTCTACCGCTACGAACTCACCGCGGAGATGGCGGGTGGCTATGCCAGGGCAGGGGCGGACGCAGGGGAGAGCGATTTTCCAGTGATCGAGGAACTGCTTTTCGACGACCTCTCCACAGGCACACACGAACTGAAGACAAGCCTTCTCGACCTCGAAACGGGCGAGAGGGTTTCTCAGAGGGTGTATGTGGTGATAGACAGCGCAAGCACTGAAACCTGGTCTTCATCGGGCCTCAGGCTCACGCCTTCGGGAACGGTCAGGGCAACGGGCAGTGTGGCAATCGTCTGGGATGTTTATCCGCCCGTGGGTTCCGGAGAGGTCCGGGCCGCATACGCTGTTCTCGACCATGATCTGAACGCCATCAGGGAGGGCTGGATGGACCTTGCCCGTCAGAGCGACGGCATCGCGTCATTTTCCAGTGCTTTTTCCCTGGGTGGACTGGAGAGGGGCGTTTACAGGGTGAACACCGCCGCGCTGGGAGGTGAGTCTGAAGTGATGGCCTCCTCGACCAGCTCCATCAGGCTTCTCTCCTCCTGGGACCTCTGGGGGGACGACCCCTCCGAAACGGCAACCCTTGTAAGGCCAATCGCCTCTTCCCGGGAGATATCCGAACTCCAGAGCGCCCGCAACCTGGGGGACAGACAGGCCGTGATGAGCGAGTTCTGGCTTCGCCGCGACCCCAACCCCTCGACCCGGGAGAACGAATACCTCGACACCTACCGCAGAAGACTGGATTACATAGAAAGGTCCTTCACATCGGGAGTGACAAGGGGCATCCTGACCGACATGGGCGTGACCTGGGCCAAACTGGGCGAGCCCGACATGGTCGAGAACCATCCCTTCCAGGTGGAGGGCTACCCTTTCCAGATCTGGACCTACTTCAATCCCAGGCTCACCCTTCTGTTCATCGACCGTTTCGGCTACGGGCTATACGAGTTCGACGGCGACTGGCAGGACGTGAACCGGGCTTTCAGCCTCGGGGAGGCATGGTATGTCTATTAGGCCGTTTGCCCTGCTGCTTGCGCTTACTGCCGCCGGCATCGCCGGCCAGTTCGCCACGCCGGGCAGGGGGGGTGTCGATCGTGTCCTCGCATTCCCATGCCTGGCCGGCGCAGATGCCGGAGGGCCCGCCCACGCAGGAGGCGATGATGCGGGTCAGGGGTGCAAGCCGGTCCCCGGCGCGGACCGCCAGCCATTCGAAGGCGAGCACGATCAGCGCGTCGCCCGAGAGCACCGCCAGGCGCTCCCCATAGGCCACATGGACGGAGGGCTTGCCGCGCCGCAAGGCCGAATTGTCGAAGCAGGGAAGGTCGTCATGGACGAGGGACGCGCAGTGCAGAAGCTCGATCGCGGATGCAGAAGCGATGGCCGCGGACGGGTTTTTGTTGCCGCATGCGTTGGCGACCGCAAGGGTCAGCCGCGGCCTGATCCGCGCCCCTCCGGGGAAGACCGCATAGCGCAAGGCCTCCGCCAGCTTCGGGGGGCAGGCCTCACCTGCGGCACGCGCAACGGCCATTTCAAGATCACCCTCGAGTAGAGCCCCGATGTCCATGCCCGCTGTCCTCCGTGAATCCGTCAACACGAAACGTCACTTGAAGCTGTAAACAAACATTGACATAGTTGCGATGCCTCTGCAACAGGCAGGTTTGGGATCGGATGCCGCGGGATCGCATCATCATCATCGGCGCAGGAATGGGGGGCCTCGCGGCAGCCCTGGCGCTTGCCTCCCGGGGCGAGGAGGTGCTGCTGCTGGAGCGCGCCGGAGCACCCGGCGGCAAGATGCGCCGCCTCGACGTGGGCGGCCGTATGATTGACGGGGGCCCCACCGTCCTCACCATGCGCTGGGTGTTCGAGGAGCTGTTCGCGGCAGCGGGGGCGGTGCTTTCCGACCATGTAACGCTGGAGCCCTTGAGCGTGCTGGCGCGCCATGGCTGGAGCCAATCGGAACGGCTGGACCTTCATGCGGACCTCAAGGACTCGGCGGATGCCATCGGCCGATTCGCGGGCGCGCATGAAGCGAAACGCTTTCTCGACTTCAGCGCGGAGGCGCGGCGCATCTACGAGACGCTGGAGAAGCCCTTCATCCGGGCGCAGCGGCCGAACCCGTTTACGCTTGCGACGTCCAGTGGGCTGGGCGGGCTGGCGCGCATGGCGCGGATCAACCCGTTCGAGACGATGTGGAAGGGGCTGGGCCGGCATTTCCGCGACCGGCGTCTGCAGCAGTTGTTCGGGCGCTATGCCACCTATTGCGGCTCATCGCCCTTCCTCGCACCCGCGACGCTGATGCTGGTGGCGCATGTGGAGCAGGCGGGCGTGTGGACGGTGAAGGGCGGCATGCATGAGCTGGCGCTGGCGCTCTGCGCCATTGCGCGGCAGAAGGGCGTGGAGATCCGTTTCGGGGAAGAGGTGACCGGCATTGCGACGGAGGGCGGACGGGTTTCCGCCGTGCGCACGGCGCGCGAGGAATTCCCATGTTCCGCGGTGATCGTGAATGCGGATGCCGCTGCGGTGGCGGCGGGCCTTCTGGGTGAGGATGTGCGCCGCGCGGTGGCGCCGGTTGCACGGCACAAGCGCTCCCTTTCGGCGATCACCTGGGCGGCGTCGGTGGAGACGTCCGGTTTCCCGCTTGCCCGGCACAATGTATTCTTCTCGCGCGACTATGCCCGGGAATTCCGTGAACTGACGAATGGCTATCCCTCCGAGCCCACGGTCTATGTCTGCGCGCAGGACCGCGAGGGGCACGGCAAGGGACCCGAACGCCTGCTGCTGCTCGTCAATTCACCGGCCAATGGCGATCATGCGCCCCAGGACCGCGAGGCGGTGGAGCGCGCCATGCGGGCGAAGCTCGCGCAGTGCGGGCTTGATGTGGCGTGGGACGGCGGGACAACGGAAATCACCGACCCGCAAGGTTTCGGCGCGCTGTTTCCGGCGACGGGCGGCGCATTGTATGGGAGGGCCTCGCACGGATGGATGGCATCTTTTCAACGGCCGGGGGCCAGAACGGCGATACCGGGCCTTTACCTGGCGGGGGGCAGCGTGCACCCGGGGCCGGGCGTGCCGATGGC
>JAWOHL010000003.1:0-38477 GCA_046485185.1 Candidatus Fermentibacteraceae bacterium
GCTCGATGTCGTAACGTCGAAATCCATCATGACACTGATCCGTGGATGCCGCGACCAGGGCAGAACGGTGGTATTCTCCACTCACATAATGGGAGAAGTGAGCATTCTCAGTGATGACCTGGCAATCATTCACAAGGGCAGGCTTCTTTTCTGCGACACCTTCGGGAAATTCACTGAGGGAATGAGTTCCAGAACAATCGAGGACGAGTTCATAGGCATGATCGAAGCCGGGGAGGCAAAGGCATGAGGACCGTTCTGATAATTTTCAGAAAGGAAATGAAGGACATGCTCCGGGACCGAAGGACCATGTTCTTCATGGTATTCATGCCCTTCATAGCCATTTTCCTGGTCTTCAACCTCACGATGCGCATGGGTATGGAAATGGAGAGCAGGGCCAGGGAGAAAGTGATGCGGGTGGCCGTGATATCACAATCGCCCGTACCTGATTTCATGGACCTTCTCCAGGGATCGGCTGAAGTGGAAATCGTTGGCCCCATGACGGACAGCCAGGTCAGCCCGGCCCTGGAAGCCGGTGAGATCGACTTCGCGGTGAGGTTCACGAACGACTTCGACAGCATAATGGCCCGTGAAGGCACGGCCTCCGTGGATGTCTACTACATGGGATCGGTGTCGGAGAACGAGGGTGCGCTGCCGCGAATCAGGGCCATCCTTGAAGGCTACGGTGAATCGCTTCTCCATCGGAGGCTCGAGGAGAGGAGTCTTGCGTCGGGGTTCGCCAGACCTTTGAGCATCACGGAGAAGGACGTCTCGTCAGCCCGGGCAAGGATCGGGGAGCGTCTCGGCGGAATGATCCCCTACTTCATCATCCTCTTCTGTTTCATGGGAGCGATGTACCCCGCCATCGACCTCGCGGCGGGAGAAAAGGAGAGGGGAACGATCGAAACCCTGCTCATCTCCCCGGCTTCCAGGGGGCAGATAGTCGTGGCCAAATGGCTTGTCGTGACCCTGGCGGGTGTGTTCACCGCGGTGGCGTCTTTCGCATGGCTCTTTCTGGTTCTCAGGTACGGCAGCCCGATGCCCCGGGAGATGGTTTCGGGAGTGATGAACATCATCGAGCCAGGAACACTGCTGCTGTTCCTGGCCATGCTCATCCCTCTGTGCGCCTTCTTCGGAGCGCTGCTTCTCTCGGTTTCCATTTTCGCCAGGACCTACAAGGAAGCCCAGAGCATTATCACGCCCCTCAACTTCATCGTGCTGATCCCGCTTCTCATCGGCATCTTTCCGGGAGTAAGGCTGAACTGGGCGACCGCCCTGATCCCGCTTCTCAACATCTCGCTGGCAACCAAAGAGATAATAGCGGGAACGATCAACCCGCTTCACCTGGTCGAAGTGTTTTCGGTGCTGTTGGTTCTGGCGGTGGCGGGTCTTTACTTCTGCTCACGCTGGTTCAGGAGGGAGGAGGTCATCTTCCGCGGGGCATAGACGAACCCTCCTCCATTTCCAGGCCGCAGGATCAGCTTCTTCTGCCACCCGGCCTGCCGCCGAAGCGGGGCTTTCTTCTGTCATCGCTACTCCGGGCGCCTCTCGAGCTGTTCCGTCCGAAGTTCACGGGTGCCGGCTGACACGACCTGAACGCTTCTTCCGAGTGAAACGCGTGGTTCATTACAGCGGGCACCGGCTTGCCCAGAAGCTTTTCGATCTGCGTAAGGCACTCTCTCTCCTCGGCGCAGCAGAAGGAGATGGCATCGCCTGATGCCCCTGCCCTGGCGGTTCGGCCTATCCGGTGTATGTAGGTCTCGGCCTCGATGGGAAGGTCGTAGTTGATCACATGGGTGATGTTGTCGACATCCAGCCCCCTGGCGGCGACATCGGTCGCAACAAGGACCTGAAAGCGGCTCCCCTTGAACCCGGAGAGGGCGCTGGTTCTCGCAGACTGGCTTTTGTTGCCGTGGATGGCGATGCCGCTTATCCCGGTTGCCTGGAGCTTCTTGACCACCTTGTTGGCGGTGTGTTTCATCTGGGTGAAAATGAGCGCCTTGCCGACCTGGGGGTTGTTGAGAAGCGATACAAGAAGGGCATCCTTGTCGGCCTTGCCAACAAAGAGAACTTTCTGCTCTATACTCTCCACTGTGGGTTTCTCGGGCTCGATGGAAACCCTGAGCGGGTCACGCACCATGGTTCTCGCAAGGTCCTCCATCACCGGGGACATCGTGGCGGAAAAGAAAAGGGTCTGACGCCGTTCGGGAATCCGGGCGAGGACCTTTCTTATGTCGGGTATGAACCCCATGTCCAGCATCCTGTCAACTTCGTCGAGCACGAAGACCTCCACCTTCTCCAGGTGGATGAACCCCTGCTCCATGAGGTCGAGAAGCCTTCCGGGAGTGGCTACCAGTATGTCAACGCCCCGTTTCAATGCCTTTTCCTGGGGAAGCTGGCTGACGCCTCCGAACACAACGGTATGGTGCAGGCGAAGAAAACTGCCATATACGCCTATGCTTGCGCCGATCTGGGCGGCAAGCTCGCGTGTGGGCGCGAGAATGAGGGCTCTGGGAGTACCGGGCCATGGCCGTGTGGTATTCCTTGACAGCTTCTGGAGAAGGGGAAGCACGAACGCCGCCGTTTTCCCAGTACCGGTCTGGGCGGTTCCCAGAAGGTCCCGTCCGTCCAGAAGGTGCTGAATGCACTGCTCCTGTATCGGTGTGGGAGTTATGTAACCTTCAGCCGCCAATGCCTTTTGAAGTTCAGGTATCAGAACCTCGAATGCGTTATGGAGCTGAGACATGGAATCCGTGGATCCCTCGGTGCGCGTTGAGGGCGCGCAGGTATATTCTTTCATGATACTTTCCTGGTCCGGCGCTTAATACGATCTCTACCCGCCGGACGCGTGGGAAAGAAAGGACCGCAACTTTTGCGGTATTGAGTGAAGGGGGGGTTGACACAAACTCTGTTTTCCCCGATTTGAAGCGTATCATACACAACGGGAAGCAAATATGCAAATCACCTGAGGTAAGGCACGTGAAAAAGCAGCAGGAAGAATGGGTGATGATGTGAGTTATCCGGGTTTTCCAGGTGCTCTGGCCGGGTTGATCTTTATCATCATTGGGGGTGCCGGCCTGCTCCTTTCCTCGTCCTGCTCATCAGGGGAAAGAGTCCTTGTTTCCCAATCAGGAGAGTACAGTGCTTTCCTTACGATCCAACGCGTTCCCGAAGGATACGGCGTCTGGGTCGTGAATGTCACCGGCGAGGAAGATATGGTTCTTCTGACTGAAACAATGCCCGATCACCCCGCTTCACTGATGGCCTACCTTGCCTGGGATGATTCCGACAGGTTATGGTGGTCCGGAAGCGATGACGGCAGCGTGTTCTACTGGAGCAGTTCCGTAACAGGATGGATACGAAACGCATACTCCTCTGACCATCAGGGGGGACCTGTTCCACCGCAGAGCCTTTTCACAGGTGGGAACAGGACCCGATCAGAGAGGTAAACCTTTCGATCATGTTTACTCAGAGGAAGGATGAGCATGAAAAGGTTATTTTCCGCTGCTTTTCTGGTTCTTGTCGTTTCAGGTTGCTCCGACTCACCCAGCGCCCCGCCGGGAACCCTGCCAGTCGTTCAGAACTGCAGGATAGTCACCGAGGCTAGCCGTGGCGACACTGTGACCGTGGGGTGGGACTCAGTCTCAGTTGATGTGGACGGCTACAGGGTCTGGTTTTCGACCACGAACCCCGGGAGCTGGCAGATCATTGCCCAGGTGGAGGGGACCACGGCGGTACATATAGCCTCAAGCACCGGGTACTACTGCGTCGACGCCATAGACGGGATCAACTCTTCAGAGGACCAGTCGAACAAGGCCGATGACAGAGCCGAAATGTTCGCCCTCGACGACACCCTGAGCTCACCGGCGGCTGACGGCATCCAGTTCCATGAAACCCATGTGGCCGTGGGAGACGCGAGTGACCCCTCGTTCAGGCAGGACCTGTACGTTAAGTGGGAGGGCGACACCGCCCTGTTCTGCCGGGGCAACTACGATCCCGAGAGCTATCCGGGCGGCAGCTACAGCCATATCGCCCAGGCTTCCAACACCCTTGCCCCCGGTCCGGGGGATTCCGCCTGGCAGAGCACCATAGCCGCTCAGGATGGGGCCTCATATTTCGTCTCCCTTGAGAGCGGTGACTACGCCGTGTTCACCGTTGACTCCGTCAGTTTTGAGATGGTCCTTCTGAGCTTCAGCCAGTATCAGACCATTACCGGGCTCAGGCTCTTCAACCCGTTCCTGTTCTGAGCAACGGCCGGGGGTTCTTCGGAACGACGAAAGCTGTTTCATGAACAGGGACTACGAGGCGGAGAGGATCAACCGGGCCTGCTGGGATGAGATCGCGCCCATCCATGGCCGGTCCTACGACATATCCGCCCTTCTCGCGGGAGGACACACGCTTGACCATGTGCAGGTCGGCGAGATCGGAGACATTCGGGGAAAAAAGGTGCTTCACCTTCAATGCCACATAGGAACCGACACCCTCTCCCTGGCGAGGCTTGGGGCCGATGTTACGGGAGTGGACTTCTCGGCGGGATCACTGGCGGTCGCGGCAGACCTTTCGAAAAGAACAGGGCTTGCAGCCCGGTTCATCCATTGCCCGATCTACGACCTGCGCGACCATCTCACTGATAGGTTCGACCTGGTCTACACTTCCATTGGCGTACTTTGCTGGAACTCCGACATCGACCTGTGGGCCGGCATTGTGGCAAAATTTCTGAAGCCCGGGGGCGAATTCTACATAATGGAGTCGCACCCATTCCTGAATGTATTCGATGACGAAGCCAGCGGGCTTACGGTTTCCAACCCCTATTTCACGGGGGGAATGCCCAGGGACTGGCCCTCGGGTTCTCCGGACTACGCCGACGAGAGCTACCTGGTAAAGAACCCCACCAGAGAGTTCACCTGGACAATGGGGGATGTGCACAACGCGCTTGTGAAAGCCGGGCTTCGGATCAGGTGGATACACGAATTCGACTTCATTCACTGGAAGGCCCTTGAGTGTATGGAACCCAGTAAAGACGGCTTCTGGCGCCTCCCTGAGCCCCTGAACAGGATACCGCTTCTATTCAGCCTGATGGCGGAAAAGCCCTGCTGACGTTCTCGCCACGGTGTGTTCGCAGATCGCGCTTTCCTGGAAAATGCAGCTTGCCACTCCAGGTGAGAATGAGGCAATGAAAAAAACCTGACCCCTGTCTTCCCGTCTTTCTCCGGAAAACCTGTCCCGGCATATTCGGTGTGTTTTCGCGGGTTCAGTGTCAGGCGCCCAGACAGGGTTCTTCCAAACGGGAGAAAAACATTGTTCCATCTTTTCATGGCGGTTGTCTGCAGTTCTTCGGTCGCCGTGCTTCTTCGTGTTTCCGGAAGGCTGGGCCTCAGAAAACTTGACGTCATCGCGGTGAACTACCTTACAGCAGTTGTGGTTTCACTGCTTCTCCAGGGCGGGGGTATCGGCACTTCCTTCAAAACACTTGAAACCGTGATAAGGCAATTCGCCTTCGATGGCGATTCGATGATCGCTCAACAGTCGGGAGTTCTCTGGGGCATCGCCGTGGGGATTCCCCTCGGGATCGTTTACTTTCTGGCATTCATCGTTTACCAGAGGGCTCTTCGCGAGAATGGGCTCGGGCTGTCCGGCGGGTTCGCGAAAATGGGAATTCTCCTGCCCATGGCGCTTTCAATGCTCATCTGGGGTGAGTTCCCGCGAACGCTTCAATGGGCCGGCATCGCGGTGGCCGTTGCCGCAGTTTTTGTCGGGGCGTTTCGCGGCGCGTCGGAAGGGGTCCGAAGGTTCACTCCCGTGCTTCTTCTTGTGTTTGTCGCAAACGGCATGGCGGAGTTCGGAAGCAAGGTGTACCAGCACCTGGGAGGGGGAGACAACCGTGATTTCTTTCTCTTCTGGGTTTTTGGCATAGCTTTCCTCTGCTCAGTTCTAAGCATCGTTCAGAAAAGAAGGAAGGATGACACAAGGCATGGGTTCAGCCCTTTGTCAGTCGCACTGGGAGTTCCGCTGGGGCTTGTCAACTACTTCAGCTCATGGTTCCTCATCCCCGCTCTTGGTGAACTGAACGCTTCTGTTGTATTCTCGGTCTTTGGCGCTGGAACGGTTGCCCTTCTCTCAGTGACTGGCGTCGCGGCTTTCGGTGAAAGGCTCGATGGGAGGCGGTGGGCTTCACTTGTAATGGTGACCGCCGCTCTTGTGCTTGTGAACATATGAGGCTGAGGTTCTTTTGAGCAGAACTCCAGGATTTCTCGGAACCGACCCGGTGGGCAGACTGCTGCTTCGAATGGCTGCTCCGTCGGTTACGGCCATGCTGGTGAACTCTCTTTACAACCTTGTGGACACGATCTTCGTTGGGCACGGTGTAGGCACCGACGCCCTGGCGGCACTGGCGGTCTGCTTCCCCATTCAGATGTTCATTCTCGCTGCTGCGCAGACCGCCGGCATCGGCAGCGCCTCGGTGATCAGCAGAGCCCTGGGGGCGGGTAATGTTGAACGGGCGGGGAGGGCTGCCAGCTCTTCATTTCTACTCGCCTCGGTATCCGCGGTTGTGATCTGCGTCGCGGGGCTACTATTCATGAAGCCCATCCTGACACTGTTCGGAGCCAGCGGGTCGGTCCTCGCACCGGCTTCCGAGTACATGTCAGTGATCTACTTCGGCGGGGTTTTCTTCGCTCTCTCCGTGAACGGGAACAACCTTCTCAGGGCTGAGGGAAAGGCAAGGCTCGCCATGGCCACCATGGTTGTCGGCGCCGTGTCCAACATGCTGCTCGACCCGCTTTTCATCTTCGGTTTCGGATGG
This sequence comes from Candidatus Fermentibacteraceae bacterium, assembly GCA_046485185.1. Lineage (GTDB taxonomy): Bacteria > Fermentibacterota > Fermentibacteria > Fermentibacterales > JCC-6 > UBA6080. The sequence continues at coordinate 6,800 of JAWOHL010000003.1, forward strand.
GGAATCAGGGGAGCGGCAATCGCCACGGTACTCTCCCAGTTCATCTCCTTCAGCTACATTTCCAGTGTCTTTCTCAGAAAAAAGAGCGCCCTGGTAATCCGGAAGGCCTGGATAGTGCCCAGACTGTCCGAGGCGCTCGAGGTCCTGTCCGTTGGGGTGGCTTCGTTTGCCAGGGTATGCGCCGGAAGCCTCATGGCGATCGCTGTGAATCGCTCCATCATGCATTACGGTTCATCCCTCGAGCTTGCGGTTTTCGGGGTGGTGAACAGGGTTCTGATGATGTGCTTCATGCCAGTGTTCGGCCTGGCACAGGGGCTGCAACCGGTCCTGGGTTACAACTACGGCGCGGGACTCGGGAAAAGGGCCGTTCGCGCTGTAAAAATCGCTGTCATGTCGGCTTCCGCGATGACCGCGGTAGCTTTCTTCCTCGGGGTTTTTATTCCGGGTCAGGTCCTTTCAGTCTTCAGCAGCGATGACAACCTCCTGGCCGCCGGCCCCTCCATTTTCAGAACGATAACCGCCGGGATGTTCTTCGTGGGCGCTCAGGTTGTCGGAGCATCTGTGTTCCAGACTCTGGGCAAAGCCGGCCTGGCCTTTCTGCTCTCCATCTCGAGGCAGGTTCTCTTTGTGATCCCTCTGGTCCTTCTGCTCCCGGGCGTCATGAACCCACCACTTCTGGGGGTATGGTCGGCTTTCCCCCTGGCAGACTTTCTTTCATTCCTGGTAACGGGCTTCTTCCTCCTGCGGGAGATGAAAAAACTGAGGGGCACTTCTTCTGAGAATCCTGATCTCAGTCAGTAACCACGGGTGGGGGCACGCTGCCAGACAGAGGGAACTGGCCAGACTGCTTTCGTCAGCCGTACCGGGTCTCGAGATAGATGTGGCTTCAGGGGCGCCTCCGTGGTTCTGGCACGGAAGCCCGGTGACCAGGCTTCATCCGCCGGCATGCTCTCCTCTTCCCGTCGATTCCGGGGGAGACATCGAGCTCGGCCTGACCGAGAAATCCCTCCTCGCGTTCACAAACGACGTCCAGCGGAACCTTGAGTTCGAGCGAGCCCGCATCGGCCTTCTCTCTCCGGACATGCTCATAAGTGATGTCGACCCCATGCCGGTGCTGGCATGTTCAGATCTGGGCATTCCGGCATTCGTGCTGGGCAACTTCACCTGGGACTGGATCCATGCCAACCTGTTTCCAGGCCGTTCGTCCGAGTGTTCCATGATTTCGGCGGCATACTCCCGGGCTACGTATCTGCGCCTGCCCATGGGGCCGGAGTACTCTCCCTGCGCGAAAACGGTGGACATGCCCCTTCTGCCCGGGGGGCCCCCGGGAGACGCCGGTCGCGTACGCATTCTCACCGGTTCACGGCCATACACTCTTCTTGCTTTCAGGGAAATGCCCATGGGAGGGATCCCTGACACCATAGGAGAGTTCACGGTGGCATCCATGGAAAAAAACGTTCTGGGAGCGAAACTTTGTATTCCATATCAGGATATGTTGAACGCAGGTGTGTCGTTCTCGGACCTTGTGGCCGGCGCGGACAAAGTCGTCTGCAAGGCCGGGTACGGAATCCTTTCCCAGCTTCTCGCAGAGGGAAGGGATGCTGTTGTTCTTTCAGGCAGGCGGTTCCCCGAAGAACCGTTCCTCCTTCAGGGATGGAACAGCCTGCGCAAGGGTCATATTCTCAGGACTGAGGTAAGGCAGGCTTTTTTGAAAGCATTCATTCATGCTTCCGGGCTTTGAAATCCCGCTTTTCTTCCGGCCGTGGTTGGTGTAGAATAAATGCTTCCCGTATCATCAAATCCAAGGAGAGTGAAATGCGTCTGTTGCCACTTCTTTTTCTAATCGTTTCCGCTTCCGTTTTCGCCGCCCCGGTGAACGGACCTTCCGAAGCGGCTGATCTGGTCATGAGCACCATGATGCTCGACATGGACAGGGTCGAGGTCAGAGTTTTACCGACAATCCTCGAGGAAGGCTCCATTGTGGGGGCATGGTCTTACCCGGGCGTTTTCGCGCCTTTCCAGTCTTACCTGGTTCTGGTTGACGACTTTGCCCTGGCGAACTGGGAGCACCCGTGCCGTTGGGTCTTCGTCTCCCCCCAGGGTGATGTCCGCATGGAACGCATGACAGTTCCGCCCGATTTCTACGGCCGCATGACTATCGAGTACAGCTCCCTCCCTGATCTTTCTAACCTGATCAGGGGACAGTACGAAGACTTCATCGCCTGGTTCGAGCCCAATGTCCAGGCAACCCCCGAGCAGGGACAGCAGATGTACGCCTGGATCATCTCCGGCGGAGCAAACCAGGGCAACAACCACATCCGCTACTACGGCGATGTCCAGTTCATCTACAACGTTCTCGTTCACGACTACCTGATCCCGGAAGACCAGATAATCGTGTGCTTCGCGGACGGCACGAATCCGGCGCCGGACCAGTCCGGAGGTTTGAATTCGAACCCCGACTTCGACGACGACGGCGATACTGATATCAACTACGATGCTACAACAGCTGGCGTTACCAGCGGCTACAACGCAATCGCCGGCATGGTGGGTCCCGACGACCACCTCTTCATCTTCACAACCGATCACGGCGGCCAGGGAAAAGAAGGCGGAAACCTCCCAACCGAGGTCCATCTTAATCTCTGGAATGCCACTCTCAACGACGACGACTTCATGACAATGCTCAACGGCATCTCCGCGGCGTCGATACATGTCGTTATGGAACAGTGCTTCTCCGGTGGCTTCCAGCAGGAAGTCATTCATGCGGCAGCCGGACAGCCCCGTACTTTCGCCAGCGCCGCCAACGCCTCCGAGTCCAGCTGGGCCGGAAACACGTTTCCCCAGTACGACGAGTACGTCTACTTCTGGACAGGCGCCGTTCACGGCAGCAGGCCCGCCGGCGGTTCATACCCCGCAGGCGCTCTCCCCGGCGACCCCGACCTTAACAGTGACGGCTACATCTCCATGTGGGAGGCGCACGACCGCGCCAAGGCCTGGGACTACTACGCCCAGATCGGCCAGGAGCATCCGCAGTGGGACGACCTGCCCGACAGCTGCGGCGAGCTCTACTTCCTCGGCGGCCCCATCCCTGTGGGAACTGAAGAGTTCTTTGTGGAGGTTCTCCCCGCAACGGGTCTCGGCATCAGCGTAAACCCCGTTAACTCCAGCGCAACCGTCAGCTTCCACATGAACACAACCGCTGTCGCCGATCTTCAGGTGCTCGACCTTACGGGCCGCGTTGTCAGCACGGTTCTTTCCGGCATCGTCCAGGCTGGGAACCAGTCGGTTCTTGTAGACTTCTCCGAGCGCCCCTCCGGCATCTACCTTCTCCGCCTGTCCACCGAAGGCTCCGTTCAGACCCTCAAGGTAGTCCGCTTCTAGGGGACGGACTTAGATAGTTTCGTTTGCTGCCTTAAGAAGAAGGCCTGGATTAACTTCCAGGCCTTCTTCTTTATGCGATAATGCTAGTTCACAATAGCTGCTCGTTCTTCTTTGGAAATGCATCTGGCCAGAGCAGAGGAGGCTGACGAGAGGGCTATACCCAGGTAAGCTGCGGCTTCGGTGATAGTATAACCGAATACCAGGACTGCTTCTTTAACAAAATCCTCCCTAGCTCTTGAGAGATTGGCTGTTCGCCCACGGCCCCTTACTGCAGCAACGGAGACATTGTGTTTTGAAGCGGTGTTACCGATAACGGTATCAAGGCTGAAAAGGCCTTCCTTCATTGAACCCCTGTGATTGAAACCACCAGTGACAGAAAGCTCTCCGTCAGAGATTTGAAAATCATGGCTGATTTCGTTTAAGTATTCATCCCTGGTGAGAAAGAGTGCGCATGACTTATGAAAGCATGTGAGATCGTCCATACAAGGAGCAACAATTTCCTTGTGTCCGCACCAGGGGTAGCAGTCAAGCTCGGTGATACTCCCAACCACCCCGTGCTTCAATGGGTTTTTATTCACATAGGTGAAAACGGTTCGGCAGTACTCTTCGCTTCCAGCAAGCCTGGATTTGTAGCGGCCCTGAAAAAGATACCCTACCCTGTTGTACTTCTCGTTGAAGTGCAGAGAATACCCGGTGAGTGCCCTTCTCATGAATGTGGCCAAGGGTGTGGTCCCCGTCTCGGTAAGCAGGTGGAAGTGATTCGGTAAAAATGACCAGGCATGGATCTTCATGTCGGTTTCTCTAGAAAGAAACTTAAGCCGACAAAGGAAGTCATCGTAGTCTTCCGGATCGCGAAAGATGGCTTCCCTGTTGAGACCCCTTGAGATCACATGCTGCAGGGCGCCTTGCGCATCGTATCTTGCCTGTCTTCCCATGCAGATAAGTACGGCTCAAAACGCACGAGTTTCAAGCCCCGTATGTACATATCAGCGCATGAACAGGTTAGCTCAGCAAACTAATCTTTCTTAGTCCGTCCCCTGTACTCGGCTATGGGGTCGATGGGGAGGTTGCTGGTTTCGCGCCAGTGCTGGACAACAGGGCGGACATCAGTGGCGAAGGCATCACGGAGAACGCGGTTGGCGCCGGTCACATCAGGGGCTTCCTGCAACTGCTTGAGCTCGTCGGGATTGACCAGGGAAGCGCGTGCCAGGGCATGCAGCGTGTTCTCCACGGCGGTGAGCATGTTCTCCATGGGGTCGTCCACCCGGGTCTCGACCTTCACCTCGATGACAAGCTTGTCGAGGCTGCAAAGACCGGCCCGTTCAGCGTTGAGCAGGTTGAGGAAAAAGCGGAACAGCGCGCCGGCGTCCATGGAGCCCGCGGGCATGGAACCCATGCCGAGCCGGTTGTCGCTGATGGCAACACGGCCCAGTATCTTCTGATGAAGCATCGATACCATTACGCTGTCGAGGCTTTCGCCGGGCAGAAGGCTGCCGGTGTCAAGGAGAAGCCTGCAGGAAGGGTCGGTTTCACGGCAAAGCCATGCCGCGGTTCCCCAGTCCGGAACAGCGGTGAAGAAATAGGTCGGGTTGTAAGGGCGGAACCCGAGAAGCATGCTCTCGCTCTTGCGGATCTTCAGGCCGATCTGGCGCATTCCCTTGAGTATGGAGTCCAGCATGTCAACGGTGTTCTTCTCGCCGGGCGAGTCGGCTCCGTCGGGAATCCAGAGAAGCAGCTGGCGGCAGTTGATGTCCCGCATCAGTTGAAGAACGCCGAGGATGTTGTTGATGCTTGCGACTCTGACCTCGGGGTAAGGGCTGGAGAGAGTTCCGTACATGAGCCGGTGGTTGAGCACACCTCGCTTGCGCGGGACCATTGAGTTAACAGCGAGAGTGACAGGAGTGAGATGGCGCTCTTCAAGGATCCTGTTGATCTCTTCAGCGTCTTCCTTCTTCTGGATGTCCAGCGGAAACTCGAGGGCGATATCCCTGCACTTTCCTGTAATTTCCGCGAGCATGGCCACATTGGTAAGCCTGGCCTCGACGGTTTCAGGGTCATCATCCGTGCTAAACCGGGCGAGATTCGTGCCGGCACGGGAGAGTGACCTGGTGGAGACGACAAGCTTCAACGAGTCGAGTATTTCAGAAACAGTTTGCATGCAGCGACCCCTTTCGCCGTTTCATATTCCTAACTCAGGTGCTATTCTTTTCATGGCCTTCAAGGCCAGTTCAACGAAATCATCGACACGGAAGCCAGCCAAGGTGCACTCAATGATGCGGGCCCGGTCAACATTGCGGGCAAAGCCGGACTTGCCCATGCGTTTCACCACTGAACCCGCCTCGACCGGCTCAAGCTTCCTCTCCGGATAGATCAGCGCTGTGGCACTGATCAGCCCCGTGACGGACTCTGCGGCACTGAGAAGATAATCAAGATCGGAGGTTCTCACCGTACCGTTCAACTGGCCGTTGTGGGCCACGATGGCATGGATGAAAGGTTCTGGAAGAAAGCCCTCGAGCATCTTCCCGGCCATTATTCCGTGTTTCGAGTGGTCATCCCCAACGAGTTCCATGTCAATATCGTGAAGCATGCCCGCAGACTCCCAGGTTTCCGGAGACCCTTCGTTCATGGCTCTGGCCAGCTCACCCATGATCGCTGCCGTGGCGAGACAATGCCGGTACAGGCTTTCGCTCCTGACATACTGCCTGAACAGGTCTCTGGCGTCAGCCGGGGATATTCCAGAGTCGGCCATTCCAGCATCCCTCCAGCCTTAGCAGGATATCGTTCCTGCGGTCTTCGATCATCGCGAAAGCCGAGCCGAAAGCTTCGGCCAATTCTGTGGGAAGCAGTGACCGGGGAGAACCGGACGACGCAAGTATGTCGCCCGCCAACCCGTGCACGTACGCTGCAAGCGCGGATGCGTCCGACGTGGAGAGACCCTGGGCGATGAACCCAGCAACCAGACCGGAAAGGACGTCGCCGCTTCCCCCCGTTGCCATACCGTGGTTGCCGGAAGGGTTCAGGATCCTGCCCCCATCCGGAAAGAACACCTGGCTTGGTTTCCCCTTCAGCAGGACTGGACATGAAGTGGCCGAAGACAGTTTTGCCGCGGCATCAAACCGCTTTGCGATCTCGGTGGTACAGCCCGTGAGCCTTGAAAGCTCTCCGGGGTGAGGAGTTAGAACGACGTTCTGCCTTGCCGGCAGAATGTCCGCCATGCGCTTGTCCATAACATTCAGGGCGTCGGCGTCCAGAACCAGGGGAAGCCGCCATTGCTCCAGTATGTATCTCACGATCCTGGTCGTTCCCGCATCGTCACCGAGACCCGGACCGACGACGGCAACGGAGAACTCCGCCGGGTCAGGCAGGGATGTCACGTCTCCCGGAAGGAAGTAGCTGCAGAGGGTCTCAGGGATCCTTCCGCTCACCGCAGCTGCCGCCGGAAGCGGAACGCAGACCTCCACGAGACCCGCTCCACTACGGAGCGCGCCGAGTGCAGCCAGTAGCGCCGCGCCGGGCATCCGTTCTGAACCCGCGAGCAGCAGGACCTTTCCGAAAACGCCTTTATGCGCGTCAGGCGGACGGTTGGGAAGCATAGCTCTTGCCCGAGGGATGTCCATGATCTCGCGTAAATGATTTTTCTGCAATGGTATGCCGATATCGACAAGAAACAGGGAGCCGGTCAGGCCGCAGCCGGGCGGCAGAAACAGGCCAAGCTTCGGAGCTGCGAAGGTCACGGTTACATCGGCCCTGACCGCAGCGCCATCAGCTTCCCCGGTAAGACCGCTGACCCCGGTGGGACAGTCAACGGATAGAACAGGGCACCTGGCTGGAAGGAAAGTTTCGACCGCCTTGAGGATGTTACCTCTAAGGTGTCCGGCAAAGCCTGTTCCGAGCAGGGCGTCAATGATAAGCGAAGGTGTGAAGGGAGGCTCGGAGCATTCGTAGCCCCCCGCGGCACGATAGGCGTCACGATTCAGCAGACAATCGGGCGAACAGGCCTGGTCTTCCTGGAATGCGGCGTGAACCGATACCGGGTATCCCCTTTGAAGAAGGATCCTTGCAGCCACATACCCGTCTCCGCCGTTGTTCCCTGGCCCGGCAAGAACCAGTACCGGTCGCTTTTCCCCCGTAAGCATACGCTCGGCGATTTCAGCAACGGCAGCCCCCGCCCTTTCCATGAGCAGGGCGCCGGGAGTCCCGTTAGCGATCGCTGTTCTGTCGAGTTCGGACATTTCCTGCGGTGTCACCCAGTATGTCATTGCAGGTTCTCCCCTGATTCGTAACCTGTTTCCAGTATGGCAAATGCAACCGCAAGGTCTTCCGTGCTGTCTGCGGAAACATGGAATCGGCCTGTGCCCGCAAGTTCCGCGGCTGTTCCGTAAAGAACAACCCTGTGTCCTCCCTCAAGGATCTGGACGACCTGAATATCCTGCCAGGAAACCCCCTGGGCTATCCCGGTTCCCAACGCCTTGGAAACCGCTTCCTTCAGGGCAAAAGCCATGGCCATGGCCCTTGGGGATCCCAGGTCCGGAATCTCATCGGGCCGAAACAGCTTTTTAATAAGTCTGTCGTGACAGGGATCGGCAATCCGCCCGAAACGGGATACATCCACCATGTCAACACCCGTTCTCACCACAGCCTCCGAGTTGTCGAAGAAATCCATTATTTGACCATACTAACCCCGGAATGAAATGTCAGTAGCACAGGCGTGCAAGCTCCTCTCCGCTCCATCGGGCAAAGGCGTTGCAGGACAACGGAGAACAGGCATCAGGGTTGAAGTCGAGTTCAGCCAGCGCCGCTCTGCCCACCATGACCGCATTATCGGTGGTGTGTTCCATCGGGGGGAGCAGAAGATCAACTCCCATACGGGCGGCTCCCGCTGCCAGGCTTTCTCTGAGAAGTGAGTTGGCTGTAACCCCCCCCGCAGCAAGCACCGAGAAAGCACTGAACCTTCGTACCTGGAAGAAGAGCTTTTTGGTCAGAATGCTGCATACCCGGGCCCGGAAGGAGGCGGCCATGTCTTCGGGGGAGTAAAGCCCCGATTCCCACGCGAGACGAACAGCTGTTTTCAGGCCGCTGAAACTGAACTCAGGGCTGTGCCCGGCGCCAAGAGGGGACGGCAGATCGACCGCGTCGGGATTCCCGTTCTTGGCCAGAAGATCGAGCGCCTTACCCCCGGGGTATCCCAGATGCATGAGTTTGGCGGTCTTGTCAAAGGCTTCACCCGCAGCGTCATCCCGGGTGCAGCCCAGGAGAGTGCAGGCATTCCAGCCCGTCATGAGAAACAGGGCAGTGTGCCCTCCGCTGACAAGCAGGGCCACCGCAGGAAAACGAACCTTGCTTGCGGCGGAGTAGTGAATGTGGATGTGGGCTGCCAGATGGTTGATTCCCAGGAATGGCCTGTTAAGAGCCATTGCCGCCGCTTTGGTGAATGAGAGACCCACCAGAAGGGAACCCACTAGTCCCGGACCCGCAGTGGCTGAAAAATACTTCACATCGCCAAGGGATGCGCCGGCAGAGGCCAGAACCCGGCCGACCATGCCCGGGAGCACTTCCATATGAAGCCTGGACGCGATCTCGGGAACCACGCCACCCATCTGGGAAGGCTGGGTGAAGACCTCCTGGGCCAATACACGGCCATCGGCATCCAGGAATGCCGCCGCTGAATCATCGCAGGAAGTCTCCACCGCCAGAAGCACTTCTACTCCTGTGGCGAAACCTTGACGGTGACCTTCCCGTGAAGATCGCCGAACACCTTGACCTGGACTTCGAACTCGCCGATCTGCTTGATGTGGGAATCAAGAATGATCTGCTTCCTGTCGAACTTGAAGCCTTTTTCTTCCAGCGCCTGCGTGATCTCCCTCTCGCCGATGCCGCCATAGAGCTGCCCGGCGCTATCAGCTGTAGCCTGGAGTATGATCACCGTTCCCTCGAGCTTTGCCGCGATCTCCCTGGCCTCGGCACTGACCAGGTCCTTTTTTTCCCTGGCCTTTGCCCTGTAGGTGCTGGCCATTTTCATGGCCCCCGAAGTGCAGTCAACGGCAAGATTTCTCGGGTACAGATAGTTCCGGGCGTACCCGGGAGACACGTTCACCACTTCCCCGGCTTCTCCGAGGGTGTCGACCGTCTTGGTCAGCAGGACCTTCATTTGTCCAACCTTTCCACTTTCATGTCAATTCTTCTTCTGAAGTCAAACCAGGTGTCAAGAACACCTGTCAGAGCCACAGCCCCGAGCATGAACGGGGTCGCCAGAAGCAGTACGACCGCCAGGACAACAGTCATGCCGGGAAAAGAGGCGGCCCATCTCAAAACAACAGCACCACCCTCGATTAGGTAGGGAAGCGCCATGAAAAGCAGCACATTGTCGGCGATGCGAGCCGTCACGGGAGGAAGGGCGTCGGCGAAAACCCGGGCCAGAAGACAGGCTATGAGTACCCATGCGGTCTCCCACCCCAGCGCGAACCTGACCGAAGGGCCGAAGCAGGCGCTCTTCATCGCCCTCAAGAAAAACACTGCCGCAATACAACCCAGGGATATCTGAATCGCTCCCAATCCCGGTGAGAGGTATTCCATCAAGGAGAACACTTCCCCTATCAGGGACGGCTCAACACCCATTTCTGCGTAAAGCTGAGTGAGCGGCTCCATGTCGTCGAAACGCATGTGCATGAAAACAGGGTCAGGATCTGTCGGCAGAGATGCCCCAAGAACCGTTACCGCTGCGGCGAGCGCCATGGTGTGAGTCGTGCCGACCCTCCTGCGCAGACACAGCGCAAGAGTGGCGGAACAAAGAACAGTCATGATCCCGGCCTGCGGTCCCATAAGAAAACCCAGGGTGCCGGCGAAAAGAAAACCAAGAGGGATCATCAGCGGTTTCTTCCCGGCCATGAGCCCCGCTGCAACGCCGGCCACGAGGAAGGGCACACCCATGATGAATGACAGACAACCCCACAGAAGGGTTTTCCACCTTCTGCCGCGGGCTTCCCGGGAAACGGCGGGAGTGTCTATCTGAAGTGCTCCCGGGTGAAGGGGGCCATCGCCAGGAAACGGGCTATCTTGATCTGTCCCGCGACCATTCTCTGGTGACGGGCACAGTTCCCGCTGACCCGGCGGGCCACTATCTTGCCGCGATCGGAGACGTAGCGCTGAATGACCCTTTCATTTTTGTAGCTGATCTCGACGTCGGGGTTGAGGCAGAAGCGACACTTCTTCTTCCTCAGGAGCTTTATCTTTTTTCTCGGCTTTTTCGCAGCCATGTTTCACATGCCTCCGTGTTCGATTGATTTTGTGAGGAGCTCAATCCTTCTTGCTTTAAGAACCATCCAGTGGTGCACCAGCTTGGTATTCCTGTCCTGTTTTTGTCTTCCCGCAACCTGGGCCTCTATGAAAACAGGTTCGCCCGGTTTCAACAGTTCATCGCACCTCTCGGCCAGATCCCCCCAGATCTCAACGGAAATCTCTCCGGTTGAAACATGAGCTTCTCCGACATCAGCAGTCCCGGTCTCGGAGTTCTCGAGTACCAGCGTGATGACCGGAACCCCCTTGTAGGTGCGGGAAAGATCGGTGCGCCTCAGTACCCTTCCCGTCAGAAGAACGAGGTTCAGCAAGGGAGGATTGGCCTCTGGCGTCACTGGTCTTTCCTAGAAAGGAATGTCGTCGTCGTAGACGGGTTCATCCGCCATATCCCTTTCGGGAGGGGGCGAATCGTCGACGGGATGAACATCCGAACTGCGCTCGCCCTCTTCGCGCTCGAGGAACTGGATGCGCCGGGCGAGGATCTCGAGAACATTACGGGTGCTTCCATCCTGTGCTTTCCAGGACCTGGTCTGAAGCTCTCCCTCGAGCATCACCGGGCTTCCCTTTCTGAGCCTTTCGGCGGCGATCTCGGCGGTCTTGCGCCAGCAGACGACATCGACGTAACAGGTCTTCTTGTGGAACTCGTTGTCCCGGCCCTTGTAGAACTGGTTGCTTGCCACCCTGAAGTTCGTTACGTGAACACCGTTTTCGAGGATGTTCTGTCTGGGGTCGTCGGTGAGGTTGCCGCAGATGACCACCATGTTCAGGGAAGGCATGCGGATGTTCATTCCTCTTCCTCCTCTTCCCCAAAGGATGCTGAAGGACCTTCATCCCCCGTCTTCAGGGTGAGGTGGCGCAGGGATCTCTCATTGATCCTGAGCATCTTGTCCAGGGCGTCAATGGTCTGCGACGCGCCGTCCCAGCGGAAGAACGTGTAGATGCCTTCGGTCTGTTTCTTGATGGGATACGCGAGTTGTCTGCGTCCCCAGGCATCGATGCCTTTGTACTCTGAGCCGCTTCCCCTGATGATTTCGACGACCCTGCCGTTTTCGGTTTCCTGTTCCGATTCGGACAGACTGGGCGCCCAGATGACCACGGTTTCGTAACTGCGCAAGCTTGAAGCCTCCTTCCGGCCACAATGGGAAAAAAACACCGGCCCGGAAGAAGGCTTGAACAATCGGATGTTCAGGTGCCGCCCCCGGACCGGTGAACAACATCAATCGGTGTTTTCACTTCGGCTCCACCACGTGGATGGAGCAGGCAGCAGCCCCGAGTATGCACAAAAAGAAGCAAAGGTCAAGGCCCGCGCAACTATAGGAAAGGGGGACGCGTGACGCGCCCCCCTCCCTGGAAAACCTGCGTGCTACTTGAGGACCATCACCTGGGTGGAAACGGTTCCCGCCGGGCTTTCAAGCCTGACGAAGTACACGCCGTTGGCGAAGCCCGAAGCGTTCCAGCTCACCGAGTGGGAACCGGGGGAAAGCTCGCCCGAGTGAAGCGTGTCGACCTGGCGGCCCGCAACGTCGTACACAGCGATGCTGGCGACGCCCGCGGAAGGCAGGTTGAAGTTCACCACAGCGGTTGTGCTTATCGGGTTGGGGTTTGCGGAAAGAGTGTAGGCAGAGGCTGGAATGCCCGAGCTTGTCTCTTCGGAAACACCAACCCCGCCGATGGTGGCGGTAATCGGGTTGTAGTTGTGCATTCTGGCGCCCGTGTAAAGAATTGGGGTACCACTGGGGATCGTCACCGTGAAGGTGGCAATTCCCGAGGCGTTGGTGAGGGAGGTTTCGTGGAAGGTCATCTCGTGAGCCGTTCCGTCGATGCCGTCGGAAAGGGATGCCAGAGCGCCGGAAACGGGCACTCCGTTGCAGGTCACCGTGACGGAGATGGTCTGCACGCCGGTGCTGAAGTCAGCGGGAGCGGCTATGGCCAGAGGCTGGGGGTTGGAGGCGTCGTTGGTGAAGATCTCCATGGCGGGGTCGCCGAACCAGAGGTACATCTTGGCGTTGGTCTGACCGAGGCTGCCGTGGATGTTCATGGTGACCACCGTGGCGTCGTTGATGGCTTCGGTGACGCAATAGACACCTTCGTCGTAAAGCATGATGTAGATCTGCTTCATGTAGTCGTGGTTGGGAATGGTGTAGCTGGGGTCGTTGGCGCCGAGGTTGCCGCTGGATCCGCCCACCGCCCACTGGAAGCTCTCGGAGAGGCATTCGCCCTGCTGGTAGCGGCCGCACAGGCAGGCGATGGTGAACACCGGGGGCATGAAGGTGTTGGTGAGCGCGTCGATGTTGGTTTTGGTCCAGGTGCCCGGAGCGCTCCAGCTCCAGTTCGTCACATCACCGTGTCCGCGGTACCCGATGGTTCCGATCCCCGTGTTGAACCATGTGGAAACCTGGGCGTTGGTGCCGCCCTCGGGGGGGTAGATCTTGAAGAAGGTCATGTCGCACAGACCGTAGTCGTACGCCGCGAGCTCATTGCAGCACTGGGTGTACTTGCCGGGATACTGCTCCTGATGGGCGGCGAGAACCGTTGTGCTGGGGATGATGCCCGTAGTTAGCCTGTCGTTGAAGTTGTACTGCAGGTAGCCGTCGATGATCTTGTCGACCTGGTGGCTTATCTGGTCCGAGGTTCCTGTGAGGCGGCCGACGGCGACTTCGGGCATGAGGTCGGTGCCAACAACGCAGGCGTACCAGTAGTCGCCTATAAAGCCGCCGTAGTTGTAGCTGGGCATTTCGATGTCGGTGCCGGCGATAAGGGCGAACCTGGTCGTCGCAGAATCGTAGTTGTCGGCGATGGCGGCCTTGATCTGGGCTGATGTTGGGGCGGTGGTGAAGGTCTCGACCGTGGTTTCGTAACCGATGGACTGGTAGAACTGCACCAGTGGAAGAACCGCTTCTAGGTGGTTCTGGTAAATGAGAAAAATGTACTCGGCGCCAACCGCGTCGACCGGAGCACCGGCTGCGGCCTTGAAGTCGGCGAAGTTCACGAGCTGCCTGGAGGCGGAGGTGAGAAGCGCGGGGTTCACGGGGTATGCAAGAGCCTCGGCGTTACCGTCGAAGTCAACCCTGACGCTGATGGATGTTGCGACCTGAAGCTCGCCCGTGGCGGGGTTGTAACGTACGGGGTTGAGAAGCAGACGGCCCGTGTTGAAGCCACCCCAGATGCCGTAGTTTTCGGCCTGGGCCCAGGTCGCTGGAAAGAAGGCGTCGGTTCCGTAGACCTGCTGGTCGATACGGAAGCCGTCAGGTGGGGTGGGCATGTCGACAGCGGGGGTCTGGATGGGAAGAAGGGAGATGCCGTTGTAGGTTACGAAATCGACATCAGTTACCGTGACGACGGGCTGTGTGCCGAAAGGAAGCGCAAAAAGCCTGGCGACCGAAGGGGTTTCAGGGGTGCCGACATTGGTCTGGGCGCTGGCTTCGGGAAGCTCGACCCTGTCGTACGTTGAACCGCCGGCGGGATACTGGTTGAGCCAGAAACCCGGAAGGGTGACTTCGGCCAGCATGTGCATGCCGTCGGACTGCTGGACCTGGAAATCCGCGGCAGCGCCGGGATTGCCGCCGAAGCTTTGCCACTGGGCAAGGCCGGGGTAGCCGAATGCTGAAAATGCCGTTATCAGCGCGATAAAGAAAACGTGCTTCAAGGTAACTCCTCTCGAGAATGGAACAAATGCCAGGTTCTGAAAAACCTGTCGTAGGTACATGGGCTGCATAACAATTAGCATAATAGTCTTGCCAAGGTTCCAGCTCATGTCAAGTGCCTTGCCAACATGATCTGTTGACCTCGCGCCCAGGTCTGCCGATATTGAGCCTTCGAAAGGAGAAACAATGCAGAAGCTTCTTGTTCCAGTCGTGGCTATTCTGACAGCGGGTATTCTGTTCGCTGGTCCCCGGGTGGGCGCCAGGGCGGGATACTACGGAACCACAAACCCCTTCACCGGCCAGGAAGCCGACGGCCCTGCGCTGGGCGGGCAACTCGTTCTTCCCCTTGCCGGCATCTTCGAACTTGAGTTCAGCGGAACCTACGCCTCATCAAAGGCCGACATCGTGATGTCCGACTTCCTGATCAACTATGTGAACGAAACCTACGGCGTTGACTACACAAACAACCCCGAAGGGCTCCAGCAATACCTCGAGAGCCAGTGGGGCTGGTCGGATCCCGGCATACTGAATCAGACCTACGAGGCTACCTACCACGATGTGGGGCTCGCCAGCGTTCTGAAGCTGGGGGTTCCCCTGGGCTCATCCGTTCTGAAACCCTATTTGGGTGGCGGTGTCGGAGTGCATTTCACAGCAAGCGATGCCGACGCCATGCTCGCTGCATTCGAACAGCAGACCCAGGGTTCGTTCACCATCGACCCCTACGACCACATTCACCCCTCATTGCTGGGCGTGGTGGGCATAAGCGTCCGACCGCCGATGCTTCCCATTTCTTTCTTCGGTGAGTACAACTATTCGAAGCCCATGGGGGACGACGCCGGCGACCCGATCAATGCCTTTGCCGCTGGTGTGAACTTCGGGTTCTAAACAGTTCAGATTCGGAAAGGGGCGTCCCTGCGGCGCCCCTTTTCAATACCATCCCTGAGCGCGGCCCAGAGCCTGGGCGCGGACGCGCACACCCCCGCTGAGGCAAGGTTCCAGTCGCCGCCTTCGTAAGCGCCAACGATACCGCCCGCCTCTCTAACAAGAAGGGCCCCCGCCACCATGTCCCATGGTCTAAGGGTCTTCTCCCAGTACGCGCCCAGCCTTCCGCAGGCTGTGTAGGCAAGATCAAGCGCGGCCGAGCCCGACCTCCTTATGCCCCGCGCGAACCCCAGGAAATGCTCGAGCACTCCGAGGTCGGTGTTTATACTGCCGGGAGTTCTGTTGTACGGAAACCCCGTTGCCATGAGGGCATCGGAGAGGCTGGACACCTCGAGGCAGCGTATCCGGCTTCCGTTAAGAAACGCCCCCTCACCCCTTATCGCAGTGAAGGATTCGGTTCGAACCGGGTCGAACGTGCAGCAGAGCCGCGGTCCCGATTCATCCACAAAGGCGGCACTGACGCAGAAGAACGGGAAATCGAAGGCGAAATTGTTCGTGCCGTCAAGCGGGTCGGCAATCCAGAACGGAGGTTCGGGCAGGAGACCCGAAAACCCCTCCTCCCCCACGAAGGGCACACCCGGCATCACCCCCCCGAGCGTTCGACACAAAAGTTCTTCAGACGCAGTGTCGGCTTCGGTTAAAAGCTCCATACCCGCCTTTGATGTCGGGACGACTCCCGCGCGCCTGAAATCCAGAAGAAGGGCGCCTGCTTCGGAGCATGCCAGAGCGAGGTGTTTCAGCAGTTTTTCATCCATGACGGAAACATACCGCAGAAAAGCTCTCACAGCCCTGTCTTCGTATATTCGGTTCTGAAGGAAGGAGGCCGACCTGAACCGGTTGGCCGTGGAGGATGAAGGCTCTGAGAAACAAACTTGCGTTGAACCTGGGAAGGGGTCTGGGCGTGCTTTTCATCGCCATGGGGGTAACCGTGGCGATCCTTTCCCTTGTGGTGATCGAACCGTTCCACAGAACCATGCGTTACATGGACGAAAGCCTGCAGAGCGCCGAGGGGCTGGCCCGGAATGTTCAGTCCGGCGTGGAGAACTCGTCCGGGATCATCGGCGGTGCGTCCAATTCACTTGTCTCAACGGCATCCGCCCTTGATCAGCTGGTCAACATGCTAAGGCAGACCGGCAGCACACTTGCGCGGATGAGGGGGGTCTTGCCTGACCTGGCGGCTGACCTGAGAAGCATGTCCAGACTGGCGGGAGTCATGCTTCCCGGAAACCGTCTGATGGCAACCTCGGAAAAACTGGACTCGCTGCACAACATCACCGAGGACCTTGAAGAGGTTATTGTGGTGCTATCCTTCAGGGTGGTTTCCGTCAGGGAAAACCTCGATTCAATCACAACCGATATGTCGGCCCTTGAGGAGGACGCGGCCGGTCTCGAGGGTTCGCTCAACAGGATGAACGAAGCACTCGCAAGGCTCGCAGGGTCGTTCAGCCCTTCGGGAGTCACAGCGGTGTTTCTCTGGGGCTCCCTTCTCCTTGGTGCTCTGATGATCCTGACCGGAGTATTCCTTCTGCTGAAACTGGAGCAATCCGTTTCTTTTCAGGAAAAGGACAGCGTACATCCCGTGACGGTGGAACCCCGGGAAAACGCACGAGTAAAAAAAGAAGAAGAGGTGAATTTTGATGAACCCCGGAACTGAAGTATATAGTTGGATATGATCAGGATCACTTTCTCCGTACTGTTCTTATCGGCGTGGCTCCAGGCGGGCACTGTGCCGCTTCTGGCGGATACGCTCGATCTCTCCGTGGGGCAGTACCGATTCATCAGTTTCAGGGTCGATGAAGCCCAGGGCAGGGAAGCAACGATAGCGGGAACCATCCGCATAACCCCTGATACAGCCAGGGTCGAGTACATTCTTCTCACCTCCGACGGTTTCCGGAGATGGAGTTCAGGCTTCGAAGCCGACACACTGGCATTCCTGACGACTTCATCAGGAGATTTCCAGTTGGGCATACCCGATTTCGGCGACCATGTCCTTCTCGTAAGCAACCGCGGCAACTTCCATCCCGTTACTGTTGCCATCACGGCAGAACTGAGTTTTCTCGGCGACGGGATCAGATACAACAATCTACCCATGGCTTTCCAGCTCATGCTCATCCTGCTCGCGGGCGGAGTCGTGGCTTTCGCCTTGGCGCTTGCTGTTCGGAAGCTGAGGAAATAGATGAAAGACGGTTCATCTTTCCAGGATGAATGCCGACAGTTCGGAAGAGGTATCTGATGCTTATCTCCACGAGAAGCCGATACGGTCTCAGGGCGTTGGTAAGGCTGGCCGCCCTCGAGGGCGAATCACCTGTCTCCCTGGCAAAGATCGCCGAGGATGAAAGCATACCCATCCGATACCTCGAGCAGATATTCATCAAGCTCCGGGACAAGGGGATAGTGAAAGGACTTCGGGGTCCGGGAGGGGGCTACTCGCTGGGAATGCCCTCTGACTCCATTTCCATAATGTCCGTTGTGAGCCTTCTGGAAAACGACTTTCTTCCCACGAACTGCGTGCTTCCGGGTTTCGAGGATGAGCAGTGCGAGAGCAAGGACTGCGACCTGACGGGAATCTGCAGGACCAGGCAGCTATGGGCCAATCTGAGGGCTCTCACCGTTGATTACCTGAACAGGCACACCATAGCCGACCTCCTCTACGGGCGGCTCGAGAAACTGGAGGGATGAACCGTGTGGAAGTACTCCGAGGTCCTTATGGACCATTTCATGAATCCCAGGAACGTTGGCACCCTCGAAAACCCTGACGGCCACTCCGAGGTGGGTTCACCGCAGTGCGGCGATGCCATGAACCTCGATATCGAAATAGACCAGGACGACCGCATAAGCGAGATCAAATTCCGCACTTTCGGGTGTGCCGGAGCCATAGCGAGCGCTTCAGCCATGACGGAGCTGGTGAAGGGGCTGCCGCTTGACGATGCCCTCAAGGTGAAGAACAGCCAGATCGCGGAGTATTTGGGGGGTATGCCGCCCGAGAAATACCACTGCTCCGTGATGGGCCAGCAGGCTCTGAAGGCTGCTGTCAAAGACTTCAGGGAAAAGAGCAGCCAGGTCCGGCAGGCAGTAGAAGAGATTATTTCGGGTTTTAAAGGGATCACCGTGCTCAAGGTCCACCCCCGCTGGATCCTTGTCAGGGGAGAAAGCCTTGAAACCGGGCGCTTTCAGGATATGCTCGCAATGAAACTCGGACGACAGATAGAACTCAGAAAGACCGCGGAATGAAACGGATCTACCTCGACAACAACGCAACCACAGCCCTTGCGCCGGAAGTTCTCGAGGAAATGATGCCCTTTTTCACGTCGGATTACGGGAATCCCTCAAGCTTCCACACGTTCGGCAGTTCGGTGCTGGACCGTCTAGCGAAGGCCAGGGAGCAGGTGGCGACGCTTATAGGCGCCAACCCTGACGAGATCATCTTCACATCTGGCGGCACCGAAAGCGATAACATGGCGCTGCGCGGATGCTCGGCACTTCGGGGGGGGGCGGTCGTAACCACAGCGGTCGAGCATCCCGCCGTCCTCGAAACGGCCATGCACCTCGGCGGGCCAGCCCGTATCGTCGGCGTCGACTCATCGGGAACGCTTGACATGAAGACCTTCAGGTCTTCCCTCGACGGCGCGTCCGTGACCAGCGTGATGTTCGCGAATAATGAGACTGGAACCCTGATGCCCGTGAAAGAGGCAGCAGCTTTCTCACACGAAGCCGGTGTCCCTTTTCACACCGACGCGGTTCAGGCCGTGGGCAAGGTTTTTGTGAATGTTGAAGAACTGGGAGTGGACATGCTGAGCCTGTCCGCCCACAAGTTCCATGGCCCCAAGGGGGTGGGCGCCCTTTACCTTCGCAGGGGCATGGCCCTTCCTCCACTGGTTACCGGTGGACATCAGGAAAAAGGCATGAGGGCGGGCACTTACAACGCCGCGGGAATAATCGGGATTGGAAAGGCCGCCGAACTAGCACAGGCCCATCTTCTGGAAGAGGGGTTCGTAAAAAAGCTTCTCGACAGGTTCGAATCAGGGGTGCTCTCAAGATGCCCGGGGGCCATGATCATGGCAAAAGAATCGCCAAGGCTTCCCAACACTTCGACCGTGATATTCAGGGGCATCGAGAGCGAAGCGGTCCTGACTCTGCTGGACATTCAGGGGATCTACGCCTCATCAGGCTCGGCGTGCAGCACTGGAAGCAAGGACCCGAGCCATGTTCTCATGGCCATGGGGCTCGACCACAACCTTGCGAACAGCGCGGTTCGTTTCAGCCTGAGCAGGTTCACAACTGAGGAAGAACTCGATCATGCCGTGAATGCGCTGACCGGCATCGTGGAAAAGCTCAGGGCCATATCACCCTACACCTGAGGCTCTTTGCTCAAAGATCCGTGAAGGTCCAGGCTGCCCCCAGTGAAACACCGTGCTCGCCGTGTGATTCCATGTCGGCCGAAACGGAACCGTCTATGACCAGTTCCCTCCATGGTTCGATGGAAGCCCCGGCGTTGATCACAAGCGTCCCCTCGGTGCTGCCGGAGAGGGAAGTGAACACGGCGAAAGCTTCACCAAGAAAACTCATCCCGCCGAACGAGAAGGCGATGGAATCCCTCCAACGGGATTTTGAAGGCTCCTGCCCGCCCATTACCCTGTACTGCCCGGCCGCAGAGAACCTGAACAGCCTGAATGTTGTTGTGGTCACAGCGCCGGCGGCGATCCCCGCCCCCGGGTCGAGCGGGGCTTCGCCCGTGGGCAGAAAGACTGAACCGGTGAACTTCAACGCTGTTCCACCCCTTGCTGTCTCGTAAAGCATTGCCCCGGAGAGCGCCAGGTCTCCGGTTCTCAGCCCGTCGTTATCGTCATCGGGCAACCGGACCGGGATGGTCGCGCCCACCTCGTACACATTGGACAGCCCGAAGCAGATGTTGAAGGGCACCTGGCTTGTGCCACCCATGTCCCCATGATCCGTATATTCAAACCCGGTCCTGAGTCTGAGCTGTCCGTCGGAGAGGACATCGGAAAGAGGCAGCCCCGGCACCCCCGACAGGGCTCCGGGCCCCAGGTTGCCCGGGGCTCCCGCAGTGACCGCGATAAGAACGGGCACAAACCATGCTGCTTTCATCGAACCTCCCGCAGGGTTGACAGTATCCATCTCAGGGGGAAAGATAGGACCGGAGAGGGAAATGTTGCAACACGAGGAAAGGCAGTCAATGAAACCTGGTGAGTACCTGATAGTGCTGCTTCTTCTCACATGCGCCGGGGGGGTGCTGGTGACCACCCTCAAACCGGGCCTCGATCCGGGTCTTGCGGTCCGGGAGTCCGAAGGGGCAGACAGTGTTGCACAGGCTCCGCTGAGTCCCGTCGACCAGCTTTCCGAGGGGTGTTCCGTGTTCATCTACGGCAACTGCCCACGGCAGTCATTCGCCGGAGACACAACTGTGCTCACCATGGACCTCGACCTGGCTGCCTTTACGGTCACTCAGGCAAACCTGAGTATTACAAGGCTGCTCCGCAGGTGCGACATCACGCTGCATGAAACAAGGCAGAGACAGGGGGGCGGGCTCACATTCCTTGCCACGCTGCCCGATGGAAAGCCTCTCCGGATGGAGTTGAAGGCTCCCGGGTAGGCAGGTGGTCAGCGACAAAGCCTTTGCGTATCTTTCGATGATTTCCTGCAGGCCCGGTTCCCGTCCTGACTAGGCGGGTTCCGTGTGTTGGTGTTCACATCTATTGACCCATAGAAGAACCGAGTTACTCCTTTGAAAGGGATGCATGTATGAAGCGAGCCGATAAATGGCGCATCTGGAGTTCCGTAGCGCTTTTCGTTACAGCGGTGTTGATGATCTGGCCCACCATAAGGTGGTATTCGATCCCATCACTGGAACGGGACAAGGCAGAGGCAAGCGCCCAGCCTGAAACCTCAAACCCCTATTTCCGTTCACTGCTCGACCAGATGCAGGCCGATGGCGGAGAGGCCGAGATCCAGCGCTACCGCGACATGTATGACCTCAGCCGGGGCACTATCAAGCTTGGCCTCGACCTTCAGGGCGGCATGTATCTCGCATATACGGTCGAACCGACCCCCGGTCTCGACCCCGACGAAGCGCTGGACCAGGCTCTGGAAGTCATCAGGAACCGTATTGATGAGTTCGGTGTTTCCGAGCCGTCCATCACTCGCCAGGGGGATGACCGGATAGTGGTGCAGCTTCCCGGCGTGAGGGATCCCGCGCGCGCAAGAGCGATCGTTGAAAGACAGGCGCTCCTCGAGTTCAAGGTGGTTGCCTACCCGAACCATGCCAACAATCAGACCGCTCCCTCATCAGTGCAGACCATACGGGACATCGAAAGCGCTCTGGAGGGAACTGTACCGGCGCCCGCTGTTGAAACAACCGAAACACCGGAACCAGAAGCTTTCGTCGACAGCACAACCGCGCTGGTTGACACAGCCTCGACCGACAGTTCCGCTTTCTCCCTTCCCTCTGAAACCGAAACTCCCCTATCACAGCCACAGGTTGACGACCTGACCGAGCCACTGCTTCTCGAGGCATCCGGCAGACTGGGTTCACTTATCACAATTGCAAACGAAAACTTCAGACCCCTGCGGATATCTCCGGGAGACTGGGTGCTGGTTGTCGGTGAAAACCTCGAGGCATTCCAGGACATCGTCAACACGCCGGAAGCCAGGGCTATCCTCGAGCGGGACAACCTTTCCTTCGCCTACACCAGACCCGAGGAAATTCCCGGTATCGGGCAATGTGTCGGTGTTTTCCTTGTCCCCACTGATGTCACGAGAGGCTGGGAGAACAGGGCTGACCTCGACCGGCCCTACTACCGTCTGACAGGTGCCAACCTGAACGATGTCCGCATCCAGATGGGCAGTGATCAGGCGATCACCAACGAACCCGGCCTTATCCTTGAGTTCGACGACCAGGGCGCCGAGAACTGGGAGCGCATAACCGGCGAGAATGTCGAGCAGAGGGTGTCCATCATACTCGACGGAAGCATCTACTCCGTCGCCACGATACGAGAGCGGATCTCGGGAAGCGGTACCCGTCTCTCCGGTGGTTTCAACGTGAATGAAGCCAGGGACCTCAGGCTTGTTCTGAAGGCCGGCTCACTTCCCGCAAGGCTCGATATCGCCGAGGAACAGACCGTAGGCCCGAGCCTCGGTCGCAGGTCCATCGGGAACGGCGTTCTGGCCGGAGCGGTCGCGCTTCTTCTGATAACAGGCTTCATGATAGTCTACTACGGTCTCAGCGGGTTCATCGCGGTCCTGGCGCTTGTTTTCGACATGCTCATAATCTTCGGGTTCCTCTGCTTCCCGGGCCCGCTTGCGCAACTGGGCCTTATGGGCATGAACTCCACCCTTACCCTCCCCGGGATCGCCGGCATAATCCTCACGATAGGAATGGCGGTTGACGCCAGTGTTCTCATCTATGAGAGGATCAGGGAGGAAAGAAGGACAGGCAAAGGCATCCGCTCCGCCGTGGATTCAGGCTACAACCGTGCGTTCGTGACCATCCTCGATGCCAACCTCACCACGCTGATCACCGCGATGGTCCTCTACAGGTTCGGAACCGGCCCCATCAGGGGCTTCGCGGTCACCCTTTCGATAGGCATTCTGGCTTCCATGTTCTGCTCACTGGTTTTCACGAGGGCTTTCTTCGCCATGCTCCTGGCGAAAGCGGAGAGAATGAACATAGGGATGGGAAGCCTTGCGTTTATCAGGGATGCTCACTGGGACATAACGAAGAACCGCAGGAAGGTCTACATCGCATCCCTGACAGCGATCGTGATCGGTGCGATCGGCTATTTCGCCAACGGCGGTTTGAACCTTTCGATCGATTTCACAGGCGGGCTCGAGACAAACGTCACGACCACCGCCCACGAAACCGGCGAGGACCTTGCGAACAGCCTTTCCGGAATGGGGCTTCAGGGTGTGCAGGTTCAGGCCCTCTCAGACTGGACCGGTGAGGGCAACGCCTTCGTGGTGCGCACATCCACCAGCAACAAGGACCAGGTCTACGCAGCTCTGGGACAGGCTGAGTGCATGCTGATGGAGGAGCAGGAGGGCGAGGAGGAGACTGCGTTCATAAAGCAGATCGGACCCCGTGTGGGGACCGAGCTGAGATCTCAGGCGGTCAACGCAATAATGATCGCCATGTTCTTCATCATCCTCTACATCTGGTACCGGTTCCAGTTCAAGTGGGGCGTAGCAGCGGTGGTGGCCCTGGTTCACGACATCCTGATAACTCTGGGCATCCTTGCGATCCTACGGGTCGAGGTATCCCTGACCATCGTGGCGGCGCTTCTCACCATTGTGGGCTACTCCATCAACGACACCATAGTGGTGTTCGACCGGATCAGGGAGGATGCCAGGCTGCGCAAGGGGCGTACTTTTGAAGAAGTTGTGAACAAGGGCATAAACGAAACGTTGAGCCGCACCATCATAACTTCTGCAACTACATTCACCGCAGTTCTGATGCTGTTCATCTTCGCGCCGGGCATACTCAGGGATTTCGCCCTGACCCTCATGATCGGCGTTCTTGTGGGTACATTCTCATCGATATTCGTCGCCAGCCCGATCCTCATCGACTGGCACGCGAAAATGAAGAACAGGTAGCCCATACCAGACAGGACAGAGGGGGCGGGGCAACCCGCCCCCTCTTCACATGGGGATGGAAAGCGTCACCCTTGCCCCGCCTTCGGAGATGTTTTCAGCCACGATCTCGCCCCCTACGATAGACGCGGCCCTTCGTGCAATGGACAGTCCCAGCCCTACTCCCTGGCTTTCCCTGCCCTTCATGAACGGGATGAACCCGGCGGACAGGATCGCCTGCGGGAAACCGGGCCCGTTGTCGCAGACGATCACCGACACGCTGGACAGGGCGGGTCTGATCTCGACCGACACCTTTGACGATGCATGCCTGACGGCGTTCGAAACAAGGTTGGACAAAACCCTTGCCAGAAGCTCCCTGTCGGTCTTGACAAGTGCATGCCCTGCAAGCGTTATCTCAAGCCCCGCCCTGCCCCAGGACTCCGAGGCGATAACATCTTCCGCAACGGCTCGGATTTCGACTTGTTCAATGTTCGGCACAACTCCCCTGCCAAGCCGGTTGTACTCGAGCAGTTCGGTCACTAGGGCGTTGAGTGCCGCGATGTCGGCCTCCATGCGCGAAAACATCTCATCACGCGTTCCACTGTCCTCCCGAAGAAGCTCGAGGGCAAGGGACAGCCTTGCCAGAGGAGTGCGCAACTCGTGGGCCACTGAACCCATGAGTTCCTTGTGAGAGGCGAGAAGAGTGTCGATCCGCTGAGCCATCCCGTTGAAGCTCTCCCCCAGGGCGTCCAGCTCGTCCGAACCACCGGAAGCCGCATAACGGATCGATGTGTTGCCGCTTCCCAGGATGGATGCCGTCCTCTCAAGGTCCCTGATCTTTCTGAACACGCTCCGGAGAACAAGATGCAGAACCACTCCCACAACT
The DNA here is from genome assembly GCA_046485185.1 of Candidatus Fermentibacteraceae bacterium. Lineage (GTDB taxonomy): Bacteria > Fermentibacterota > Fermentibacteria > Fermentibacterales > JCC-6 > UBA6080. The sequence goes on from JAWOHL010000003.1 coordinate 31,526, forward strand.
ACAAGAAGCAGAAGCAGAACGCCGGCAGCAATTGACTGCCTGCCGCCGGGGAGAGGAACCATGCCCACGATGGTGAACGGAAAACCCGGCCTTGCGGGTATTATCACTGTTCCGGGCAGAGCTGGCGGTTCCCTGTGTTCGCGTCTTCCCAACCTGTCTTCGGGGATCAGCCTTATCCTCACACCCATGGAATCCGCAAGGAAATTCACCTGCTCGCGCGTTGGGGTTGACAGAGATTCGACTTCCCGCTGGAAAAGCCCTGCGATCATTGCCTGCCTGGCCCTGAAATGGTTGGGAAGAACGGCGCCCATGAACCATCCCGTGAAGACAATCGTCAGAAGCAGTGCCGCCGCCAGAGGAAGAAACATTTTCCAGTAGAGCTTCACTGAGCACCGTTCTTTCCGGGGTTAAGGCAGTAGCCCACGCCCTGGACAGTCTTTATCAGGTCACCGTGTTCACCAAGTTTCTTGCGCAGACGTGAGACCAGAACATCCACTGACCTGTCAAATGAGTTGAAGTCGATGCCACGAACCTCCTCCACGAGTCTGGCCCTCTCCTGTACCCTGCCCGCCCTGCGGGCAAGGAGGAGGAGAAGATCGAACTCAGCGGTGGTCAGATCAAGGAAAGCGCCATCCAGAGACGCCGTCCTGGCCTGTGCATCGATCCTCAGAGAACCCAGGTCGATCATGTCAGCTTCGAGGTCGTTGCTGCTGCGCCTAAGCAGGGCTCTGACCCGGGCAAGCAGAACCCTGGGCGTGACCGGTTTGACGATGTAATCATCCGCGCCGATCTCCAGCCCCGCGACCATGTCGGAATCCTCACCCAGTGCTGTCAGCATGAGAACAGGCCCCCTCCAGAACTCCCTCAGCTTCTTCAGCACTGAAAGCCCGTCGAGATCAGGCAGCATGACGTCGAGGATAACCGCATCGGGTCTGTCACGCTGCACGACCCTGGGAACCAATGCGCCCCGATGGAGTAGGAACACCTGGAACCCGTGACTGCCAAGGTAACGCGACACGAGGGAAGCCAGTGCGACATCATCCTCGACAAGAAGTATCTTTTCGTTCACGGCGCCTCCATCGTAGTATTCTATGGTGTGGTAAACCCGCCATCAATCCGAAGGGTGAATCATGATAGCTGTTCTTCTGTACCTTTTGCTGACAAACTCCTTGCCCGTAGAGCCTTCATACGTCATCGAGTACCCGGGCATTGCTTTCGGATGGCTCCCAAGTGAACTCACTCCCCCTGCCGAAGGGGTCATCTCCGCAGAAACGGGCACCCTCAGCTCGCTTCCCGGCTCCCAGGGCTATGACTTCCGGATCATGTACTGGCGTCTCGAAGAAGACCTCGATTCAGTGGACAAAGGGCTTTGGCTGAGACAGAAGCTCGAAACCGTTCTCCCCCCCGATGCCCTCCCGGGAGTGGTTTTCGGCTCCATGAACTGGGCCGAGGGCAGCACCGCCGTATCCCACCTGGGCATGCGCTCAATAGGCCTCACCGCGTCGGTGAACTTCAACCTGCTTTCGGGGTCCAGCGTAATGTTCAGCGGGGCTGCTTACGGGGTATTCCGTGACGGTTACGCGGTTCTGATCTACGGCATGGCTCCGCGGGAAGCCTCACCCTCCATCAGGGAGGTCATGGAGTTCATCATTGCCAACGCCTGGATGCTTCCCGGCTCCTGAAACCATACACCATGATTGCCAGAATGATGTAGAACACCGAGTGAAGCAGAAGGACAAGCAGCATTTCAGGGTGGAAATAACCGTTGATGGTGTTGGATACGAGTCTGCCGTTGGAGGGCATTATCCACTGGGATACACCCCTGCCGAATAGCCCGGGCAACAGAGAAAACACAAAAACGCATGAGCCAAGCCAGGCCGCGCCCGGGCCATCCGCCGCTGTAGACAAAAGCGTTGCCAGACACACCGCCCATAAGAGCACCGGCGCACACCACCCCACCAGAAAAAGAAATCCTGCAATGTTGAAACCATCGGACGCCTGCATCACCGCCGCGCCCATGATGCACATGATCCCGAAAAAGGTGATGAAAAGTGATGCCATTGCGCCCAGGAGATCTCCAGGCGTTCCCCTGCCGGGGAGCAGCCTTTCGAAGCTCCACGTTCTTACGAAGCTGAAACACCCTCTGACAAGGGCTAACAGTGACACTACAATGGTCACGTTCCAAAGCAGCATCCGAAGGGTCTGGTTCCGGGTGAACGGGCCAATCACGCCCTGGGCTTCGAGATTGCCTTCCACAAGCGCCACAAGCGCCACCACAACTGGCACCGCGATAAGTATCACAAGATTGCGAAGCTCAAGGAATTCCCGTGCACCCTCGCGAAAAGCGCGGCTGAAGCTTAGATTACGACCGGATGCAACCATTCCACACCTCCGTAGAGGGGATAGATAGCCCATGAAGCAGGTCTTGGCCAGTCTCCCGATCATTCTTCTCTGCGGTTGCGCGCGAACGGGCTTCACAGGTTATGCCTCACGGGACCTTGGCGAGGTAGTCATCCTTCTCAATCCCGACAGCGGGGCGACGGTAACAGGTGTCCCCCTGCACGGCACTCCGGTGGAGTTCGCGAGCCACCTGACAACTCAAGGTGTCACACAGTTGAAATTGTGGTCTTTTCCCCATGACACCACGGGCATTCAACGGCTTCAGGAGAACGCCGCCTATCCCGTTCTGTTCGATTTTGGGGAACCCAGGGTGACCCTGCACATCGAAGGGCTTTACTGGGAGCTCCGAATATCACAGGGCCCAAGTACCACCGGCACCGCGATCATCATGAACAACACCGGAGAAACATGGACAGCTGACATTGTTGAACTCGCCGGCGAAGAAGGCGTTATCGCAAGAAGCAGCGGACCCGTCCGTATCCCCTCCGAAGGAGCGGTCTTCCCGTGGTGGGAGCTCGGGGCCGCACGGCCTGACACCATGCTCGTTTACGACTTCCCCGTTCAGGGAAGATGGAACGCGGTGATAGCAGTTCCCCTGCAAGGCGCACCTCCACCCCTTCCCCCAAGTCATGAAGGAACTCTGACAGGCGACACACTATGGCTTCCCGCGGACAACCTGATACAGACCAGCCTGACATGGACAAGAAGAAGTAACGGTTACAACTGCACCCTCGACCTGAGGTCAACATCAGACAAAGAGGTGAACTACAGAGTCATCCTCCCGGATAGGCTTCCACGCGGAGCCGTAACACAACCGGGAGAAGGCTTCTCCCCACGTATCACCCTGCCCGCCAGACAAACGGCACAGCTCAGGTACACCGAAGTTTATCAGAGGTGAACTTGACCTTACCCTGTAAAAGTTAGTAGTTTACGCCTCCCGGTGCGCCCGTAGCTCAATTGGATAGAGCATCTGGCTACGGACCAGAAGGTTTGGGGTTCGATTCCCTACGGGCGTACCATGCTCCCTCAACCGGGTGGCCCAACGAACTTTTACGACTTGGCAACCGTCGTCGTAGCCGTATGTCATTGATTACCATGGCCAAGCTACCCATTCAGAGCTACCCGGCGATTAGTTGGTTCATCACCATCAAAGGGGGCTCCCCCCGATTCTGAGCACATAGCGCTTTACTCAAAATCCGTGAAATTCTTGGTTCTTGAAACAACTACCTCGCTTGAGATTGTTGTGTTTTCCCACAGACCCGTATTAATCACCCTATTGACACACGTACTGCATCGCACTAAACTTCGTTCAGTTCGACATAACAACCCTTGAACTGCATGGAGAGCGCTATGAAAACCTGCCTTCTACTGATAATTGTGTGGGGGGGGGGGGATTTTCGTTCAGCCCCTCCTCGCCCGAAACATGGCCTCTACCCACGGCCATAACTACACCTATTCCGACCCCTCAAGCAGCGAGGTAACCTTCTTCCCTGTAGCCTGGGGTTTTCTACGAACTGAGAGACTACTATCAGCATTACCATGGCCATACCGAGGAAGATGCTGAGAGCATGGCAGAGACTTTCATCAGTGGGATTCTCAGCGAGGCCAAGGGCTATGGCGTGAACACCCTGATCATTCGCACTGAACCGCGAATCGAGGCCGAGGAGTTCCTTCCCACTCCCGCAAACACCATCGCACGGGCGGAACAGGCTCGGAATCTCGGTATGAACGTCATCCTTGGCGGCATCAAATCCGATGGTGGAACGCAGGCCGAAGCGCTTCACAATTGGAGAGTTTTCAACTACTGGGAATTGTACTGGAATGACTACATCGCGCAGAATTCACCTCCCCCGGGTGACTTCTGCGGTGTCTTCGCCCATGACGAACCGGACAATGACAACTACGAGCACTATGATGAGGTAGCTTCCATTGCTCTTCGCCTTTCCTCAGGTGGGATGCCAGGCTCTTCTGGGTTGAGTCTGCCATTGGGCGCTGCGCTTGCGAAAGTGGGGGATCTGCACCTTACACCGGCTTTCGTCAGAGATGGCACTCTCTTTGATTACAACCCTGAATATCCTAATTATAACTGGAAATCCACGCCCTTCGTCTTCGGCCATAAGCTCGATTACATCTCTTTGAACTACTACCCCGCACTCATTTCTGGCTGTCTTCACATGCAGGAAACCTATCCCGAGGAAGTTTATGTGAACAACGATCCTGTCGTTCTCCGGGGTGCTGCGGACCTTGTTCCGAGCCAGGGAGCCTTCAGGGCCGCCTACTGCGACAGGGATGAGTATTACGCCCTCACTGGCACCGGTCGTTTCCTTGTGTTCAATATCGAGGGCACCGACAACCTTGGGTCCCCCTCATTCCAGCTCCACAGTATCACCAACACAGGTATCACACCGTCAGGGCTGAGCTACAGGGTTGCCTCCAGCGACAATCGTTCCGCAGACGTGGCACCGAGGTCGGGACCTGATTCAAACCTGAACGGTGCAGTGGTTTTCTGGCGGAAGAACGAGTCCATAGACTTTGCCAGAGCCGTCTACTGGCACTCCAGTGGGGTTGTCTCGGAGCCTTTTCCCGCTTTCACCGGCAAGACATCCAAAGTGTTCTGTGTCGGGGAGCTTGACTATCGCTCAGGGTGGAGCACAAACGAGAACTGCAGCGGAGTTATCGGAAGCGATGAGATGCGGATTCTCTGGGTCAGCGCATCGGACCCGACCTCACCCTGGCAGGCAAGGATATTCGGCAGGGATTCCTCCGGCGAACTCTATGCGTGCGATTGCGGCAGCAAAGGCGTTAACCTGATAACGCTGCCCGGTAACTTCTATCCCGATGACGCGATCTGGGGTTACTTCTGGCGCGAGAACTACCCGCATTTTCGCAGTGGCTTCATCCTGTACACCAATGACGGCGACTACGTTGTGATAAGAACCGACCCATACGGCAGTGAAGCCTGGGAGTGCTCCCCGGTGTACAGTGACCTCTGGGGGGCGGGAAATGTTGTCGGCCCGGTCACCGTCACCAGGGATATCAACGTTTCAGGGTACAATCGGATGTTTCGAACCAACGACAGGTTCATTGCCATGGTCAGCCCGGAGCAATCCTTCTACAACACTACACAAATGGCTTGGAGCAGCACCTCATGGCAGGAAGAATTGCCGGAAGTCGACCTGATTCTGGTCTCGTCAATGCCCAGGGTGGAGAATCTCTCATCTCTCAGTGTTGCCAACTACGGCATAGGACACAAGATCAAGCTGTATGTCAATGTCAAGGATTCATATGGACAGGTGGAAACAAGGTACACCGAGACTGAGGACTACGATGGGATCCCGTTTCCTTTTCAAGGCGACGATATTGAGTTCGGAAAAACCTGTGACAGAATCACCCTCAGCGAGATCCGCAGCCGGCATACAAGGTTCAGCGAATCCGACGTACTCACGGACAGAAATCCCGGGATCTATTTGTGGGCTGGGCAAACGGTCACGAGCATTCCGGAAGACCTGTTCGGAAACATGTACTCTGAGCCAACATCAGCCAGCGCTCAGGACCTGGGCGCGCTGGACATCATGCTCGAGTACGGAGTCAACCTGCCTCCATCTGAATGCTTGTTTCTGACAGTACAGTGCCATGGCCGGGGCAGCTTCTTCAACGGTACATTCTTCCCCGGCGATGGCGTTATGGGTTACGACGAGCTGATGTATACCATGGGCGCGGCACTGGTGCATGGGATAAGGGGATTCAACCTGTATGGGCTGAATCTTGCCCTGTACGGTGGTCCTGCTTTTCCAACGGCACCTTACCGCTACCCTCCCGAGCTGCTTTACTGGGCAGCAAGTGTGGACGGCCCGAACGATGTTGACATGGTTACAAGAACGCACCAAGCGGTGCATACCCTCACCTGTGTCGACGAAGGCAGCAATACAACTTTCAACCTGCTTGGTGTTCTGGTGAATCCGGCTTACGAGGCACTGGAAATCGGTGAAGCTTACAATGCCTATATGAATGCCCAGCATCAGACAATCGCTGAACCCTATGAAGAAGAGCCGTACTTCAATTTCCTTGCTCTCAGAGAACCTGATGACGACATCCTTGTTCTCATTTCGAACGATGGTGATGGTGGCATTGTAGGCGATTGCATAGTGTTCCCAGACAATCCTGAGTCAGATTATATCAACTATGGAACTCCCGAGGTGCTTATTGGCAATGTATCGAGTCTCCTGGGCTTCCATGGTTTGAAGTACTCGCCTCCAGGCTACTACCTGATGTTCCTGGATGGATTCGACAACCAGGAGTTTGCTCTGATAAGGATTCCCGCTTCGGGGAATGACAACCGGGGCCGGAACACCTCTGCGGTTATTGAGCAACCCAGATCGCTCACCGTCAGCAGGAACACCGGATCCTCAGTTCTTGTGGAAGCACAAGGCGCAGAGGTTCAGATCTTTGACTTGACCGGAAGGGTAGTCGAGAGGATTGCACGGGGTGAAACCATCGAGTTCTCTTCCTGCGTTCACCCTGCAGGGGTTTACTTCGCTGTACTTTCGGAGGA
>JAWOHL010000004.1:0-50836 GCA_046485185.1 Candidatus Fermentibacteraceae bacterium
ACCCATTGTCGACTGGCTTGCCGGGACGGATGAAGTCCAACCGGACACTGTTCTCGTAAGCCCATGCGTCCATCGCCCTCGACTGGAACTCCGTGCCGTTGTCCATGGTCACCGATTCCGGTGCTCCCCTGATGAATACCACGTCATTCAGACAGTGGGCCACCTTCGTTCCGCTCATGGAGATCCCCGGCTCCAACGTCAAACACTCCCGCGTGTACTGGTCCATCAGCGTCAGGATCCTGAAGTAGCGGCCGTTCTCGAACCGCTCGGTCACGAAGTCCATACACCATCTCTGGTTGGGCGACTCCGCAGAAGGCGGCTTTGATATCCTCCCGCGCCTGGCCAGCTTCCTGCCGCGATTGGAATGCAATGTGAGGCCCATCTGGGTGTAGATCTTGTACACCAGCTTCTTGCCAACTGGCCACCCTTCCCGCCTGAGAAGAACCGTCAACCTCAGGAACCCGTACCGGACACGACTCAAGGCCAGTTCCCGAAGACGAAGCCTAAGCGCTGTCCGATCCTTCGCCCTGCTCTTCTTGTAGAAGCCCGATCGAGACACTCCCATCAACCGGCAGGCCCGGCTCACCTTGATCTCGTACCACTCAATGATCTGCATGGCCAGCTCCTTCTTCCGGGCTGGCTTCAGACTTTTTTTGAGAGGACCTCCTGGAGGATATGCTTGTCCAGGGTCAGATCAGCTACGATTCGCTTGAGCTGTTTGTTCTCATCCCGGAGCTGACGAAGCTCACGCAGTTCACTTATCCCCATCCCGCCGTACTTCCGCTTCCAGGTGTAGAAAGACTGCTCGCTTACCCCGAGTTCACGGCAGACATCCCGAACAGGCTTGCCGTTCTCGGCCATCTTCAAAGCATAGATGATCTGCTCTTCGCTGAAGTTCTTCCGGCTCATCTCTACCTCCTTCCGGCAGGATGATCCCTAAACCTGAATGTGTCCACCTTTCGGGAGAAAGGTCATCCCCCAGAGCCTCGATCTCCCTCTGCTTTTCTTCGGGGAGTTTCAGGAGGTGAAGCATCTGGCTGACCCGTGACATGGAGCAGCCGAGTTTCTTTGCCATCTGCCCCTGGGTGAGTTCTTTCAGTTGAATCTCAAGGGCGATTTCGCGGGCCTGGATGATGGGATTTCGGTACGTCTTTCGGGAGATACGCCGTTTCATTGGTTTGTTAAACCCTGTCAGGTACCACAAAATGGTTCGTTGGGCCACACGGTTGGCGTACCAGGCGTCCCATTCGAACCCGAAAAAGAAAGGGGCAGCCCTCTGACTCCCCTTCCTTCGCCAATGGGTCGTTCTACCTTATCAGCACCACCCGTGTGGAAACTTCGATTTCTGCGTTTGAAAGCCTTAAGAAGTACACACCGGAGGCAAGGGGCGAACCGCCTCCGTCACAACCGTCCCAGTAGTGGGTGTGGGAACCTGCTGGGAGGGTACCCAGGCTCTGTGTTCTCACCAAACGTCCCGCAGTATTGTAGATACTCAGGGTCATGGGTGAAAGGCCGATGCTCTGAAACGACAGGTTCGCGCCGGTCGTCATGGGGTTGGGAGAGATGCCAAGTGCAGTTCCATCTCCTTCCGAAGAAGGCTCGATTCCGGTTGGCCACTCCACCCACCGGGCGATGTACGAGGCAGGAAGCCCTCCTGCCTGAGTAAAGGAACCGCCCACATACACGATCGAATCGCATACCGCTATAGACCAGACATAGTTGTTCACACCGCTTCCAAGGGCTGACCAGGAAGTGCCGTCCCATCGGGCGATACGGCTGGCAGGATTACCGCCGGCCTTTGTGAACGTGCCCCCCGCATACACATCCGTGCCAATCACCGTGATGGCATGGACATCAGAATCCAAACCACTGCCAAGGGGCGACCAGGAGGCGTACCACTTGGCGATGTTGTTTGCGGGATTACCCCCTGCCGTGGCGAAAAAGCCCCCTACATAGGCAGTAGCTCCACTCAACGTGACGGCATTGACATCATGGGAATATGGGTATCCCGTACCAACTCCGCTTCCAAGGGCATACCAGGAACTTCCGTTCCACCTGGCAATGCGGTTGGCGTTCGTCCACCCGGCAAGGGTGAAACTGCCTCCAGCGTACACCCAGGAGCTGTTTGAGGCAAGAGCGTAAACACCGTAATTCATTCCATTCCCCAGAGCCGACCAGGCACTGCCATTCCATCTTGCTATGCGGCTGGCTGAAATCCCCCCGGCCTGAGTGAAACTGCCTCCCACAAACACGTCAGGAGCCTGCAAGGCGATAGCGTAGACCGTGTTGTTCACCCCGCTTCCCAGAGCCGACCAGGAACTGCCGTCCCATTGGGCGATACGGTTGGCGGGAGTCCCCCCTGCAGAGGTGAACGAACCTCCGACGTAGAGAGCAGAGTCACTCACTGCGATGGCCCTGACCGTACCGTTCACGCCGCTTCCAAGTGCCGACCAGGAAGCGCCGTCCCAGCGGGCTATACGGTTGACGACAAGAACTCCGGCCTGGGTGAATTCACCGCCCACATAAACGTCCGGGCCGTTCACTGCAATGGCATGAACAAAACCATTCAGACCACTCCCCTGAGTCGACCAGGAACTGCCGTCCCAACGGGCTGTATGGTTGGCGGTGACACCCCCTGCCTGAGTGAAAGCACCACCCACATACACATCCGGACCGCTCGCTGTGAGTGCATGGACTGACTTCTCGCTGCCGCTTACACCATCTCCCAGGGCCGACCACGAAGTGCCATCCCATCGGGCGATCCGGTTGGCTGAACTACCCCCTGCATGGGTAAAATCACCACCCACATATACACCGGAGGGGCTGACGGCAATGGCATACACAATGTCGTCCACCCCGCTTTCAAGAGCCGACCAGGCACTGCCGTCCCATCGGGCGATACGGTTCGCGGGGTTTCCTCCGGCGTTACTGAAAAAGCCTCCCGCATAGACATTGGAACCGTTCACTGCGATGGCGCGAACGTAGCCGGTAACCCCACTCCCGAGAGATGACCAGGAACTGCCATCCCACAGAGCGATCCGGTTGGCTGAATTTCCCCCGGCCTGGTTGAAACTACCGCCCACGTACACATTCGAACCACTCACGGTTATGGCGAGAACCGTGTTGTTCAAACCGCTTCCCAAAGTCGACCAGGAACTACCATCCCATCGTGCGATGCGGTTGGCGGGGTTTCCTCCGGCCTGAGTGAAACTGCCCCCCACATAAACACCAGTACCACTTAAAGTTATCGCATTGACCCTATAGTTCACCCCGCTTCCCAGGGCCGACCAGGATCCGCCATCCCATCTGGCGATATACTCAGCGGAAACTCCCCCGGCCTGGGTGAAATCTCCTCCCACATACACCCCTGAGGGAGTGACGGCAACGGCATAGACCGTTTTGTTCACCCCGCTGCCCAGGGCTGACCATGAACTGCCGTCCCATCGGGCGATACGATTTGCGGAAACCCCCCCGGCCTCTGTGAATTCGCCACCCACATACACATCCGAGCCGTTCACTGCGATTGCATGAACAATGCCGTTTACACCCGGCTGCACACCAAAAGGGTTGTCCCAGTAGCCTTCCGCACTCTGATCATCGAAGTCAGGAATGGGCTCCCGCGGGGAAGGGTCGTAAGAAACGAACACAGGCTCTCCTCCGGAACCGAAGGTCATTCGGAACCCCAAAGGATCAAAACTTCCTGATACCCCCTCCGTGATCGCGCCTTCGGGGGTCAGCACGGTGGCAATGGAGGGATTGGTTTCAGCGAACGTCAAAGAGCTGCTCACGAGAAGACCCAATGCCAGTATGGTTTTCATGTGTCCCCCTTTCAGGGAGATGCACCTTGCAGGCTCGACCACTCCGGAATGTAGATACTGATGAACAGGAGATACGTCAATGGACACCTTGTCCACGTTTATAACGATACCAGGATTCGATGGTTTGGATTGGACCACAATCTTCCCGTTCGGGCAGAATTTCGAGAGTGACAGTTCCCGGGTTGACAGAACGCCTCGTTGACAGAAGAAGCTTCGGGGAATAGCGTTGGCCTCAGGTTACGTGGCGCAATCCGTGTGAAGGATGCGGGGCATTTCACCTGTCATCCTTTTACTGAAGCCCTGTGCTCTTCTCAACACGATACCGGAACCAGAATGTCTGGTAAGAGAGAGAATAGAATTGGCAGTTGCGGTTGACGGCAGATACCTTGACACGATCCGCCGCGGGCTTGCCTTCCGGATGGCCCTGATTGCGGGAAGGCACAGGCATGCCCGCATGGAAATCGTTTACGGCATGCGATGCCCGCTTGTCACGAGTGCGGGTGACAGGCCGTGAAGCTGCTGGCCACACCTGAGAGAAGGGTGCGCGTTGTCTCCGCCCTGGCGTGCGCCGGGCTTCTACTGGTTCTGCATGCCCTTGGCACTTCACGCAGCGAAAACGGCGTGGTGCTGGGAGCCTGGTCCAATGCCATCGCAGCTGCAATCGTCTTTGCACTCGCTTTCCTAATCTTCTTCGTGTTGTCGGCCTCGGGTTGGAAACTTACCAGCGGGAAGCTGGCAAAGACTGCGGGTAGACTGCCTGAGCTGATCGGACCTGTGCTTCTTTTCGTCGTTCCGTCAATCGTCTTTCTCTCGTGGTTCCTTTCACTTTCGCTTCTGTTCCTGCGCTTTTCGTTCACTGCCGGTGCGTTTCTTCTGGCGCTGGTACCGGGAAGCCTGCTGGTTTTGTCCAGGGACAACTCTCAGCTCAGGCATGTTGTTTCCGGGACTGCGGTCATGGCTGTTTCCCTTCTGATTGCCCTTACAGCTGGAGAACTGGTGCTTCGAAGGATACTGCCCGATCAGATCTTCAACCCCAGATTCGGTCTTCGGCCTTACTGCCGGTACGACCTTCAGATCGATCTGCCCGGCATCGATCCCGGAGGGGTTCTTTCCACCAACAGGTGGGGACTGAGGGGAGAGGACCCCCCATCGGACTGGAACGAATATCTGACAGTGGTAACTGTGGGGGGAAGCACAACCGCAGACTATTACCTGGACGACTCAAAGACCTGGTCAAATGTTGTTCAGAACGAGCTGAGATCCGTGAATCCAATGGTATGGGTCGGCAACGCAGGCATACCGAGGCACTCTGCGGATACCCATGCGCTTTTTGTAAAGGAGGTGCTTTCCCAGATCAAACCCGATGTTGCGCTGTTCCTTGTAGGGGTGAACGACATGGGGCCATTCCTGCGCGGCGGCGACGGCGGAGAGGGCAGACTGGAGGATTCAGGGCCAAGATCATGGTTGTTCAGCAGAAGCATGATATTACAACTTATATATAAGATAAAAAAGGTAAACATTGATGGGGTTCAGGTCATCAACACCGTGTCCGATCCGCCCTTCCTGCCTGAACCTCTTACCACTGCTGAGATGCCGTTACCGGACGATCTGCACGATCTGCTGGCGGACCCGGATTTCTACAGGAATCGCATTATCCGTCTCATAGCGCAATGCAGGGAACAGGGTATAACTCCTGTATTCCTCACACAGCCACTCTTGTACGAGGACAACAGCCACTGGAGGACCCTCAGGGAATCCGCGGTCTTCTTTCAGGGGACCGAAAGGCCCATCTCCGCAGCCACATTTGCCCTGATGCTGGAAACCCTCAACAGCGACCTCCTTGAAGTATGCCGTGAGCAGGGGGTTGCGGTGTACGATCTCGCTTCCAACGTTCCACACAGTGAGATGTTTTTTTATGATTCAATGCACATGACCGAAGCGGGTTCGGCCCTTACAGGAAGCCTGGTGGGCCGTTTCATGGCGGATTACCTTGTAGAAGCGGGATTGCTGATACCCGCAGAGTGAGGGAACAATCTCAGTTTCGGGTTCATGCAAGTTGCTCAGGCTTCAGAAAAGTGCTTTGATACCGCCCCATGAGTGTCGCTCAAGGGCCGGGCTGTACCTGTTCAGGATCATGAACTGCTCGTAGGGGGTCCCGAACTCCGCCTGGGAGCTGCTCCAGGAGCTGCCGTTGCTTGTGCTGAAGTAGGACATGTCGGCCCACTGCTGGTCTGCGGCCAGCCAGTAGCTGTTGCCGGTGCCGATCGTCTGCAGCGCGAGCCAGCTCTTTCCGACCGGAACACCAATGTAGGAAACAGAAACATCTGTGTACCACAACGGGTATCCCCATTGAGAGTAGCCGGTGTCCTGATGGTTCAGGCTGTTTGAGGTGCCGCTTTCAATGACGGACCCCGGTCCGGAGTTGTCGCTGCGTATCTGTATCAGAATGCCCTGGGGATTGGATTCCGAGTAAATGGCCCAAATCTCGACACGGAACAAATCCCATTCGTACATGCTGTAGAAATCATCGGCCATCATCCAGTCATGGTTCTGCGAGAAGCCAAGGCCGTTCTGAAGGCTTTCATAACTGAAGGCCTGGGAACAGAGAAAGTCTTCCGACTCAACCCGCAAGACCTGATGCGCGAAATCATTACCGGCACAGGGGGTTGCCAGAGCCGAGGGAGGAACATCCTGCAGGGTGATCAGACACAGGATGATCGCGCTCATGTTCCTCCCCCAGTCGCAAATGGGTACGCAATCCGCATAGCTATAAATCAATGGTCATATTGACGTTCTGCGTCAAGAGGTTTTATGGAACGTATTCATGCCTTCGTCGGAGTTCTGTTCGCAGCCTCTTCTCCTTCAAGGCGTTCATTCCCTGCGATTTCACCCGTCCGGCAGGCATGATCAGGGCCGATTACCGACAATGGCGTCAGGTTGAAAGCCTGTACTGACAATGGATCTCCTGGCAGAGGAGTGTGACAAACCTTATGTTGTTCTTACTGATATTTTGCGCAGAAAGGAAATGCGATGAAAATTCTGATCATCTTCAACCGCGAACCGTACGACAACACTGATGTCACCTGGAACGGCCTTCGACTTGCGGGAAAACTGCTGGATGCCGGACAGGATGTAAGACTCTTCCTCATGAACGACTCGGTGGACATGGCTCGTGACGTATGCAAGCCTCCCGAGGGGTACGACCAGGATCTTTCCGGCATGCTCAAAGAGCTCATTGCCAGAGGTGTTCCGGTAAAGGTTTGCGGTACATGCATGACGAGGTGCGGAATCTACAGGAATCATCCCTACTTCCAGGGAGCTGAAAGCTCCACAATGCCGGCGCTGGCATCATGGGTGATTGACAGCGACAGGGTCATCACTTTCTAATGCGAAGAAGGGTTGCAGTTCAACCGGTTTCCCCGTGTGGCGGTGATCCGAAGCGGAAGGAGGGTTAGCAATGGGCCGGAAGGTGAAGGGCAATGTAACGTGGGTTGGAAAGGTCGACTGGGAGCTTCGGAAGTTTCACGGCAACGAGTACTCCACCCACAAGGGTTCCACATACAACTCCTACCTGATAAGGGAGGAGAAGAGTGTTCTTGTGGATACTGTGTGGAAGCCCTTTGCGAAGGAATACGTCGAGAATCTGAGAAGGGAGATCGATCTTTCCCGGATTGACTGCGTGATCGCCAATCACGGCGAGGTCGACCACAGCGGTGCCCTGCCTGAGCTGATGAAACACATCCCGTCCACTCCAGTGTACTGCACGGCGAACGCCGTGAAGTCCCTGAAGGGGCAGTACCATAAGGACTGGAATTTCGTCGTGGTGAAGACCGGAGACACCCTGGACATCGGTAACGGCAAGTCGCTGGTTTTCGTGGAAATGCCAATGCTCCACTGGCCGGACAGCATGGCCACATACATGACGGGCGACAACATTCTCTTCAGCAACGACGCGTTCGGACAGCACTACGCCACTGAGCTTCTCTTCAATGACCTGGTGGACCATGCGGAGCTCATGGGGGAATGCATCAAGTACTACGCCAACATCCTCACGCCGTTCAGCCCAATGGTCGTCAAGAAGATAGGGGAGGTGCTGGCCCTGGGCGTTCCCATAGACATCATCGCAACGAGCCACGGCGTTATCTGGAGGGACAACCCCGCGCAGATCGTTCAGAAGTACCTGACCTGGGCCGACGACTACAGCGAGAACCAGGTCACCATCCTCTACGACACCATGTGGGACGGAACCCGGACCATGGCGGAAAGCATCGCCGAAGGGATTTCCGGGCAGGACCCCGGGGTGACGATCAAGCTCTACAACATATCCAAGTCCGACAAGAACGACGTGATCACCGAGATTTTCAGATCGAAGGCAATCCTTGTCGGCTCGCCCACGATTGGAAGGGGAATCACAAGCGGTACAGCCGGCATTCTCGAGGAGATCGAAGGGCTGCGCTTCAAGGGCAAGAAGGCAGCAGCCTTCGGCTGCCACGGCTGGAGTGGCGAGGGGGTTCCCAGAATTACCGAGTGGCTTAAGCGGGCCGGCTTCGAGGTGCTGAACGACGGCATAAAAAGCCTCTGGAACCCTGACGAAGCGGGCGTTGAGAACTGCGTTTCGTTCGGGCGGGAGGTGGCCCGAAGCATCTGATCAGGGCGTGGGTTCAGCGGTTGTCAGACTGTTTTTCTGAATCGCAGGGTTGCAGCACTCAGCAATGCGCTGCCCAGAAGGAAAAGAGCCAGGAAGGAAGGCCAGAGAGTCTCAAGGCCGTTGCCTTTCAGGAATATCTCCCGGAGAATCGTCATCATGTAGCGTACCGGGTTAAGAAGGGTCATCGCCCTGATCGCGCCGGGCATGTTGGCTATCGGAAAGGCAAAACCCGAGAGAAGCGTTGCGGGAAAGATGAAGAAGAAACAACTCAGCATGGCCTGCTGCTGTGTGGAAGACATGGTGGATATCAGAAGCCCCATGCCCAGCGTGTTCATCAGGTAAAGCACCGAGGCGAGCATCAGAAGAAGTATGCTTCCCCGGAGGGGAATGCTGAACCATAGAACGGCCACGGCGCTCACCACAAGAACATTCACCATCCCGATGGCGGCAAAGGGAAGGGTCTTGCCCGCGATGAACTCCCACCTTTTCATTGGAGTCACCATTATCTGCTCCATGGTGCCTATCTCCTTCTCCCTGACCACCGCCATGCTGCTCAGGATGAGCGTTATCACCATCACCATCATGGCGATCACCCCGGGTACGTAGAAGTTGCGGCTTTCGAGAAGGGGGTTGTACCAGGCGCGCGCGCGGATCTCCACCGGTGAATTACTCCTTGAAGCCAGTATGGTGGAAGCGTATCCAGAGGCGACACCGGAAGATATCCCTCTGGAACCATCCGTAACGAATTGAATGTTGCCCGTGCGGTCGAAGAAGAGCATCGCCTGCACCCTTCCCTGGTCAAGGGCCGACCAGGCAGAGGCGTAGTCATGCTCCACAAATGTTGGAATGAACACGCCCGACGAGGTGAAATCCCTTATAACCGATCTGCTTTCCGAGGTTGCCGCCATGTCAACAACAGCTATCTCTACCCTTTTAACGTCGGTTGTTACTGCGTAGCCAAACACAAGGGTCTGAAACACGGGAACAACCAGAATGACCATTCGCATCCTTGGATCGCGGAAGGTCTGGAGCAGCTCCTTCTTCAGCATGAAACGCAGTCTTCCCGTCATCATCTTCCGTCCAGGTTTAATTTGAGCCTTTTTCGGGACATGATAAGAACAACACCGGCGAACACCGTCAGAAGCGCAAGATCGAGCGTAAGCGCCGGGCCCCACTCTCCCTTAAGGAAAATAGCGCGGAGAAGGGAGACCAGATACCGAGCCGGAATGATCCTGGTGATACCGGCCACAACCAGCGGCATCGCCGCAATGTCGTAGACGAAGCCAGAAAGAATGAAACCGGGCAGAAAAGTGATAACCAGGGCGAGCTGACTTGCCAAAAGCTGCGAGCCTGCAAAAATACTAATGAGAAGGCCGAGAGAAAGGGCGCCGAGAAGGAACACTCCGCTGACAACGGCAAGTGAAACAACGCTGCCATGGAGAGGTACCCCGAACAGCAGCAGCGCCATTGCCACAGCGATAAGAACATCGATAACCCCGATGCAGTAGTATGGAACCAGTTTGCCCAGTATGAACTCGCCCTTTCGAAGAGGGGTGGAGACAAGCTGTTCCATCGTGCCGTTTTCCCATTCCCGGGCTACGCACAAAGAAGTCAGCATGGCGGCGATAACATTAACGATGATCGCGATGAGCCCGGGGATAATGGACCAGGTGGTGTTCATTCCCGGGTTGTATGCGCTTATCACGCTTGTCCCTCGTCCTGGCCTACCGGTCCTGAGTATCCCTTCCGCGTACATCATTGCGAGCCTGGCTGTGTTGGAGTCGCTGCCATCAACAAGAAGCTGCAGTTCGGTTTTCTCGCCACGGCTGAGTTTCTCGGAGTAATCCAGTGGTATCACCAGCACAGCAGTGGCTCGGCCCCTTTGAAGCGAGTTCTCGACTTCACTGCGCGAATGCAGAGAACCCGCAGCCTGAAATGCCTGTGAATTCACGAAGGCGCGAATCAGCTCCCTGGAGATCCCCGAATTATCCTGATCCCACACCGCGAGGGGAACGTTGCTCACGTCAAGGGAGAGTCCATAGCCGAAGAGCACAAGAAGGAAGACCGGGATCGCGATTCCCATCGAAAGGCTTCTCGGGTCGCGGAGGACGTGCAGAAACTCCTTTCCGGCAATCGCCCATATCCTTCTCGGATTCACGCTTCCGCCCTTTTTACCATTGAAATGAAGGCCTCTTCGAGTGTCTTCTCCCCCTGTTTCAGCTCTTCTGGAGTTCCCAGGGCGATCACCTTGCCGCTCTTCATCACGGAGACTCTGTCACAGTATTCGGCTTCAAGCATGTAATGGGTGGTTACAAAGACGGTAACCCCCTCCAGGGACATTTCCCTGATCCCTTCCCAGAACCTGCGCCTTGTGTTCGGATCAACCCCTGAGGTGGGTTCATCAAGGAAAAGTATCGACGGACGGTGCATAACGGCGCTTGCCAGAGACAACTGCTGCTTCCAACCCACGGGAAGGCTGCCGGTCAGCTTCCTCCCCATGTCCTGAAGTCCGGCCCTGTGAAGGGCTGTTTCAATAGCTTCCTTTTTGTTCGCCACACGGTAAATGCCGGCATAGAAATCAAGGTTTTCCTCAACGGTCAGATCGTCGTAGAGTGAAAATTTCTGGCTCATGTAACCTATGAAATCCTTCACCTTCTCCGGGGTTTTCGTGATGTCGACACCTCCCACAACGCCCTTGCCCGATGTGGGCCGGAGTATTCCGCAGAGCATCCTTATTGTGGTTGACTTGCCGGCCCCGTTGGCGCCAAGAAAGCCGAAGATCTCTCCTTTCTTAACCGAAAGAGAGATCCGGTCGACGGCGATGAAGTCGCCGAATTTCTTAGAAAGATTCTCCAGAACCACTGCAGGATCACCCATGTGAAGCCGATGAAAGGTAGACAAAGGCATCTTCGACCGAAGCCTTCACAGGATGAACATCCATTTTCCTGCCCAAGGCTGCCTCGATGAGCGAGGAATTCACATTACCCATAACGTGAACCTCTTTCCCGAATACTGTAGACAGAGCGCCGGGAATCTCTTCAAGTCTGCGGGAATCCTCAAAGGGGCTTTTCGAGCGAAAACTGCGAACACCTCCCGGTATGAGATCGACTATCTCTCCGGGAGTTCCCGTTGCCGTTATGCACCCGCCGTCCATAAACGCCAGGCGGTGACACCTTTCCGCTTCATCGAGGTAGGCCGTTGTCAGCACTATACCAAGGCCTTCCTTCACGAGATTGTAGAGAAGCTCCCAGAACTCTCTGCGGGAGACGGGATCCACGCCGTTGGTGGGCTCGTCCAGAATGAGTAGTTCGGGAGTGTGAACAAGGGCGCACGCAAGGCCCAGTTTCTGCTTCATCCCACCTGAAAGTTTTCCCGCCGGTCTGTTCCTGAAGGGGGCAAGACTGCTCCATTTCAGCAGTTTCTCAACCGATGGCTTCAGGGCTTTCCGTGATACACCGTAAAGTTCGGCGTAGAACTCCATGTTTTCCACCACCGTCAGATCCTGATACAAGCCGAAGCGCTGGCTCATGTAGGCAATCCTGTCGTGAATTCTTTCCCGATCGCGGACGGAATCCAGCCCCAGGATGGAAACAGAGCCAGAATCAGGGGTGAGCACCGCAGCAAGCATGCGCATGGTGGTTGTCTTGCCTGCTCCATCCGGCCCAACAAGACCGAAAACCTCACCTTTGCCCACACTGAAAGAAATGCCTCTGACTGCTTCGACGGTTTTGAAGCTCTTCCTGATATCTGCAACCTCAACCGCTTCCAAGCCGGGCGTCACAAGCTCTCCGGGATGCGGACGTCCACCGGCATGCCGGCTTTGAATACGCCGCCAGGGTTTGGAATTGATCCTTCCGCCCTGTAGACCAGGCTTGTCCTGCCATCCCTAGTCTCAACGTTGGAAGGGGTGAATTCGGCCTGATCGCTGATACGGGTGAGCGTGCCCTCAACGGGCTCGCCGTTCGATGTACTGACCTGAATCGCCGCACCTGGGGACACCCGCGCAAGAAACGGCTCCGGAAGGTAGAAAACCACCTCGACGGTATCCAGGGGGGCAACGACAAGCAATGTCATCCCGGCGGAAATGTTCTCTCCCGCACGTACATCTATGCTTGTCACGGTTCCCTCGGCGGGAGATGTCACGGCAGTCCATTCCAGCTGGCTAAGGGCAATCTGAAGGGAGGCCTCAGCTGAGGCCACAGCAGCCTCTCCGGCAAGTATCTCAGTCGAACGGGCGCCCTCGGCAGCCAGGGAGTAAGACTGAACAGCGGAATTGTATCTTGATGCAGCTGCTACAGCCGCTGTCTCCGCGGATTGAAGGCTCTGTTCCGAAAGGGCTCCTGCGGCAAAGAGCTGTTGTGCCCTCAGAAAGTCCGTCTCCCTCTGGATCTTATCGGCCCGGGCCGCCGAGACGGAAGCGGAAGCAGAGACGATCTGCTGCGTCCTGGTTCCTTCCAACAGGGTGCCGAGGCCGGCTTCGGCAGCCGACAGGGCGGCCTCGCTCCGGGCCACGAGAAGGAGGTACTGTGAATCGTCAATTGTCACAAGAAGTTGACCGGGCATAACTTCGTCGGCTTCTCTCACTATGACTTCCGTAACCTGGCCGCTCACCCTGGCGGATACACGGATTTCATCAATCTCGATACTCCCGGAAAAAAGGTTCTCATCTTCGTTGCAGGCCGTGGTCATCAAAACGAGCAGAACAGGAAGCAATTTTTTCATTGTTGTGAGCCTTCCCCGCGAATCCCGTGAAAAAGTATGTCTTTCAAGGAGTTGGCAATCCCGGCGGCAGTGACCGGACCCGGAGAGTCGGGCAGCAGTTCCCGCCTCATGCAAACCGTCCGGGAAAGCACCAGGATCGTTCCAATGACCAGAAACTGAAGGGTAACCGTGTCCACATCTCTGAAGGCTCCCTCTTCCCTTCCCATGGTCATTGTCGAACGGATAATCTCCGTGAATTCCCTCAGGTTCTCAAGGGCTTCTGCAGGGAGGGTGGAAGCCCCTCCCGCAAACTCCCTGAGAATAATGGATGGCAGAAGCCTGTTGTTGAAGGCATGTTCCGCCACACCGAGAATTATTGAACCGAATGTGTCCAGTGCATTTTCGGTTTCCGCCAGCGATTTCATCATGGCGCTCCTGAACCCTTCCTGCCCCCGGACTACGACTCTTCTGTAGAGTTCTTCCTTGTCGCCAATGCGGTAGTAGAGCATGGCCTTGTTCACACCGGCGCGGAAAGCGATCTCATCCACCCTGGCACCGGCAAAACCCTTTTCGGCAAAAACCTCTGCCGCAGCGTTCAGAATATCGCTCTCATCAATACTCTTGGAAGCCATATACTCTCCCTTGAACTATTTGGTTTAACTAAATGGTTATATAGTGAAGACACTACTTCCCGTCAATGCCGGAAATCGAGGTCGTTCCTGGAAAACCTGGTGTTCACAGGGCGTAGTAAATCTTGCGGAACTGCATCCATGGCAGTGCCTTTGCTATAATAGCCTCGCAGCAGTCCGACGCGTGTTTTACTGTTCAATCAGAAGGAGTGCACCATGGCACTGTTCGCGGTTCTGGCCCTTTTCACAGTCGATCCCGAGGTTTACCTCGACTTCACGGCCCTGGCCCGTCCCATCTCCTCCGCGGCATTCATCCAGGAATTCGACCATCCCGAGAACCCCGTGGACATCCTTCACTACGACATTGCCCTCGAGGTATTCGAGGACATCCAGGAGATCGCCGGGATTACCACCATTCAGATGGCGGCCAAGAGTTCACCGGTGGCTTCGGTGCGTCTTGATCTGCGGCAATTGGAGGCCGATTCGGTCTGGGACGCCACGGGGCCCCTGTCATTCTACCACGATGCCGATTCGATCTTCATCACCCTGGGCGAAACGCTCAACCCTGGAGACACCACCGAGGTCTTCATCTCGTACGGCGGAAGCCCCTACCACGAGAGCTGGGGCGGTTTCTGGTTCGCCAACGTGCTCACCTATCACATCGGGGTGGGCATCTACACGCCGGGGCAGAACATGGGCAAATGCATGTTCCCCTGCTGGGACCACCAGAACGACAAGGCTTCCTTCGACTTCCACATAACCTGCGACGAATGGGATTACGCGGTGGCCAACGGCGACTCTGCGGGGGTGGAGTTCTCGGGGGGCAAGGCAACCTATCACTGGACTGTCGAACAGCAGATGCCCACATACCTTGTGGCCCTCAATGTGGGGGATTACGTGGTCCTTCATGACTCCACCGACGCCAGGATCTACTACTACGTCTATTCATGGGATGTCGAGGACGCCCTGGGAAGTTTCGTGAACGTCGACCTGATGATGGCAAACCTCGAGGGTCTTTACGGTGAGTACCCCTGGAACTGCCGTTTCAGCCTTGTGGAAACCCCGAAGGGGGATATGGAGCATGTGTCCCACGTGACCCACGTGGCCCAGGCTGTGAACGGCACGACCAACTACGACTGGCTTATCGCCCACGAGATGACGCACCACTGGTGGGGGTGCTGTGTCACTCCCGCTGACTGGCAGCACATCTGGCTGAAGGAGGGCTTTGCCACCCTTGGCGAGGCCCAGTGGATGGAGACATACGGCCAGGAGGCCTACGACGACTACATGGTGAACCAGATCATGAAGCCCTACCTTAACAGCGGCGAGCTTTTCCCCATTTCACAGCCCTCGACCCCGGCTGAGATATTCAGCGCGACCACCTACGACAAGGCCGGAGCGGTCCTTCACATGCTTCGCTACGTGCTGGGAGACGACGTTTTCTACAGCACGCTGAACTACTACTTCCAGAACCATATGTTCGGCCTCGTCTGGACCGATGACTTTCGGAACGACATCGAGACCCATACTGGCGATGACATCGACTGGTTCTTCGACACCTGGATCCACGGGTGGGGGTACCCCATTTACGATGTGACCCACTCCGTACAGCCTTCCGGCTCTGCCTGGGAACTGACCATCGACCTTGCCCAGACCCAGTCAACTCAGACCATTTTCGAGATGCCCCTGGAGTTTCTGGTACAGGGCACCTCGGAAGACACAGTGTTGGTGATGTGGAACGATCAGCAGGCGCAGAGCGAAACCTGGCAGCTGTCTTTCGAGCCCGTCGGAGTTGTCTTCGACCCCTACCATCACATCCTCTGCGGCAACATACTGACCGGCATCGAAGACTTCGAGCTTCCCCCGCAGGGCGTCAGCACCGCCTTCGTATCGCCGAATCCCGCGAGCGGGAACATTATGCTGCAGTGGCCCGGAACCGCCGACATGACAGTGGAAGCCATGATCTTTGACATGAGCGGAAGGGTGGTGAGAACCGCAACCCTTTCCCCATCAGAAAGACATCTGTCCGTTGCCGGGCTTCCCACCGCGACCTACCTGCTTCAACTCACGACGAATACCGGTATAAGGCAGACTACGAAACTGGTGGTCATTGATTAATATCGTTGACCAGCCATATCACTGAATGTATGATGCATTCCATCGGGTGTGCAGGTAATACCGGGGTTGCTCGCATTCTTTATTGAGCCGACTCTCGGGGGCTGCCCCAGGCACTTCCGGAGAAGGGAGAAACCTGGTACCAATGGTAATCCTCGTTGCGGCGGCATTGCTCGGGAACCTGTGGCATTACGAACTGACAATGGCTCCCGAGGATCTGGAAGCCCTTTACGACTACCCACACACGGAAACTCTGTATCCGGCCCATGTGTCATGTCCCGCGGGGGAGAGCGACTGCCTTGCGGGCTTCCGGGGAAGCACGTCACTTCTGCTTCCCAAAAAGTCGTGGCGTCTCGAACTTCTGGATCACAACCTGATTGGTCGAAGCCACCTGTACCTCGACGCACAGTACAGAGACCTCAGCATGATGCGCAACCACCTGGCGATGGAACTCGTGAGACGCATGGGGTATCCCGCGCCACTGAGCAGACATGTCACGCTCTCCATCAACGGAGAGAGCATGGGCGTGTACCTTGAGACGGAAAGGGTCGATCAGGATTTCCTTGTGAGGAACGGTCTGCCCGAGGGTACCTTCTTCAAGGCCCTGGAGAGCCCCGCAAGGTTTGCGCCTTTTCTCTCCGGGCATCCGCCGCTGGACGGTTTCCAGTGCCGCTCCGGAGACGAATATGGTGCTCCCGAACTGGTAAGGCTCATAGGCGATGTCTGCTGGGGAGGCGAGTTCGAGGGCAGGTTCGATTCGGATTGTTTCATGGGAAACATGGCGGCCAACCTTGCCATGGTCGACATGGATAGCTGTGTGAAGAACTACTACCTTGTTCTAGGCTCCGACGGCGTGTGGCGGTATTTCCCGTGGGACCACGATGCCACCTTCGGCAACGACTGGCAGGGCTGTTTCGACTTCAGCCGTGTGAACACCGTCTATTACCTGCCCATGTTTATGAATTCATTGTTCACCAGGATACTTTCCGAAGAGGACGGCCGCTGTTCTTTCGGCAATGAACTTGAACATGCAGCCGACTGCATGGAGTTCGAGCTGCCCTGCATCATTGACTCTCTAAGGGTCGCCATTAGGGATGATGTCTACCTTGATCCCCTCAGACCGGGCACGCCGGCTGACTTCGAGGAAGCGTGCGACTCTCTGGAACTGTTCATTTCGGAGAGAGCCGGTGTGGTGAGAGGTCTTATCTCCCATCACCACCCTCCGGACTTTATCACGCTGTATGTCAGCCCCGGTTGGATAACACCCGATGTCAGGAATGTGATGGTCAACCTTAGCAGCTCGGACTCACTGAAATGGTGCCGGCTCTGGATGGTGCCCGATGCCTGCGTGCCGGAAATGACAGAAATGCACGCAGCACAGGGTTCGGGCGGAAGGGTCTGGACTGCGGGCGTTTCAACTCGCGAGCCCTTTGACAGAACCATGCGTTTCTTTGTCTTCTATCGCCAGGCCACCCTTCCCGAACCCGCTCCAACCATGTTCTATCCCCCTTACGGTATCTGCTTGAATGAGTATCGCAGCGAGGCCCTTCCCGCGGTAGTCCGGGTGGATGACGCTCCCCTGCTGGAGTCGCTTGTCCCAGACAATCAGCTTCGTTTGGGGCCGTCCCTCTGGGCGCTGCCTTTTGTGAATGAAAGCGGCTCTCTCATGGATCTGTCGCTCTGCCATGTCATGCTAGGCAGTCCCACATACCGGGTTTTCTTCCCGGACAGCCTTTCACTGGCACCAGGTGAAACCCTGTTCGTCACCAACGATCTTCAGGCATTTTCCGTTGAACTCCGCAGAAGACGAGCTGTCGGGGATTGCGCAGCGCCTTCGTCAGCTGGTTTCCCCGCGGTGCTGTTCGACCCTTCATGGACGCCGGCAGCCAGCCATGACGTTCCCGCACGGGAGCGTTTCATTCAATCGGGCGCCGGTTTTCCTCTGATCACCGAGTTGTCCTATTCTCAACCATCGGGGGTGACCTCCGGGGACTGGCTGGAATGTCACAATCCGAACACTGAGTGGCTGGATATATCCCATACGGGGGTTTCCGACTCGGATCATGGCTACACGGTACTTCCTTCCGGCACCGTAATACCTCCGGGAGGATTTTTGATCCTGGCTTCGGAGCCGAACCTTTTCCAAAGGGAACACCCCAGGATTCCGTGCGAGGTGGCCGCCCTGGGTTTCAACCTTTCGTCAGAGGGTGACACGGTTCGCTTCATCAGCCGTACCGGCGTTCAGACCACAGCCATCACATACGGCTCAGACAACCCCTGGGCGAAAGCATCGGAGGCTGTTCTTTCACTGATCCATCCGCTTGCTCCCCCCATGAACCCTGATTCATGGGAGGTCGCTGAGTACCCGGGCACACCGGGCTCACCAAACCCATCCTGGAACGAAACGATCTTTGAACCCCTTTCCATAAGGTACATCGCGCCCGTTCCCGCCGGGTTCGGGCCTGTCGTGTTCTCCGTAACACCGGTCGAAACCACAGTTACGGTGTTCGTGGCTGATCTTGCTGGAAGAATCGTTTACAGACCCGTTACGCTCGAACCCGGCCATGAGGAGCATACCCTCGAGATGCCCCCGGGGCTGCCTTCTGGAATGTACTTCCTGGTGGTGCGGTCAGGTGGGGGAACATGCTCGGGAAAGCTTATCTGGCTGCCCTGATCTGAAGGCATGGGTGAGGGTCTATCGAGCTGTCCGGTTAACAACGCTCACTCAGAAAGCCCTTCGTGCGTCTGCATGTCCACCTTGATTGGAACTCCCCAATGGAAGCTTCGGCACGGTCTTCCTGTGCGAAGACGACATCTTCATACCCTACTGGAAGTTGGGGAGTTACGCCTTCCAAAGTGGCAAGCCGTGAAGACCTTGTTTCAGTGGCTTTCGGCAGTCTCAGTTATCCTTCTGTAAAACTCGAGCGTTTTTCTACCCACATCTTCCCACGTGATCCTGCAGTAGGTTTCAGCCATGGCCCTCAGGCTGGCCACGGTTGCCTCGGACGCCAGGTCACGGATCGCGCGTACCCAGACGTCTCCGTCCAGTGCCGGAAGCACGAGCCCGCACTCTCCCACTGTCTCCGGAAGCGCCCCTCCATCAGATGACACGACCGGTGTGCGGCAGGCGAAGGCCTCAAGCACCGGAAGCCCGAGCCCCTCTTCCGAGCTTGGAAGAAGGAGAGCGCGGGCTCCCCGGTAAAGGGAAAGCAGGTCGGCATCGGAAACATCGTCCCTGCAGACTATGCTCCCGGAGGATGGAATCTGCTGATCCCCCCATCTCTCCAGTCCAGCCAGCACAAGCTTCATCCCGGGCACCGATGCCCTCATGAAGGATTCCGCAAGGAACGGGATGTTCTTTCTGGGGACGAAACTGCCCACATGCAGGAGATAACGACCGGGCTCAAGCCCCAGACGGCAAAGTAACCCCGGATCTGGTGCACCGGGGCTGAACATCTCATCCGGCGCACCACCCACTGAACAGACCCTTTCCGGCGGAAGACCGAACAGATCGATCGCCCTGTTCGCTGTCCATTCGCTTATGGCCACAACCGAAGCCCCCTGTCTTATAAGGCTTTCGAGCCTTCGGGAGAAGAACAGGGTATCTGCCGTATGGGAACCGGGAGCCGTCCAGGCAGTGTCGTCAAAAAAGGTTACCACGGTCTTCCTGCCGAAGCCGAAGGGTTGAACCCCCGAGAGATGGATCACGTCGGGAGTACCGACGAAGCGCCGGATCCGCTTCGCCCTGGTGGCTTCAAGACGGCCTGCACCGTACAATTTCCGCCTCAGAAGGGGAATCCTGGTCCAGAAAGGAAAGGGAAGAACCCTGGCTTCCCTGACTGGTGTGGCGTGAATTGGATGGGTTTCGGGGACATCCACGGAGCTGTGATCAGGATTCACCGCCGTAAGCCCCCTGGAAAGCCCCGCCACCCATCTGCCCACGCCGCCCCGGCTGTGGGTGCAGATCGTTACATCCAGAACGGTTTTCATGAAGAGGTCCGGATCAGGTTACCCCTCGTCCGATCCTGAACCGAAGGATGGCTCTCCGCTTCCACCTGCCCTCCTCCGGCGGGATGACAGAACAAGGAAGAACAAAACCAGGGAGAACATGACCATGATGATGGGCAAGAGCGCCATGCACGTTTCGATGGACCCCCGGGAAATCCCCGGGCCGAAAACCCTTGGCGCCAGCCATTGTGCCGCGAAGGGCATGGCGCCGATGAACGCCATCCATAGAAAAAATCCCAGAACCGCTCCCGCGCAACGAAAGGGAAGTGTGCGTGCCCTGGAGTCGGCACCGGCGTCGATTCCGTTCCCGGCGATGTAGGCGTCGATGGCCGCCTTGGATTCTTTAAGCGGTTGTGAGGTGCTCTCGCGGTAACACCTTATGGCCTCGATGTACTTCTTTTCCACAAGAAGCTGGTGAACCCGGTCGTGTATGGCCGGTGGGATCCTTTCGGCGGTATCCGTCTCGGGAAGGGTTGCGTCCCGGTCCATCAGAACGCGGGTTCCGCAGCGGATACAGTAAACGCTTCCCGGTTCCAGCCTGTTTCCGCACTTACGGCAGAACCGTTCTTCACCGTTCATGAGCACCCCCCTGCTTCGGGGGATGATATACCGGATTTTTGTTCCGCGGGCATCTGGATGACCGGGTCAGGTCAGCGGTTCACTGCGGCGCAGAACTCCGTTTTGGAATCGCAACCGCCGAGTGCCTCGCGAATGCAGTCGAGGGCGGCCCTGAGGTTGGCGCGGGGAGTGGCGATGTTCATCCGCATGAAACCGTCTCCGCCCGTTCCGAACATGGCGCCGTTGTTCATTCCTACGCCGGCCTTGTGGATGAAAAACTCCCTGAGCTTCTCATCGGACATTCCCGTTCCCCTGCAGTCCAGCCAGAGAAGAAAGGTGCCTTCAGGTTCAAGCACCCGAACGCCAGGAAGGTTCTCGCGCGCATACTCACTGACGAACAGGTAGTTTGCCCAGAGGTAGGGAAGCAGCTGTGAAAGCCACTCGCCGCCATGCTCATACGCGGTCTGGGTACCCACGATCCCGAAAATGTTGGACCCGATCAGGTGAAGGTTCCTGATGAAACGGGTGTATTCGGCTCGCAACACGGGATCGACAATGATGATCACTGATAGCTGAAGCCCCGCAAGGTTGAACGATTTGCTGGTGGCGTAGGCGGCAATCGTACGTTTTCTGGCGTCATCCCCGAGAAGGAGAGTGGGAAAGTGCCGATGGGGCTCGAAGACGACATCGGAATGGATCTCGTCCGAGAACACTGTCAGATCATGTCTTTCGGCGATCTCCATCATCCCCTTGAGTTCCTCCCGGCTCCAGACCCTTGCCACCGGGTTGTGCGGATTGCAGATGACAAGCATGCGGGCATTGGCCGCCTTGCGGTCGAGGTCGTCGAAGTCGATGCCGTACCGCCCGCTCCTCAGAACAAGAGGATTCTCCACCGTTGTCCGTCTGTTGTTCCTTATGGACTCCTCAAAAGGGTAGTACACCGGTGGCTGAATGATCACCCCCTCTCCTTCGGCAGTGAACTGCTGCATGGCGAAGTTGAATGCAGGAACAACACCGGGAGTCGTGACTATCCATTCCCTCTGGAGCTCGAAACCGTAATGTTTCGCGAACCATGACTCCACAGCCACGTAGAACGATTCGGGTATCGCCGTGTAACCGAAGACGCCGTGTCCGGCCCTTTCACAGATCGCAGCGAGTATGGGTTCCGGCAACATGAAGTCCATGTCAGCTATCCACATGCTTATAAGGTCATCACGACCGAACATTGAATCGAGATAGTCCCACTTGAGGCAACTGGTATTCCGCCGGTCAACTGGGATGTCAAAATCGTATCGCATTATACTGACACTCCTGAAAATGTTGGAAAAGTTTCTTGAAATATACTTGGCGCTGTCAGCCTTGACACCTGCCCGAAAGAATGCCAACATCGCAACTATCGGGGCTTGTTTGTGCCGGGGTGTTCCGGGGCATCAAGTCGCTTGTGGAGACAATTTTGCCGGAAGACCTTCTTGAATGGCAGGAGTGCAATGAACAGTGATCTTCTAAGATCGGGCTGGAAAGAGCTTGAGGGTTTCACGAGCGATCAGAGCCGGGGCATACCCATGCCCGAAGTCCAGCCGTCCTTTCACGAAAAGCCGATCGCTCTTCCCGATCCCATGCCTGGTTCTTTTTCTGTTTCCCTCGAGGCTGCTTTCGCCCGAAGGGCAAGCCGCAGGGCTTTTCTTCCAGACCCGCTTGATTTGACAGAACTTGCCTGGCTTCTCAGATCGGTTTCGGGAGTCCGGCAGGTCATCAGAAGGCAGGGCGGAGGTGTCGTGACCCTGAGGGCAGCCCCGTCCGCGGGAGCCCGGCATCCCCTCGACACCCTGATAGCGGTCTTTGATGTGAACGGTCTTCCCCCGGGGCTTTACAGGTACATGCCCCTCGATGACTCCCTCGATTTCACGGGCAGGGTTCCCTCCCGCGCCGAAATGACCTCCGCCTGTCATGGCCAGGAGTTCTGCGGCAGCTCTTCGGTAGTTTTCATCTGGACCGCTGTGCCATACAGGACGGAATGGCGTTACGGCCCGGTGTCTTCTAAACTCATCGCCCTCGATGCGGGTCACGCATGCCAGAACCTCTATCTCGCGGTCGAAGCCATCGGGGCCGGTACCTGTGCGATAGGCGCCTACGACCAGGAACTCTCCGATGCCATGTGCGGCATTGACGGCAAGGACGAGTTCGTCGTCTACATGGCCCCTGTGGGAAGGGTCAAAAAAGCAGGGAGTTGAGCCCCGAAACCATGCTTTCCGCGCCGGAAAACACCTGAAGCGGGCCATCGGCCATCATGTAAGCCGGTGTGGTGACCACCCTGTTCTCGATATCAACCACTGCCTGATCCACCTCACACGGCTCATGAACGGCTCCCATGCTCTCCGCGGCCCTTATCGTGTCGGCGTGCCCGCCGAGAGTGAGAGTGACCCCCGGAATGCACCTTGCAAGGATAACCGGAGCTATACACATGGCTGCTATTGGTTTGCCCAGGGCATGCGCGGAACCGACAAGGTCAGCCACCGAGGGAAGCACGGTACAGCCCGCACCCTTTTCGGCAAAGTCGCACAGCGTGGTTGCGGCTCCAAGCCCTCCGGGAATCACCAGAACATCGAGGTCATTCATGTCGACCTTTTCGAGTGGAATGACAGGACCCCTGGCGATCCTGGCCGCTTCCGCCAGGACGGACCTTTGTGACTGCTGTGCTCCCGTCTGATGGTTGTGAGACCTGGCCTGAGGAACATCCGGCGCGATGAAAAAACAACTGAAGCCTCCCTGTTCCAGCGCTATGAGGGCTGAAACAACTTCGTGTATCTCGGTTCCATCCATCACGCCGCAACCGGAAAGAAGCACTGCCGCACGTCTTGAGTTCACTTCCCGCCTCCGATTCCTTGTGGATTGTGCAACCCCCCCGGGATGAAGAATAATATAGCGTGCAGAGAGGGGGGGATTTTGAAGTCAAAGATCGTTTCCGCATGCGTGGTTTTCATGGTTTTGGGGGCGGGATGCTACTACGGCTCAATGCAGGGTGCCCGTACACTTGGTGAGAACGAGCTGTCCGTATCGGGAGGAGTGGGGCTTCCAGCCTACCTGAGCAGTGACGACCGCCGCGAGGCCGACGCCTCCGGCGAGGACGACATCCCGATCAGCCCCTCCCTTTCATTCCTGACCGGAGCCGCGAGGGGCGTCGACCTGGGTTTCGCGGCTTACGGCTACGGGCTCGGTCCCCAGGTTCGAGTGGCCATTCTCGACCCCGGAGTCCGTGAGGCGCTTTCGGTAACCGCCGGAGCGAACTATGTGATCCCGGCAAAGGTCATCGGGGGAAGGGCATCACTTGCAGCGGGTTACCTGCTCGGTTCCGACCTCGAGGTTTTCGCCGCCTGGGATGCCGGCTACGGTCCGGATGTCATCAACATTCCCGAAGACTCATCGGGGGACTGGGACTGGTCAGAGATGGATGACGGTTTCTACCACTGCATCCGCACCGGCGCGGTCTACTCGTTTCCCGGTTCTCAACGGGAGGTCTGGATCCCGGGCGGCCTGACCTTCGAATTCGCTATTCCGCTGGATCTCCGCTGGAAAATGGTTCTTGTGGGCCTTGGAGTGACCTTCTGAGAATGCCTCCCCTCTTCGACATGCACGTTCATACAACCAACTCACCGGACGCCACCCTTACTGAGTCGGAACTTGCCAGGAGGGCTTCCGAGGCAGGTCTTGCAGGCCTGGGTTTCGTTGCGCACCTCGATTATCATCCGAGCGACGCGTGCACGGGCTTTTTCGACGGAGCAAGGTATAAGGCCGCAGTGCGGGACGCGCAGTCACAAAACCCTGAACTCATGGTCCTGTGCGGAGTCGAGGTGGGGGAGCCGCATCTGTACGGCTCCAAGGTCAAGGATACGATCAGAGGGATGAGCTTCGACTATGTCACCGGCGCCCTGCACTGGCTGGATGACCAGCTTGTGCTCGGACCCGATGTTTTTGAAAAATTCTCCCCCCTTGAAGTCGCTGAGCGGTACTACCGGACCACACTCGAAATGCTTGAGACTCCGCATTTCGATGTTCTGGCGCATCTTGGCATTTTTCGAAGGGGAATGGCGCTCGCGGGGCTCGACACCTCGTTCGATGAAACGCTTCTCTGGCCGGGTCTCATGCAGGATGTTCTGGGCGCCGTCATCGCACGGGGCATCGTCCTCGAGCTTAACACCTCGGGGCTGAGGCGCCGCGAGAAAACCACCTACCCCTCCCTTCCCGTTCTGAAGCTCTACAGGTCTCTGGGAGGAAGACATGCAACCCTCGGGTCAGACACGCACAGGGACCCATGGGTATTCTTCGGCCTCGACGAGGGACGAATCCTTCTTCTGGAAGCAGGTTTCGAAACCTGCCGGTATATGAGCGCCGGTGTGCTCAAGTCGTACCCTTTACAGCCCCAGGCAATCACCCGATAGTAACCGAAGGCAGCAGGGCACCACCAGGCCGACAGCCGCACCATGTGGAGCTGGAAACCACCTCATGGTTGTAGCCGGTGCCCCGAGTGATTAAGATACCCGGACACTTGCCGATCCCACCGGAAGGATTTCTTGCAGGTCATGGCACTTTCAGTGTTCTGGATCAGTGTGGGGATGATCGTGCTTCCCCTGGCGGGGTACCCGGCCATGCTTTTTGTGGCGGGCATGCTTCGTAAAAAGCATAAGGCCCGCGCCTTCGCCGTTCTTCCCAGGGTGACCTGTCTCGTGGCGGCAAGGAACGAGGGCAGCTGCATCGCCTCCCGAATCGAGAACCTTCTCTCGCAGGACTACCCCGCCGATCTCATGGAGATAATCGTCGGCTCCGACGCCTCGACGGACGATACCGATGAGATAGTGAAATCCTACTCCGACATGGGTGTGGTTCTTCACAGGTCGGGGGAGAGGGTCGGCAAATCCGAGATCATGGTCAGGATTAGGAGCCTCGCTACCGGAGAGATCCTCGTTCTTACCGACGCGAACACAGTCTTCAGGCAGGACACCGTTTCACAGCTCGTCGAACCCTTCTCCGACCCGGCCGTTGGCTGCGTTGACGGCTCAAGACGGAACAGCCTGACCGTGGAAACCTGCGAAAGCGCATACTGGCGCTACGAAACACTTTTGAAAAAACTCTGCGGTAGACTGGGCTCGGTCCTGGGAACTACGGGAGCGGTCTTCGCCCTGAGAAAAGGGCTTTTCATGCCCGCCGGTCCCAAAAGGGCCGACGACTTCGAGATCGGGGTCATGGTCAGGATGCAGGGAATGGAGTGTGTTTTCAACCCCGGCGCCGTCGCCCTTGAACCCTCGGACAGCGATCAGTCACAGTACAGGCGCATGGTGAGAATCGTGGCGCAGTACTTCGGAATGGCTGTTCGCTTCTTTTTCATGGCGCTCGGGAAGGGAAGGTTCTGGCTCGCCATGCAACTCCTTCTGCACAAGATACTGAGGTGGCAGATCGGTGTTTTTGCGGTGCTGGCCGTGGCATCCCTCTGTCTGCTTGCAAAAACTGGGCCATTCTACGGAGCGCTGCTGTGGTTCTCGGTGCTTTTCAACCTTGCGGCATTGACCGGCGCCGTTTGCAGGCGGGGTCTTCCAACCCTGTTCCTGATGCCCTACTACTTCTGGCTGATGGGTATCTCGGCTATCCACGGAATGGTTAAGCTGTTACTCCGCGGGCCCACTCTTCTCTGGGATCACGAGCCTCGAAAGTAGGCCCTCGACATCCACGGTGCCATCGGCCCTCTGGAATGTTTCCACAAGTGTGGAGATCAGCCGGGGCAGAGCCAGCCCCGATCCGTTCAGGGTGTGGACGAACAGGGGCTTGCCCCCCCCGTCGGGTTTGAACCTGATGTTCCCCCTTCTCGCCTGGAAGTCATGGAAGTTGGAGACCGAAGAAACCTCCAGCCACTTCTCCTGTCCGGGCGACCAGATCTCAAGGTCGTAGCAGCGGGCCGCGGAGAAACTCAGATCTCCCGAAGCGAGAAGCAGCACCCGGTAGTGCAGGCCAAGATGCTCGAGAAGGCCGGCAGCGTGGGCGAGCATGGCCTCATGAGCGTTGCGGGACTCATCGGGGTGGGTGAGCCAGACCATCTCCACCTTCTCGAACTGGTGAACACGGTTCAGTCCTCTGGTTTCCTTGCCGTAGCTTCCGGCCTCCCTCCTGAAGCACGGCGTGTACCCGCAGAGCTTCACCGGAAGGGCTGAGCCCGGGAGCATGGCCCCCCGGTAGAGGTTCGTTATGGGCACTTCACCGGTGGGGATCAGGAAAAGATCGTCCCTCTCGAGACGGTACATGTCCTCCTCCAGTTTGGGAAGCTGACCGGTGGCAGTGACCGACTCGCGTGAGGCGAGGAAGGGGGGCCATACCTCCTCCATTCCAGCGGAATGGTGATTGTCCAGCATCCAGTTTATGAGTTTCCGCTGAAGCCGGGCCGCCCACCCACGGAAGAGGATGAAGTTCGAGCCGGCTATCTCCCCCGCGGCCTCGGGTTCGTACACACCCTTCATGAGCTCCCAGTGCGGTCTGGGCGTGAAATCGAAGCTCGGGGGTTCGCCCCAGCGCCGGATCTCCTGATTGGCGTCTTCTCCGCCCAGCGGGACATCAGGGTCGGGGATGTTGGGTATGGAGAGCTGTATTTCGCTCATGCCGGTTTCAAGGGTTTTCGAGTCACGCTCGAGAACGGCGATCTTCTCCCCGACGGCCCTGCTCTCCTCCATGGCATCATCAGCGGGCTGTCCAGCCTTCTTGAGGGCCGACACCCTGAGGCTAAGCGAGTTTCGAAGGGCCCGAAGTCCGTCGGCCTCTGAGCTTACGACCCGAAGCCTTTCGTCCATGGAGAGCCATTCATCGATCAAGCAGACGCATTTTTTGGCCGCAACCGCCTTGCGAACCCTTTCGGGATCGTTCCTCAGGATCATCCTGTCAATCATGGCTCCCCAATCACCGGCGAAGCAGCGCCGGAATAAAGACCAGTGCCCCCAGAACAGCGGCGCCGATAGCGGAGATGAGGACAGCAGCTGCCGCGGCGTCCTTGGCATCCCGCACAAGGGGGTGCTTTTCCGGGGAAACCCTGTCCGCGAGTTTTTCAAGGGCGGTGTTAATGGCCTCAGCGCTGAACACAAGCGCAGATGCCAGCACCACAAGGGCCCATTCCAAAGAAGAGAGGCCCACTGCGAAACCCGCGGCGACAACCACTATAAGGACTGCGGTATGAACCCGCGCGTTCCGCTGGGTCTTGAGAAGGAGACGCAGCCCCCTGAAAGCGTGACCGAAGCTGTCAGCAGTTATGCCCATTGCCTTCGTAAAAACCTTTCACAGCTGTCACGACTGCCTCGAGCTCTTCCCGTGTGAGCTCGCCAAAAACAGGGAGGGATATGACATCGGCGCTGCACGCCTCGGCCACTGGAAAGTCACCCCTGCGGTAGCCCAGGTACTCGAAGCACTGCTGCTGGTGAAGGCAGAGAGGATAGTACACGGCGCAGCCGATACCCTGTGACCTCAGGTGTTCGAGCAGCCCATCCCGGTTCTCCACCCTGAGAGTGTACTGGTTGTAGATGCTCACGGCCCCTTCTGCAATGAAGGGTGTTCTCACATGGGCATGGTTTTCGAAGGCCTTGTCGTAGAACGCCGCGTTCGCTCTGCGACCGGAGTGCCAGGATTCGAGCCTTCTTAGCTTTACCCTCAGAAATGCAGCCTGCAGGGCATCGAGCCTGCTGTTGGTGCCAACGGTGGCATGCAGGTAGCCCTGCCCTCCGTGCTCCCTCAAAAGAACGAGCCGGTCCGCCAGTTCCGCGTCGTTCGCCGTCAGCATACCGCCGTCACCCAGGGCACCGAGATTCTTCGAGGGGAAAAAGCTGAAGCAACCGAGCTGACCCATGGACCCGGCTTTCCTGCCCTTCCAGGAAGCTCCGACGGACTGGCAGGCATCCTCCACCACCGGAAGCCCCCAGCGTCCGCACACATCCTGTATCTCATCCATGTTGGCGGTCTGGCCGAAGAGATGAACGGGTATCACCGCCGCCACCCTGGTCTTCATGAGGCGGTGTACGACGCCCCTCTCAGTTGAAGCGCAGTTGCGGTTCAACCACGACTCTAGTTCCCGAGCATCCATGTTGAAGGTGTCCTCACGGATATCCACGAAGGCCGGAACGCCCCCCGCCCGCACAACGGCACCGGCGGTTGCGAAAAACGTGAACGGTGTTGTCACCGCGATCTCGCCGGGCTCCATGCCCACGGCCTGCATGGCGAGGATCAGGGCGTCGGTGCCTGAAGCGCACCCCACCGCCCTGCGTGTGGAGCAGTAACCGGCGAATTCAGCCTCGAGCATGTCGAGCTCGGGACCCTTTATGAATCGGGATGTTTCAAGGGCTTCCCTGAAAACCGCGTTCAACTCGTCGAGTATCGGCTCATGCTGCCTGTGTATGTCCAGCATGGGGACCTTCATGGGACTTCCTTTCCGGGGCTCAATGGGCGCCTGCGCCCGTCAGCACCACTTTCACCGTTCTCATGAGTATTTCGATATCAAGAAAAAGAGACTGGTTCTCGATGTAGAAAAAATCGTACTTCAGTTTTTCCGCCACGTCCTCGAGGGAGGAATCGTATTCGAGCTTCACCTGTGCCCAGCCCGTCAGTCCCGGTTTTATTGTCAGCCTTTTGTTGTAGAAGGGGAAAACGAGCCTGAGCTTGCTTATGATCTCGGGTCTCTCGGGTCGTGGCCCAACAAGGGACATGTGGCCTGCGAGGATGTTCAGTATCTGGGGAACCTCATCAAGCCTTGTCTTGCGCAGCCATGCTCCCGCCCTGGTGACCCTGGGGTCGTTCCGGCCAGCCCAGACCGCGCCTGAGCCGGACTCGGCATTCTTCACCATGCTGCGGAACTTGACTATCCCGAATTCCCTTCCGCCCTTTCCGACCCTGGTCTGCACGTAGAAAACTGGACCCGGGCTGTCCAGCTTTATGATGACGGCCAGAACCAGCCACAGGGGTAGTCCCGCCAGCAAAACCAGAAGACAGATCATGAAATCCATTACTGTCTTCGCCAGTTTCTCCCAGCTCTTCAGCCGCTCGGGAAGAAGCTCCATGAGAGGCTGGCCCAGGATCTGGGTTGAGTGAACATGGCCGGCTATCACATCGAAGAGGTCGGGAACGACTTTCACCTTTATCCCCCTGCCGGCTGCGGGCAGCAGGAGGCCGAGAATATCGTCGTGAAAATTGCTGGCGATGGTGACGAGGATCTCCTCCACGCCGAACCTCTCGATCAGTCCGTCAAGATCGTTCATGTCTCCTATGATGCGGTCCGTTATCACTTCCTCGTGCCCGTCGCCGGGGGGCGTCACGAACCCGACTACCCTGTAGCCCAGCGTCTTGTTGGCCTCGATGAACGAAACCAGTTCAGAGGCCCTCCTGCCGCAACCGATCACCAGGGCATTCCTGCTCACAAGGCCGCGTTTCGCCCAGCGTCTTTCAAGAAGCCTCGCGGCAGCCCTTGCGATGAACAGCAGAAAAAGCAGAAGACCGAAGTAGATGAAGAAAATCCATCTCCCGACGGAAATGGCCGGGCTTATCAGAAAGGCTCCCAGAGAGAGCAGAACAATACCAATGGTGACCTGCTTGAACACAAGGCTCATCTCGTCGGCCCAGCCCAGGTCCCATTTCATTCTGTAGATCCCGGTCACGAAGAAAAGTGATATCCAGAATGGAACCGAGACCATGCTGCCTGAGGCTATCATCAGTGTAGACATGGGGGTGGCGCCCTGGAACAGACCGGTGTTGAACTTTATCGCCCCCGCCGCGAACATGGCCAGGAACACTGCGGCGGAATCAAGGCATACCGCAAAGAACAGAAGCAGTTTTCTCACCTTGAACCCCTGAACAGATGCCTGCGAAATGTTCCGAAGGCTTTCAGGTTACGCTTCCCTTCGGTGCAGGGGTGCAGAACGGATTGAGCAATCTTGGCGGCGATGTATGACGGCCTGAGATAGAACTTCTTCCTGGCGTGGTTGCAGAAACTCACCAGTTCTTCAGCCGGAAGCCCCGGCAGGTCAACGACGCAGTTGTGCAGCCCTTCGGGTGTGAGCCACTGTGAGAAGTCAGTTGTTCTGAGAA
Organism: Candidatus Fermentibacteraceae bacterium; assembly: GCA_046485185.1. Lineage (GTDB taxonomy): Bacteria > Fermentibacterota > Fermentibacteria > Fermentibacterales > JCC-6 > UBA6080. Next base: position 30,576 of record JAWOHL010000004.1, read on the forward strand.
CACCCTGACGCTGGTACTGATCATAGAGCCTGGTTCCGGGGTAGGCCATTATGGGAAAGAACTGGGCCGTGTCAGGCCTGAGTTTCATGGCCATGGACAGGGTCTGCTCCATCGTTGCCCTGGTTTCGCCGGGGTTCCCGACCATGAAGCAGCCGTGAACCATCAGCCCCGCCTTCCTGGCCCGTACGGAAAACTCAAGGTTCTGTTGAACGGTCGTGCCCTTGGATACACCGTTCAGGATCTCCTGGCTGCCGGACTCGTAACCCACGATGAGCATCCGGCAGCCGGCTGCCTTCATTGTTTTCATGGCATCGAGGGAAAGGTTGGCACGGGTGTTTGCAGTCCAGGGGAGCCGGTTCCCCACGGCGGCAATTGCGGACGCAACCTGTGAGACCCTGGTGCTGTCAACACTGAAGGTGTCGTCCTCCACCACGATCTCCCTGACCCGGGGGAAGTACTCGGCGATGAGGCGGAATTCACGGGCGACGTTCTCTGCGCTGCGCGCCCTGTAACCCCCGGGGTGAAGGACCTGCGGCCAGACACAGAAAGAGCACTTGTAAGGACACCCCCGGCTGGTGATGGTCATCACGCTCGGATACCTGGCAGCGGCGAAAAAATAGTCTTCCGGCCTGAGGTGCCTTCGGTAAACGTCGGCAAGGAACGGCAGGCTGTCGAGGTCTTCGACGAGTTCGGGCGGCCCCGTCAGTACACCGCCGTCAGGAGTGTTCACGCCCAGGCCCGGAATCTTCAAAAGTTCTTCGCCGGCAGCGGCGCGAACCAGCGATAAGTCATACTCACCTACGGCCACTGCGTCTACGAAGGGCGCCCCGGCAAGTACCTCAAGGGGCAGGGCGCTGACGTGGGTGCCGACCAGAACAAGTCGGGAACCCGGCAGACCTTGTTTCAGCTCTTCGGCAACCGCGAGGTCGCTGTTTATGGACGGTGTTGATGTGTCCATCACCACAAGACCGGGTCCGAAACCTCCAACTACCGATGGAAGGTCCTCCCGGCGGATACCCCGGGCCGGACAGTCAAGGAACTGCACGGTGTGACCGGCCCTCTCCAGCCCTCCCACGAGGTAGGCAAGCCAGAACGGCCAGTACATGGTCCCACTCTTCACAATGGCGGGTGACCGGGAAGTTCTGGAGAACCTGCCGTTTTTGAAGGGGGGGTTCACGACCGATATCTTCATACAAGACCCTCGATGACCCGGGCGAAGCTCCGGGCTGTATTTTCCCACGAAAAGCACGATGCCCTTTGAATGCCTGAAGTTCCCATCCCGGCAAGCTCAACGGGTGTCGCAACGGACAGCTCAGCGATACCCCTGGCGATGTCCGTGACAGAATAGGGATCGACAAGGACCCCGGCGTCACCCGCGAGTTCCTCGAGTGCGGTGCCCCTCGAGACCATTACCGGAGCTCCGGCTGCCATGGCTTCAAGCGCGGGCAGACCGAAGCCCTCGTACACCGAAGGCATGAGAAGGGCACGGCACGAGAGGTAAAGGTCTCTGAGTTCGGAATCGGACACTCCTGAGAGCACAGTTATTCTTTCCGCCGCCGGATTCGTGGACAGGTGGGTTCTGAACTCTTGGAATGCCCTGTCATTTCTGATAGCCATGATCATTGGGGGTATGTTGCGGTTCATGGCCCACACCCTGCCGTAGGCGGTGAGCAACCGGGGCAGGTTCTTGTAGGCCCTGGCATTTCCCACCACCAGGAACGGGCCGTTCTCCCTTCCGTTCGTTATCCCGTCGCCTGCGGCGAAAAACGACTGACCATCCCCAGTGATGAAAACCTTGCCGACGGCATCGGGAAACCTTCTGGCGATGTCCCTTTTCGTAGTCATGCAGGGACAGGCGATGGCAGAGGCATGCGAAGCGCTTCTAGCGATGATGGTTCGAAAGCGGAGCCGGTACAGTGCATTCCGGATGATCCCGTTGCCGAAGTAACAGGGAACGTTGAGAACCATCAGATCGTGCACGGTGATGATCGTGGGAACTCCTGCGGGGGTCGGCCCCGCCATCGAGAAAACGACATAGGCATCGGGTTTGTACCCGCGAACAAAGGGGGAAAGCCTTGCATCCTCCCCCGGTTTGAACCTGGGTACGGTGCTGTGGATCACTTCCACACCCATGGCTTCAAAGTGACCCGCTGCGGATGGATGAACAATAACGGCCAGGTTCCAGCCCTTCTGCCGCCCCAGTTGCCCGGTGACCTCAATGGAACATCGGGTGATGCCGTCTATGGTCCGCTGTGCCGCCCTGGCGTCCAGCAGGATTCGGGTGCTCACCTTGCAAGGCCTCTTTTTGCCAGTTCTTCGGTGGCCTTGTCAACCATGTCGACCGAGGTCTGACCCAGCACCCAGGTGCAAAGGTCGCTCACCCCTTCGCTGAAAGGTATTTCAGCCTTGAACCCCAGCAGGGAAGCGGCGAGGGACACGTCACCGAAGCAGTGCCTGATGTCGCCGGCCCTGAACTGGTTGCGGATGGTGAATGGGATGTCGTCCCTTCCCAGCTCCCTGGCAATGGCCTTGCCAACCTGCAGAATGGAGACCTGGTTGCCGGTGCCCAGATTGATGACCCTGCCGTCGGACTCATGGTTCGAAAGCGCCAGAAGGCAACCCCTGACCAGGTCACGGACATGTATGAAATCCCTGCTTTGGCCTCCGTCCTCAAAAACGACGGGCGAGTTTCCGTTCATCAGCCGGGAGGCGAAGATCGCCCCAACCCCTGTATAAGGGTTGGAAAGGGCCTGCCTTTCACCGTAGACATTGAAAAACCTCATGGCTGTGGCAGGAATTCCGTAGGCATCACCGACTGAGAGAAAAAGCTCTTCGTGATCACGCTTGCCCACGGCGTAGACGCTTGTTGGAGCCAGGGGCTTGGACTCGGGTGTGGGTACGGGGACGCATGTTCCGCCGCAAAGGGGGCAATGCATCTCCCAGTCGTGCCGCGCGAGCTGCTCGGGGCGTCTGAGCCCGGGGCTCACGGGTCCGCAGTTACCGCAGCTGTAAGCCCCCTCGCCGTAGATGGACATCGAGCTTGCCACAAGCATCTTGCGGATGCGGTCCCTCTTTTTGAGGGCCTCTTCGAGCACAACGGCCGCACCCATGGAATTGATGGATGTGTAGCGGGTGATCTCGTACATGGACTGGCCCACTCCAACCGCCGCGGCGAAGTGGATCAGGTAATCGGCCCCTTCCAGGGCAGACGCCACCGCTCCCGGGTCGCGAACATCCCCAACCATGAGTTCGATACGGGGATCCAGGTATGACGGCCGATTCCTTCCCTCACCGTGAACCTGAGGATCAAGGGAGTCGAGCGCCCTCACACGGTAACCCGATGCGAGAAGGAGGTCGGAAAGGTGAGAGCCGATGAAACCGGCGCCGCCGGTTACAAGCACAAGTCCGTTCATGTCGTATGGTTCTCCCATCAGGTGTTGTTTCAGGGGTAAACCTGGAACCCCGAAAATACAACACACTGTTGCAGGTGTACAGGAGAATGAGCTTTGCGGTTGCCTTTGCCTTCATGCTGTTGCTATCTTCCCGTTCAAACCTGTTAGAAAATTTTCTCGGATTGTTCTGAAGGGATGGCCATGCTACTTCAGCTTATTCTTTTCCTGCAGCTTCCATCCGGGGACGCTTCGCAGCTTTCCCCGCAGCTTTCGTTACAGTCGACAGATCTGCCCGCCATGGTCCGGTTCGTCAACCCGGACGAATACATTCTGGGTGTCGGCGACAGGCTCTGGCTCTCAATTCCCGGGGGGATCCCCTTCATCTCGTCCGGCGAAACCATCCAATCGCTGGTCGAGCTTCCCGTGAGCCTCGACGGGAACATATCCCTTCCGGGTTTTCGGCCCATTGCGGCTGCGGGTATGACCCTTGCCGACTGTTCATCCGTTCTGCTCGGCCTTTTGAACGCAAGGTTCGGTTCACTGGGGGCGTCGGTGGGTCTCGCATCCTCGGCGTACTTCCAGATCCCCGTCACCGGAGCGGTCAGTGAACCCGGAGTGGTTCAGGTAAGCGGGCTCGACAGGCTCAGCTACGCCATAGAGGCCGCGGGCGGTGCGCTTCCCAACGCCTCGCTTTCGGAAGTGATGATGATTAGCGCCACCGGCGATACCTTGTTCTACAACGTAAACAGCTTCCTGGCCAACGGCTTTCTGGAAGAGAACCCCCTGGTGAGAAGGGACGGAAGGATACACCTTCCCAGGGCGGACTCTTTCGTTTTCGTACAGGGCGCTGCCAACGGAATCAGGGCGGTCCTCGAGTTCAGCCCAGAAGAATCCCCCCTTGAAGCCGTCCAGCGGGCGGGCGGCTTCATGAGCGAAGCCCGGGTGGACACCATTTGCGTTCTCAGGAACGGCTCACCCTTAATGGTGGGCGCCAATGCCGCTTCCCGGTTCACGCTGGAACCCGGAGACGAAGTGATGGTGTTGAACATACCGTCCACAGTTGCAGTTTCGGGATCTGTGGCATTCCCGGGACCGGTTCCCTACTCACCGGGAATGGATGCATCCTATTACATCGGCATGGTGGGTGGATACACCCCCGATGCCCGCAGAAGCGGCACTGTGGTGATCTCTCCCTCCGGAAACGAGCGCACACAGGCGGACCGGGTCGAACTGATCCAGCCCGGGAGCATGATAGATGTTCCCCGGAAACCTCTGGCCGCTTTTCAGGAGTACATAACCATCGTGGCCGGGATTGCTACGGTATTAATAGCCTACAGCACTATCAAATAGCTGTTCCGACTTCGGACTGTATCAGGTCTGCCAGCCTCTCCGCGCAGCTTTCAAGCGTACGTTTCGCGGTGACGAATGCCCTGCCGGCCTCACCAAGCCTTTTCGACAGGGTTGTATCGGCAATGACTTCGTGAACGAGATCCCGGGCTTCATGAACCGAATCGTGGAACATCAGCCCGGTCTCACGGTTCTTTATGTTATCCGCAAGACCGCCCGAGTTCCTGGCGACTACGGGTCTTCCACATGCCATTGCCTCCAGCGGAACCAGACCGTACGGCTCGTTGCGCTGGAAGCAGAGCACAGCCAGGGCGCGCCTGTACAGCCCCAGAAGGACATCGTCGGTCACCGCCCTGTGAATCGTGATAACAACGCCTTTCTCCGCCGCAAGCCGCTCAAGTTTATCGCCGTATCCGGGAAACTCGCGGTCCGCGGCGATAACCAGGGGAGGCCTGATCTCCCTGGGAAGAAGTGACACGGTATGGACCGCTGTATCGTGCCCCTTGAAAGGCCAGAGGGCTCCCACTGAGAGAAGGTGGTCGCCCCCTGCTGCCGCTCCGCCAGGGGTGAAGTACGACGAATCAACCCCGGGATACACCATTGTTGACTCGATCCCGTAAATTGCCCGCAGCCTGTCCCTCATGTATGGGGAGAATGTGGCCACCCTGCAGGCAGCGGCGACGGAAGCCCTGTCCCTGCGTTTCTCTTCGCGTTCCAGATGAAAAAGCAACAGGTCTCCGAAGCGGCTGCCCGTTCTTCTTACGCAGTCCTTCTCGTAGAGGTGCCGGGGGTATTCGTAGCAGAAGTACACCGAGGGAACGGACAGGTGGTCAAGAACAGGAGGGGCTGCGATCACCATGCTGTTGTGAACAAGGGCAGCCTGCCCCTCCCGGTTCATCTCCGAGGCGATGCCGGAGCACAATTCACCGAAGGCCAACAGCCTTTTCACGAGAAGCCAGGGGGCGAAAAGCCTGGAAACACCCGACAAGCGCCTTCCCGAAGGAAAGGGGTGCCTGCGGGTAGAAACATTCCGGGGAACGGGCAGTGCGACCGAGCCCTCCACATCATGCAAAAACCAGGAGAACCGGCCGCGAAGGATGCCAATGTTCTGAGAGGCAAGCCTCGCCCCGCCACCGCTGGGAAGCATGTGAAAGGCCGCTATATTCATGGGGGCTCGCTTCATTCCCCGAATATATTACCGGGCTGACAAACGGCCCTCGGGAGGTGACCTTGACCTGCACGGTACTAATAGTCAACTACAACGGGGCTCATTTCCTACCGGACTGTCTGGGCTCCCTTGAGGGGATCGTTCCAGAGGACTGCAGCGTCATGGTGGTGGACAACGGCTCCACAGACGGATCCCTGGCCCTTCTGAAAACCCGGTACCCCCGGGTTCGGGTTCTCGCCATGGGGGAAAACCTGGGGTTTACCGGCGGCAACAACGCGGGGGTGAAAGCCTCTGACTCGGAGATCGTGGTTCTTCTGAACAACGACACCCGCGTTGCACCGGACTGGCTTTTTAACCTTCTGAAGCCATTCGATGACCCCGGGGTGGGGGCCGTGACAAGCTCCATGCGCCGCTTCGGAGAGATGGGTGTAATGGACTCCGCAGGGGGCGGCATTGATGCCCTTGCATACTCCCGCGACAGGGGACGGGGCGAACCTGCGGAAAACTGGAACAAATCCGATGAGGTCCTTTTCCCTTGCGGAGGGGCAATGGCGGTCCGCAGGGCGGCCCTGGAGGAGCCCGGCCGGGTTTTCTGGAACGAACTTTTCATGTACGGTGAAGATTTCGACCTGGGACTCTCCCTGTGGCGGAGGGGCTTTCGTGTCGTGTACCGGCCGGACGCCGTTGTGGAGCATCATTTCAGTGGAACGGCGGGCAGGAACAGCCTTTTCAAGGACAGGATCGCTTCAAGGAACAGAGTGCTTGTTCTGCGCAGACATCTTTCACCCCGCGCCAGGCGAAGCCTGCTGCCCGTTCTTGTCTCCTGGCAGTTCATGTTGTTTTTGTTCCTGCTCATCCGGGGGGATTTCTCTCGATTGAGGGCGATTTTCGAGGGAACACTGGCGGGTCTCAAATTGAAACTGCCGGATTCGGGCACAACCTTCGATTCCCTTACCGGAGAAGAGGCAATGCTGAGGTTCATCGAACCCACTGAGGGAACCGCCGTACGCCGGTGGTTCTGCGAGCTTTCGAAACGGGGTCTCTCGCGGGGCTCAGGGATGATGAAGGCGAACGGGACATACGATCATAAGGGGGCTTCGGGGTGACATCCACGGTGATTGTTCTGAACTACAACGGGGCGCATTTCCTTCCGGACTGTCTGGGCTCCCTTGAGGGCAACACTCCAGCGGACTGCAGTGTCATGGTGGTGGACAACGGCTCCACCGACGGGTCACTATCACTGCTGGAAACCGGTTACCCGTGGGTCAGGGTCCTCGCACTCGGGAAAAACCTGGGGTTCACCGGTGGCAACAACGCGGGGGTGAAAGCCTCTGACTCCGAGATCGTGGTTCTTCTGAACAACGACACCCGGGTTGCACCGGAGTGGCTCTCGAACCTTCTGAAGCCATTCTCCGACCCGGGTGTGGGAGCGGTGACAAGCTCGATGCGCCGCTTCGGAGAGATCGGCGTCATGGACTCCGCAGGGGGATGCATCGACGCCCTTGCCTACTCCCGGGACAGGGGTCGGGGCGAACCGGCTGAAAACTGGAACAATCCGGACGAGATACTCTTTCCATGCGGGGGGGCCATGGCGGTCCGCAGGTCTGCGCTGGAGGAGCCTGAACGGGTCTTCTGGAACGAGCTTTTCATCTACTCCGAAGACATGGACCTGGGCATATCCCTCTGGCGAAGGGGCTTTCGTGTCGTGTACCAGCCGGAAGCCGTTGTGGAGCATCACTTCAGCGGAACCATGGTGAAGGTCGCGCCAAAAAAGGAACGACTCTGCAACAGGAACAGAATACTGGTTCTTAGAAAGCACCTTTCCAGAAGGGCCATGCGCGGGGTCTTCGCGTTTCTCTGCGTATGGCAGCTGATCTGGCTGCTGTCCCTGCTTCTCAGGGGCAGGTTTTTGACTTTCAGAGCGGTTCTGAGCGGGACCCTTGCAGGGCTGCGTGAGTCGATCCCGGCGTCCGTCACTTTTCCAGTTTCCGGAGACGCCATACTTCTCAGATTCATGGAAAAACCCTCGGGGGGAGGGTTGCGCGGCTTGTACGCAAGGATGTGCCGCCGAAGCCTCGCCAGAACATCAGGTTCTTTCCCCGGTTCCACGCTGATCCTGAATGAAGGGTCAGACGATGGCCAGAAACAGTAGAAGTTATCCCGGCGCGCCCCTGCGGGGAGTGAACTACGCAGGATTTCTGCGGGCGGGGCTGGGGCTGGGACATGCCGCCAGGGGCTACATCCGCTCTCTTGAAGGGATGGGGATCGATGTTCTCCGGATAGACGCCGATGAACTGCTTCCCGGCAGAACTGACAAAGACAAGGGCTATCTCTCCTCCAATGTAAAACACAGCAGCACGCTCCATCCGGTGAACATTGTTCACATCAACCCCGATCTTCTTAACACTTTCAGAAACCAGGTCGGTTCCGGTTTTTTCAGAAACCGCTTCACCATTGGTATCTGGGCGTGGGAGACCGAGTCTTTTCCCGGTAAATGGCACGACAGGTTTTCCCTCATGGATGAGATCTGGGTCGGGGGAAGCTTCATGGCCAGAGGAATCTCAACGGCCTCACCGGTTCCGGTCATTCTGATGCCGCATGTGGTTCAACCGGAGATCGTCAAAGTCGACCGGGAAAAGTTCGGTCTGAACGAAGATGAATACATCTTTCTATTCTCCTTTGATTTTAACAGCTCTTTGAGCAGGAAGAATCCGCTTGCCCTTATAAAAGCCTTTCGCATGGCTTTCAAGCCGACGCAGAAGGTTCGATTGGTCATCAAATCACAGAACAGCGTTTACAGCCCCCACCAGATGAACACGCTCAGGGAAGCTGCCGAGGGATTGAATGTCTGTTTCATCGATCAATGCTTTGATGACAACACCAACCTGACCTTGACGAAGTCATGCGACGCATATGTATCACTGCATCGTGCGGAAGGCTTCGGGCTGGGGATCGCCGAGGCAATGGCCATGGGAAAGCCGGTGATAGCCACGGGCTGGAGCGGCAACATGGATTTCATGAATACGGCCAACTCTATTCCTGTAAGGTATGAACTGGCTCCCCTGGCAGAGACGGATCCTCCTTACGAGAAGGGATCATTGTGGGCCGTTCCGGACCTTGCCGACGCGGCTCAAAAAATGAGGCTCCTGTTCGAAAACCGATCCCTGGGTCACGAGATCGGACATCTTGCGAAGGAATACATGCTCAGGCACAACAGCCCCGAAGCTGTGGGACAGCTGATCGGGGAGAGGCTGGCAATGATCGATCCCGATACAAGCCACGGGAAGAAGACCCTTCCTCCGGAGACCCTCCGGCGGCTCCGCGTCGCGCAGGCAACCTCAATCCGGTGGTTCTGCAGCGTGACCCTGAAACGGCTGCCGGAAAGGTTCACGGGAATACGGACAGTTCTGGAACGGGCAAAGAACAGGGCGTCCGAAATCCTCTGACCCTCCATCAGAGTGCACCGGTCGGCTCCGATGGTATATTCCCAGGGTTATTCATGGTAGATCATGTTTTCAGAAGGGTTCTGCATGTCCGAAACCGTAAGCGGGGCTTCAGCGGTCCCTCTCCCCGGGTCAACGCCCACTATCCACTTCGGTAAAAGGCACGCGCTCATCTCTGCCGTTGTTTTTCTGTACATCGCCGGATGCATTCTGTCCTTCTCCGCAAAGGAGGCCTTCTCCCTCATTCTTCTCCCCGCAGTACCCCTTGTCTTTTTTATTCAACCCGACCCCAGAAGGTGGGTTCTTGCTCTTCCCCTCGCGGTGGCCCTCGGTTATCCTGAAATCGATCTCGGCCCCTTTCCCATCTACGTGTCCACTGTACTTGTTCTGGCCACCTATATCATCTATCTGCTGACCAAGTCAGCCTCGCTTTCTCCCTCTCCTCCCCTCGGGGTTTTCGGCAAACTCCTCCTGTTCTCCTATCTGGCACAGATGGCCTCGCTTTTCGTTACGATCCATGTTCATGAACAACATACGGTAAGCGCCGTGCGCGAGGCGCACAAGTCTTTTTTCCCCATGCTTCTCACGGTGTTGGTGATAGACTGGTACGCAAGACCCGAGTGGTACGAAAGGATGCTGAAGGGCATCGTGATTTCACTTTTCGTGCTATCGGTCTACGGCATGTTCCAGTTCCACTCAGGCGGCGCCTGGGCCGCCGGCGAGGTGTCCCAGGGCTACGAGATCGCCGGAAGGGTGTTTGCCACCATCAGGGGAGGAGCCAACAGCTATTCGGGGTTCCTTGAACTCACGGTACCCGTGACGCTGGCAGCTGTCTTCTTCCTTCAGAAGACACGCTGGAAGCTTCTCTGCGGCATCACCACTCTGCTTGGCGTATTGAACGGGCTTTATACCTATTCCCGGGGTTGCTTCATCGCTCTCACAACGGCATGTATCTTGTACCTGATGTACAGGTTCAGACGCATGGTATGGGTTCCGCTGCTTGCAGTCACGGCCTTCACGGGGTTCATGGCGGCAAATGCCGAAACTTTCAACCGCCAGCTCATTCTTATCACAAACCCCAGGGCCGCCATGGTGGAGGCAACTCTTATCCACAGGTATGTGGCCTATTCAGGATATATCCGGGGCATAATGAATAGCCCGGTCACCGGCGTGGGGTGGGGAGCCAGACATTACTACGCGGGTCGAACAAGCCTGTACAGTTTCTGGGAGGAAAGGTACGAGCAAAGCATCGATCACGTCAGGGAGTTTCAGGGCCTTGACAGTCTTGTCTTTGACATGTTTTTGAAGGGGGGGGCAGCCTCGATGGCTTCACTCCTGCTTCTTGCGGGGGCAGTTTTCCACGTCGCCAGGCGCGCCTGGCGCAGGCGGTCCGAAAATGAAATGGCGGTGGGCGTGATTCTGGCCGTCACGGCGTTCTGCGTGCACCAGCTCGTAGACAACCTTCTGCACTGGCCCCAGACCGGGTCGTTCTTCTGGATCACGCTGGGAATGCTGGCCATTCTCGGCGGCTACGGAAAAGAAAACAGGATTGCTGCAGATTCAGCAGATACACAGGAATGCGGGCGGGAGAGTCGCCCGGAACCCTTGAAGGAGTAAGCACGTCATGCAGAAAGTCCCCGCAAAGCTGATGTATCTTCTTCTGAAGAACCGGCGTTTCGTATTGAAGGTCTTGCTTTTCGTGATGATCCCCGCCATTGTGGGATCGTACTTTCTCCCAAAAAAGTACACCGTGACAACTGTCATTCTGCCCCCCGAAAACCAGAGTTCAGGCGGCCTCAGCCTCGGCGGGTTCTCCCTCACCGACATTGCGGGGGTCTTCAGCGGGGGGATGGGTTACTCGCTCCCACTTATGACCACCCTTGGCGATGTTTACGTAACGATCCTCAACAGCAGGTCACTGCTTGACCATGTCATCCTGAAGACGGGATACCTGGACACGATCCGGCTTGCAAGCGGCCACCGCCGGCAACCCCAGACAGCTCTGTACTTCGCGAGAAGGCATTTCAGGAAGAACTTTTCCGCCAGTGCTACATCAGCCGGCTTCATCGAGATCAAGATAACAACGGGAAGCCCGGAATACTCCATACAGGTCTCGGAAGAGGTTGTTGCGGCCCTTGACAGCATAAACCTGTGGGTCATCTCTTCCCGCAATACGGAAGACCGCCTGTTGCTCGAAGGCCAGATAGCCTCCGCCAGCAGCTCTCTGGCGGCCACCGGAAGCCAGCTGATCGAGTTCGAGAACACTTACGGCTTCATCGAACCGAGCGCCGCACTCGACCAGTTGATAGCTGTTCTGTCCGAGATGAAGGCCCAGTACATCGAAGCGGTGATTACCGCCCACGCCCTTCGAAGCAATCTTCGGACCGGTACCACCGCATCTCTGCTCGAACTCGAGGCAAAGGCCCGCGAGCTTCAAAGCGCCATCACCGAGATCGAGACCGGTAACACAACCGGGGTGGTCGGCGACATCGGGGTACGCTACGATCTTCTGCCCATGGCCCTGATCGAGTACGCCCGCCTGAAAACAGATTATGAGATACAACTGAAGCTGGTTTCCATGCTCTCGGTAAGCCTGCAGCAACTGAGGGCACAGGAGGCCGTGCTTCCTTCGACTCTGAGGGTTCTGGATTCTCCCGAAGACCCGGGCTGGAAGAGCAAACCGAAGAAACTTCTGATCTGGATCGAAGTCTTCGCGGCCACCCTTTTGCTGGTCTCCTGCTATCTGCTCGCCCGGGAGAGGTGGCACGAGCTGAGAACCGAGAAGCCGGAAGCCTGGAACCGCTGGAACGACATCGTCAATGATATCAGGGCGGATTTCAGACGAAAAAAGTCCAGATAGTCGTGTGCCGGAACGGCAGTCAGCATGGAAACCCCTGATACCGGAAGTACTCCGAAGTCGCCGGGGGTGATGAGAAGCTTTTCGGTCCTTTCTTCCATGAACTTCCTCATCGCCCTGCTCTCCTACCTGCGCTTCGCATGGGTTGCCAAAATATTCGGAGCCGACTGGAAGACCGACGCCTTCGCGGTATCCCTTGTCGTGCCCTTCCTTATCAGGGACTTGATCACGTATACCTTCGCCTCCTCCTTCCTTCCCATATACGCCCGGGTGTTCGAGGAACAGGGAAGAAAAGGCGCGGTGAGGTTCGTCAACCGGGTGCTCACTCTTATAACCATCACAGGCGTGGTGCTTCTCACAGCAATGTTCATGGGTTCAAGGAGCGTAGTTCTCGCCGTTAGTCCCGGCGTGTCTCCCGATATGCTGACCCTCGCCGCGGCCATGCTGAAGATCCTTGCCCCCATGGTGCTGTTGAAGGTCCTGTCCGGAATCCTTACCAACTTCACTTACTTCGAGAAGCGCTACATGTGCGGTGGAATCGCAAACCTGCTGGACCTTGCTGTCTCTGCGGTGATCATTCTTGCGGCGGGACCCCGCTACGGGATAATGATACTACCGATCTCCTTCACGGCGGGAGTGGCAGTTTCCTTCGTGTTCATGCTTGCAAGTGCCATGAAGAGCGGCTACATCATCGATCCCAATCTGGAGAAAGACCGCTACATGCCCCAGCTGTTTCGAATGGCGGTTCCCGTTCTTGTCGGCGCGGCTGCGGCGGTCATGGGTCCCGTCGTGGACAAGATGCTTGCCAGTTTCCTGAGGGCCAGCTCGATCACGGCACTCGACTATGGTGACCGGATCAGGACCATCGTGAACAATGTTGCCTTCACCCCCTTCGCCATCATGGCAGAGGTCAGCTTTTCCGCATTCGCCGCCAGGGGCGAGGTTGCAAAAATGCTCGCACAACTCAATTCATGGATGAACAAGACATCAATGCTCATCTTCCCCATCGCGGCGGCACTCACCGCGGCTTCATTTCCGTTCGTGAGCATTCTCTTCCAGAGGGGAAGCTTTTCAGTTGAAAATGCCAGGTATGTGAGTTACGCCCTGGCCTGTTACGCGCCATGGCTTCTTTTCACGGGATTGTTCACCCTGACTTCCAGGGTGTTCTACGCGCTCAAAGACACAACAACACCGGTCACTATTGGCATAATAGGGCTCGTGCTGAACATCCTCCTCAACTTCATACTGATCGAACCGTGGGGGATCGGGGGGCTTGCGCTCGCCACGAGCTTCGCCCTGGGGGTCAAGGCTTTCTATCAGGCGTGGGCGCTTTCCCGGAAGCTTCCCGGCATGGAGTTAAGCTCCATCCTGCCGGAACAGCTGAAAATGCTTCTTGCAACGGGAGTAATGACGGTGGTAATGCTTATCGCCCAAAGGGTGCACACGTTTGCCCCGTACGGTTCCTTCCCCCAGCGGATGGGCATGCTTCTGTTCTACGTGGCCACGGGAGGAGCGGCATACCTTCTCATGCTCGCCGTTCTGAGGTGCCGAACCATGATGGAACTGATTTATCAGCTAAAGGCCAAAATACTCGACTTCCGAGGCGGCAACCGGGGAAGAACACTGCCCTGACGAGTCAGCGCCCGTCATCATCCTTTCGGAAGAGCGACTCGAAACGATCAGGCCCCCGCGACGAAGCAGGTTTATCCCCGCTGACACCACCCGGTGTGAACTCGTCGCAGAAGTTCCGCAGGTCGGAGGGGCCTGCATGTTCGGTGGTACTGGAACGGCACCGCCCCGATTCCCTGTTGTATAGACGGCAGCAGTCACAGGTGTGAAGCCAGGCCAGACACTTCTCGCACACGGTTCCAAATCCCACCTTGTCGGTGTTCTCGTGACCGCAGCCCGGGCACTTCATGACAAAACCTCGTCAAGAAGTTCGATACCCGACACTCTCCATGACCTTTCCTCTCCGGGGAGGGTAATCGTATCACCCGTGGCCCGTCCCAGAAGAGCGGCTCCCAGGGGAGCCTGATAATTGATCCGTCCGCCTTCGGGGTCTGTGTCGAGCGGACCAACTATTCCCAGAACCCTCGTGTCGCCGGAGTCGTCCATGGCTTCGATTATCACCCTTGTTCCCGGAGAGACAATCCGATCCGACAGGTCCTGCACCGGGTAGGGCCTGAGTATCGCAAGAAGCTTGCGGCGGCGGTCGAGGGTGTCCAGAAGAAGGTCCCTTCTCTCCAGTGCTGCCTTGTATTCGGCGTTTTCCGAGAGGTCGCCGTGCGCCGCTGCCTCGGCGATCGCTTCGGCGGCGGCGGGGATGTCCTTCTGCTGGAGCCTGTCGGTCTCATCGTGCATGGCTTCGATGCGGGAGGGGCTGGAGAACACGGCGGTGGTCTCCCAGAAGTGCTTCCTGTGGGACGAACCGTCTGTCCTGCGGCTGTTGATCTGCCTTCTGACAAGAAGGAGGAGACCCGTTTCATGGGCACTTCCCAGCTCGTCAAGTTCATCGGCGAGCCTCTCAAGCCTTCGAGTGTCGAGGGATGCGATGTGGCTTTCGAACGAGGGTCGCAGGCGGTTCATGAGAAGGGTGCAGAGCCTCTTCTGGGTATCCGCGCGGGCCCGGAAAAGGTTTTTCAGGATCTGCCCCGTAATCTCCTCGGGTGGAATGATGTCTCCGGCTTCAGCGGCCTGTTCCAGCCCCCACAGGTGAAGCTCCACTCGTGTGGGATCCGACAGGCAGCGAGCGAGATAGGTCGCAAGGAATCCGGGGTTGAGGTCTTTCAAAAGGTCGCGGCAGAAGAGGCGGGGGCCCCTTGGAAGGTTGTCCAGAAGCTCTGTGAGATGCCCGTCTTCCGGGCCGGAGAGGAGGTAGAGGGCCAGATAGTCCTTTCTGCAAACCTGCGAGTGCATTTCGGACATGGCCCTGAGGACCCTTGAAGCTGTGGATTCCACCAACCCGTGGGCGAAGGGCGCGTGAACTGCGGGGATCTCCCCTCCACCGAGCAGCCACATCAGCTCAAAAGCGGCCCCCTGCTCCACACATCTGGTGGAGCAGATCAGGGGAACCATTGAGATGAGTTCCTCCCTCGGAACATGGGAGTCGGAGGCCAGCATCCCTTCGATGAGCCGTGCCTTCTCGGAGAGGGCGGGTTCCTTCGCGGCAAGGATGCTTCTTACTCTGTCCACCGTAGAGGAGCCCTCCTGCAGGAAAATTTCTTCTCCGATCAGCGCGTAGCCCGCGGTGACTTTGGCCGCATCCCTGATCGCCCTCCAGAACTGCCCCGGATCGATGCCCTGACCCGAGATGGCAGCGTTCAGGGATGATCTGGAGAGGCTTCCATCAGTTGAAAGGTCCATCATGGCTATCTTGAGAAGTTCAGGTCCTCCCGAGCCCACCATGCTTTGCAGGGTTTCGGGGTCCTTCCAGGAGAGCACGAAGATTGATTGTCTGGCAACCGGTCTGGTGGTCTCGATCACGGCATCGAGGGTCATGTCGTGATCACGGGACTTCTGGAAGTCCACCGTGAACGCCGAGCGTGAAATGCGGACGATGTAACCCGGACCGTACGTCGGGTGAATGAGGTATTCGCCCTCCTGAAGCTTCAGAAGTTCACTGAGCCGTCCCCAGCATGCGTTCAGTGGGCGGGTTTCGGTGAGGATCCCGCTTTTCTCCATGAAGCGCTCCAGTGGATCGTAGAGCATGTAACGGTCACGGAGGGATTCCACAAGCACCCGCCGAAGCACGGGGGAGTGCTGGAACATGCCTGCGGCGCCCGTGACGAAATCGTGGGTTGAGGGGGAGCCCGAAGAATCCATCTCTTCGGCGGCGGTTTCAGCCAGGAGAAGGGCGTCGGCGGTTTTGCCATCCGCAACGAGTATCCTCAGGGCCGCAAGCATCTCAGAGGGGGGAGCAGTCGTTAGAAGCGCTTCGGTCCACAGATCCGCCAGTTCTGACAAGTCGCCCTTCCGGGCAGAATCAGCAAGCCTGGACAAGGTGCATTCCTTTCGGGTAGAGTTCACATCATTGGGCTGAAAATAACCCATTGCTTTCAATCACCGCCAGTGTAGGGAGGAACGGTCATGCCGGAAAACAGGATCACCCGCAGAAGATTCCTTGAGACGGCGGGCAGGCTGGGCGGCGCCGCCATCGTGTCATCTGTCGCGGGAGCCGCCGGATTCGCACAGGAACTCGAAGGGGCAGTCATGGAAGGCTTCTGGACCAGTGGGGCGTTTCGACAGGACTGCGTCGATGCCTCGGGAGAAAGCAACGGTTTCGTCAGGGCCAGGGTGGGCGGAGCCTGGCGGGAGTACCGGCTCACCTCCCTTCCCACGGCATTCATGGAGTGGAACCTTGGCTCCAGGCTCGAAATGCTCTCCGGCCTGAGCGACCTGATGTCTGGCCGTGGCGGGGCGCCCCCCTCCCTGGCGGGGCCGCACAACGCCGCAATGGCCACACTGGGGTACCGGCGGGATGACAGCATCCTCGAGGTGAACAACGCCTTCAAAGGTATGGGGCTTTGTCCGGCACGAGACATAATCCGTGAAAAAATCACCGAGATGACCGGGACCATGGGAGCCCCCATGCCCGAGAAACTGAGTTTCCTTCATCGGATGTACTCTGACGCTGCCAATTTCGACCTCACCAAGCTCATAAGCCTCGAGCTCTATTCCACGCCCGAGTTCGAGACTCACACGTTTCTCAACCTCATGTCCGAACCGGAAACCTCTCTGGTCTTTCTGGACAGCCTCTCCTTCGAGGTCAGGGGAATAGGACAGCTCGTTGATCACGGTGACGAAGAGGCCGGTGAATACGCCAGAAACATCGTGGAGTACACCAATATCGCCCATTCCTATTTCCACGGCGACTTCCCCCGGTTGTTTCCCGGTATCCTTGTCCATGTGGTCGAGGTGTTTGACAACACCCCTGGAACCGGCAGAGGGGTGTTGATCTCCGGTTGAAGCCCCGGCTCGTTATCTGTGACCTCGATGGAACGCTTATCGCGGGTTCCAGTGAAAGGGAGCTTCTTCTGATGCTGTTCCGGGAGAGGGTGCTGTCACCCGGAAAGCTCGTCGTATTCCTTTGCTCATACCTTTCCCATCCGGCTCGGACCTTGAGGGAAGGCAGGGCGTGGAACCGAACGTACCTGAAGGGTCTTGTGCCGGAAGCCGTCAACAGTGCCGCTTTCCGGCTGGCCCGGCGTCTTGAGAAAACCGTCCGTCCGGGCGTTGCCGAAAAGCTTCGGGAATACCGCGACTCGGGCGCGGAGCTTGTTCTTCTTTCCGCCTCACTGGAACCCCTGGTACGGGAAATGGCGTCAACGAACGGTTTCGCCCGGTTCAGGGGCAGCTCTCCTGAAGTATCCCGGAACCTTTTTACCGGTCGGGTGTCGGGGCTTCGTCCATGGGGCGAAGCGAAAGTGGCCGTCGCCGGGGAGATCATGCGCGATGCCGGCGTAACCCCCCGTGAAACCGTAGCGTTGGGGGATTCGTACTCGGACAGGTACCTTTTCGAGATTTGCGCCGGGGCAGTTGCGGTTCATCCCGACACTCGTCTGAAAGCCCTTGCGAAAAAGAGAGGCTGGATGGTCCTGGAATGACGGTGAAGGCCATGGGTGCATTCAGCGGCGGTCTGGACGGGCTTCTGGCTTCACGTCTTCTCATCGACCAGGGAATAGAGGTGCATCTGGCAACCTTTGCCAGCCCTTTTTTTTCTTGCGCTCCGGGACGTGAGGGGGCTTCGGTCCTTGGCGCTCCCTGGCGAAGCATCGATTTCACAAGTGAGATAGTTGCTCTGGTCAACGACCCCCCTTCGGGCTTCGGCAGCCACCTCAACCCGTGTGTGGACTGCCATGCGGCCATGTTCAGGGTATTGTGGGCGACGGCCAGAGCTGAGGGTTTCCAGTTCATCTTCTCGGGCGAGGTTCTGGGCCAGCGCCCCATGAGCCAGAACAGGGGAAGCCTGAACCGCGTCAAGAACCTTTCGGAAACGGAAGGGGTTCTTCTCAGACCCCTTTCGGCCCTTCTGCTCGAGCCTACGGCGGTTGAACGGCAGGGTTTGGTGGACAGGACCAGGCTGCTCGGGCTCTCCGGCCGAAGCCGTAAACCTCAGATCGCCATGGCCCGGGAGATGGGGTTAAAACGGATCCCGGCTCCGGCGGGAGGCTGTCTGCTCACCGACCCCGGCTACTCAATGAGGCTCAGGGTCCTTATCGAACGGGGGCTCTTCACCCCCGAGTCCGCCCGGGCTATCCGTTCAGGACGGATGTTCGACCTTGGCAACGCCGTTGCGCTTGTGGGAAGGTCGGACCATGACAACAGGGCCCTTTCCGAACGAAGCACCGGGACATTCCTGAAACTGCAGGACACCCCCGGTCCCCTCGGCCTCCTTCTGGGCCCCCGGTCGCAGTCGAACCTCCTGAGCCTCGCAAGGCTCATGGCCCTTTACACCAGGGGCGGCCAGCCCGTCAGGGCCGTGACGGATGACTGTGAGGAGATAACCGCGAACCCGTTTTCAACTGAAGAAGCTGAAAAGATCGTCATCAGACTTCCCTGAAAGGATTTTCTGAGGTCCCTGGGTTGACGATGGCAGAATAGTGGTATTATGGTACCTCAATATAAGAATTCACTCAATCCAGGAGGCGCCATGGCTGGAGTTCTGAAGTTTTCCGAGGCGGCATCCATTGCCATCCACGGACTGATCCTGATGGCCGGCGCAGGGAACACACCGGTCACCAGCAGGGAGATATCCGAATCATTCGGCGTGAGCGAGAACCACACACGCAAGGTCATGCAGAGACTGGCAAGGGCTGGTCTGACAACTTCGGTAAGGGGTCCGGGCGGCGGGCACACGATCAACCGTGATCACCGCTCCATAACCCTTCTCGACGCGTACGAAGCCATAGACGGCCCTCTGGGTACCGAGACCTGCCTTTTTCAGAAGAGCCATTGCCCTTCTGAGAGCTGCCTGCTCGGAGGGATGCTTGGAGAGGTGGACAGGGTGGTCAGACGGCACCTGGGCGGAACCACACTGGCGGATTTCGCCGCCGGAGCGGGAAGGAGAAGGGCATGAAACGCAGCATAGTCAACATCGACGAAGAGAAATGTGATGGTTGCGGCCTCTGCGTGCCGGGGTGCGTGGAAGGTGCCCTGGCCGTCATCGACGGGAAGGCCAGGCTCGTGAAGGAAAGCTACTGCGACGGACTGGGGGCCTGTCTTGGAGTGTGCCCGCAGGACGCCATAACAGTAACGGAACGCGAGGCCGACCCGTTCAATGCAGAGGAGGTTTCCCACCAATCCTGCCCGGGGTCAATGGTTCGCGCTCCGTCGAACGCGGGAGCCCCTGATATGGGGCAGTGGCCCGTCCAACTGCGTCTTGTGCCTGTCAACGCACCGTTCTGGCAAAACTCGGACCTTCTGCTGGCGGCGGACTGTGTCCCTCCAACGTTTCCGGGGTTCCACGATGCTCTGCTTCGGGGCAGAAGGCTTGTCATCGCCTGCCCGAAACTGGACGATACTTCGGGCTACCTTGAAAAACTCACGCAGATCCTCGCAGTCAACAACATAAAGAGCCTTGCAGTGGCCATCATGGAAGTTCCGTGCTGCTCTGGGCTTGAACGGCTCGCCAGGGCCGCCCTGACCGCTTCGGGTAAAAACATTCCCATCAGCATCATAACCATTGGCGTGGACGGACGCCTCAAATGAAAGGGGAGAACACAATGGACATGTTCTGCTACCAGTGCGAACAGACGGCAAAGGGGTCGGGCTGCACCGTTCAGGGTGTCTGCGGAAAGGATTCCCCGACCGCAGCGCTTCAGGACCTTCTGCTCCACGTGACAAAGGGGCTGGGGGTGTACGCCCACAGGGCCAGGGAACTTGGTTCCACCGACCCCGGGGTCAACGCCGTTACATCCGAGGCCCTCTTCACCACCATCACCAATGTCAATTTCCATCCCGGGCGGGTCGCCGAGGTGATCGAAAGGGTCACGAGCGCATGGCGCGCATGGTCGCGGATCTCGGTGACATCAACAAGCTGGAAGGGCAGGGTCTGA
>JAWOHL010000065.1:0-3370 GCA_046485185.1 Candidatus Fermentibacteraceae bacterium
CCTTCGATAAACTGAATCCATATTGGACAGAGAGCGGTATCCCCCTGATCAGGTCAAGCGTTCCGCCTCGAAGAAAAAAGCAATTTCATCCGGGGAATCGAAGAAGTGATCGGGTCGCGCCTCTTCCAGCTCCTGCCGGCTTCCGTATCCATAAGTTACAGCCGCAGTTGAAGTTCCATTTTTCTGCCGCCCTCCACGTCGTGGCGGCGGTCGCCCACCATCATCACATTTTGGGGGTTCAGGGCCCTGGTGGAGATGATGTGGCCCACAAGTTCGACTTTGCTGGTGAGCCTTCCATCGAGATGGCTTCCGTGCACCCCGTCGAAGTGCCTCGAAAAACCGAAATGGTCAAGCACCCTGGCGGCGAAAACCGTTGGCTTGCTGGTGGCCAGAAGAAGTGAACAGCCCATCTTCCTGATCCTGATCATGGCCCGATCGACTCCTGGATATGGAACATTTTCGTAGATGCCTGTGGTCGTGTACCGCTCCCGGTAGAGTTCCACAGCCCTTCCAACGAGCTTCTCATCGGTGCTTGAAAGAAGCCTGGAAAAAGATTCGGAAAGGGGTGGGCCGATGCACCACGACAGCTCGGAGGCCTCGGGAACCGGCTCACCAAGCCGCTTCAGGGCATGCTGAACGCACCTGGTTATCCCTTCCCCCGGGTCGGTCAGGGTGCCGTCAAGGTCAAGCAGGACGTGGGTCGTCATCGGAAGTCGGCACAACTTTCAGGATGGTCGAACCAACTCCCCAAGCTTTTCGAGTACCGCCGCGGCGTGTCCGGCGGCCTTCACGTTCGGCCATACATAAGCGACCGAACCGTCGGGCGCGATCAGAAAAGTGGAGCGGACGGCACCCATGAGCTCCCTGCCGTAAATCTTCTTCATGCGCCACGCCCCGAAGGCTTCGTGCAGAAGGCGCCCGGGGTCGCTGATAAGCGTAATGGAAAGACCCTGCTTCTGTTCAAAACTTTTATGGGATTCAACCGAATCCCGGCTCACCCCAGCAATCACGGCGCCAAGCAGTGCAAACCTGTCCTTCAGTTCGGAGAACTCCCTGGCCTCGAGTGTGCACCCGCCGGTGCTGTCTTTGGGGTAGAAGTAAAGCACCAGCCATTTTCCCCTGTAGTCGCCGGGGGAGAACTCGCGCCCGTTCTGGTCGGGCGCGCTCACATCCGGCGCCATGGCACCCTTTTCAGGCAGTGCGTCCATCTATGTCTCCTTTTCGTTCGCAGGACGGACTGGCAGGCGATACACTTTCAAAGCCTTTCCTCGTAGATCTGAGCGGCCCTTAGAACGTCCCGCCTGGGTCCGGTCACAACAAGGACAAGTGTATCGGAATCAACGATATAAGCTCCGGATGATGTCCGCTGTCCCTCATGGATCTCGTAGTCAACGTGAATCCAGGGGTTTCGCCCTTGTTCGACGACCTCCCTCACGAACGACTCGTTCCATTCGTATCCCCATGTCGAGAGAAGCCGTATCACTTCCTCGTGATACGTCAGGGCCTTGTATAAAAATGACGCGGACAGGATCACCCCGATTCCGGCGAAAAGGGCGAGCAAAGCCCTCACAACCGCTCTTCCTGTTGATGTATTCATGCGCCAGGCCCTCCCTCACTGGATGAAACAGACAATTCAAGCCCTGCGAAGGTAACGGCGGGCCGTAACGTTTGCATACCTAGAAGCCGAAGAACTTTCCCATGAGCCTGATCGCCATGTCGCGCCCAAGGAGCTTGAGCGCCCAGTTGGCCTTCCGGGCGTTTTTACCAACGACGTAGCAGAACCGGGGTCTGTGCTTTGAGAGTACCTTCGCGATCACCCTGGCGACCTGCCCCGGAGGTATGCCGTGCCTGCTGTCTATCTTCTCCACAACCCTTGTATAGCGGGTGTCGATGTATGAATCCCCGGTGGCACGGTATGTGTTGCCGGTTTCGTTGAAGCCGGTGTTCACATTTCCGGGGTGGATCACCGACACCCTCATGCGCCTGTGTTTCATCTCGGTATAGAGGGATTCGTAGAACCCCTCCAGACCTCGTTTGGATGCAGAGTACATCGATGACATGGGCACTCCCACGCAAGCGGCGATGGAACTGACGCCGATGATGGAACCGCCGTCGTTCATCAGGGGAAGAAAGTCCCTCACGAGCTTGATGTGAGAGGCCAGGTTCACATCGAGAACCCTGTCCACAAGCTCATCCGAAAGGTGCTGAACCGGGTGTGTGCTGTGAATCCCGGCTGTTATCACGAGGCCGTCGTAGCGTCTGCCCTCTCCCGCCAGGGCGGAGGTGAAACATGAGACGCCGCTTCTGTCGGTGATGTCCAGCTCCATGGTTTCCAGAAGGCCGCCATTGAGCGGAAGGTTTTTAAGAAGAGCGCCGTTGCGGTCAAGCGCCAGAACCTGCAGGCCCCTCTCCAGAAGGATTCCGGTCAGAGCCCTTCCGATTCCGCCTGCGGCTCCCACTATTATCGTGCTGCTTTTCGAGACGACACGCTCATTTCCGGCCATGGCGGTTTTAGTACTGATCAATGCCAACCTCCCGTGCAAACGTGCCGATTCCCGTGAAAGCGGGTTTCTTTGGTATAGTATAAGAATGAAGCCGATGTGCTCAAAGCACGAACGGCTGGCAGGCACTCCACTCAAAGGACGGGCTTTCATGATAACCGTCGAAGCCGTAACCAAGCGGTTCAAACCTGGCAACGTCCCGAGAAAAGGGGCTGAATACAGCGGGGATCAGCTGACCGCGGTGGACAACGTGTCATTCGTCTGCAGGCCGGGCCGGGTGTTCTCGCTCCTGGGGCCGAACGGTGCCGGCAAGACTACAATGCTGAGGATGATCGCAACCATGCTGAAACCCAGCTCGGGGAGAATAACGGTCGCCGGCTGTGACACCGTGCATCAGCAGGGGGGCGTCAGGCGAAAGATCGGCTTCCTGACTGGCACCACAGGCCTTTACGCAAGGCTGACCCCTCACGAGATAATCTCCTACTACGGCGAGCTTCACGGCATCGAAAAGAGGCGGCTCGAGAAGCGCAGGGAAGAACTGTTCTTCACCCTGGGCATAGAAGGGTTTGCCAACCGCCGGACAGGAAGCCTCTCATCCGGGATGAAACAGAAGGTATCCATTGCGAGAACCATGATACACGACCCCGAGGTGCTGGTTTTCGATGAACCCACCGTGGGGCTCGATGTCGTAACGTCGAAATCCATCATGACACTGATCCGTGGATGCCGCGACCAGGGCAGAACGGTGGTATTCTCCACTCACATAATGGGAGAAGTGAGCATTCTCAGTGATGACCTGGCAATCATTCACAAGGGCAGGCTTCTTTTCTGCGACACCTTCGGGAAATTCACTGAGGGAATGAGTTCCA
>JAWOHL010000022.1:0-28129 GCA_046485185.1 Candidatus Fermentibacteraceae bacterium
CTCATCCCTGAATCCCAGCGTACCCCGGCGAATATTGACATGGTCACAATTACGACGATGGCCGGCTTTGCGGTGATGATGATGCTTGATGTGGCGCTGGGGTGATTATGATGGTCTCGATTCGAAGTCATATCCGGTAATCAATTTTAGCCCTTTCGCATCAGTATATGCACTAAATTTTCGGTTAACACCCCAAAAAATGTACATGTCAGGTCCCTGATAATTGTGAACAACCCCGTCAATTCTGCTGCTCTGCTTTTTTAGGAGTTGACTACACGGCTGAAATTGCTTATCATTATTCCAAAGAAAAATATAAAACGAAGGAATGACAAACTGAATATTCTACTCATTTATCCCGTTTTTGCGGACACATTCTGGGGCCTGAAGCACGCGCTCAAGTTCGTTCACAAAAAAACCGGAACGCCCCCCCTGGGTCTTATAACAGTTGCCGCCATGCTTCCAGCCGACTGGGATCTCAGGCTTCTTGACCTGAACGTGACGGTTCTTTCCGATGATGACATCATCTGGGCCGATTGCGCATTCGTGAGCGCAATGGTTATCCAGCGGGACGACGCCCACCGTGTCATCGACCGGTGCAAAGCCGCCGGGCTTACAGTGGTTGCCGGGGGACCTCTCTTCACCGGAGAGCACCGGGCTTTTCCCGGGGTGGACCACTTCGTGCTGAACGAGGCTGAGGCAACATTGCCTTTGTTCCTCGAAGACCTGGCCCGCGGGAACCTCCAACCCATGTACACCTCGACTCTGTTCCCCGACATCCGCAGAACTCCCGCGCCCCGATGGGATCTGGTGGACATGAAGCACTACGCGACCATGAACATCCAGTTTTCAAGGGGGTGCCCATTCAACTGCGAGTTCTGCAGCATCACCACGATGTTCGGTCGGGTTCCCCGAACAAAGACCTCGGATCAGCTCATATCCGAGCTGGACCTTCTGTACGGCCTGGGCTGGCGGGGCGCCGTGTTCGTGGTGGATGACAACTTCATAGGCAATGCGCGACAGCTCAAGGAAGAGGTTCTGCCCGCGCTGATCCACTGGCGCCGTGACAAACAGGGAATACCCTTCAATACCGAAGTCTCAATCAATCTTTCCGATGATGACGAGCTGATGAAGCTCATGGTCGAAGCCGGTTTCAACACGGTGTTCGTGGGGATAGAAACCCCCAGTGAGGATGGTCTCGCGGAGTGCAGCAAAAGTCAGAACCGTGGACGCGACCTTCTTGCCAGCGTGAAACGGCTTCAGTGGGCGGGACTGGAAGTGCAGGGCGGTTTCATCCTTGGCTTCGACACCGACACGCCCAGCATCTTCCAGGAGCAGATAGACTTCATAACCCACAGCGGTGTGGTCACTGCCATGGTCGGCCTGCTCCAGGCCCCCTACGGGACCAGGCTGTACCGCAGGATGGAGAAGGAGGGGCGGCTCTGCACCGAGATGTCCGGAGACAATTCCGACGGCTCGACGAACATCGTCACCCTGATGGATCCCGGCGTTCTGCACGAGGGCTACAGGCACGTGCTGACCCACATCTATTCGCCAAGGGTCTACTACGACAGGGTGATAAGCTTTCTTCGGGAATTGCGGCCTCCGAAGGTCGGGGTTCGGAGGGACCGTTCCAACATGATGGCGTTCTTCAGATCAATACTCATGCTGGGCATACTAGGACCCGAGAGGTTTCAGTACTGGCGGCTCTGGTTCTGGACACTCACCCACAAGCCCAGACTCTTTCCCAAGGCGATTTCCCTGGCCATCTACGGCCATCACTTCCGGAGAGTCAGCGCGTCTTCGTAAAAACGGCCTTTACCAATGCCTTGTTGCGCAGCTGTTCCTGTTTTCTGACTTGTTCGCGTCGCAGACGGAGCTTCTGAGACACACCGGCGGTTTGCCTCATACCTCCCCGGAGCTTATCATATCCGATGGTAACAGACCTTGTTTTTTGCCCAAGAAGGCTTCATTGAGTTGATCCGGGGCCTTGGGGCCCTGTGGGATTGTCCGCGTTCTTCCGGGGGAGAGGCATGGCATCGAAAGAAATACCCGTTGATTCCGACGCGCTGAGGGCGAACATTGCCGGCACGGCCCGGAAGGTTGTGGTTCCCGAGCGTTTTGCGCCCCTGGTGGAAGCGGTCGAAGGGCTGTATGGGGTCAGGGTTCGCCTTGTGGAGACCATTGAAGAGTACTTTCACGATTTCAGGAACATCGATGCGATCCTCGACGGTTTCCAGGCCGTTCTTCTCAGGAACTGGCCGTATTTCGAGGGTTCCCAGGACAGGAAACTGCTGTTCTCGCTTCTGGCAGAGCTTCTGGAAGGGCTTCTCCGGCAGCCCATGTCCCGTGAGCAGACCTCCTCGCTTCTGAGACTGGTCTTCATGTGGCTGTCGTCCGGGCTTGCGGGGCGTCATGCGCAGTGCTACCACGACTCGGTCCTTCTTCTTCTTCAGTCGCTGGAAGACGCTTTCGAAAGGGAACCTGTGGCCTTTCTGGAAAGGGACACCCTTCTTCGTGACACGACGAAAAAGGCGTGCGTCCACCCGGAACTTGCGACATCCTGCCTTGAGCTCTACAGGAAGGTTCTGGACAGGGGCTACATCCATGCGACCGAAAGACTCGACATTGTGGACTGGTGCCGGCAGCCCGGCACCGAACTGAGCTACCCCGGGCAGATCGTGGACGGGTTCAGCTTCCTCGAGCCGGCCGAAATGCACCGGCTGCGGGAAGCGGCGGCGGTGGCCGGAGCTGAACAGCTTCTGTCACAAGAGTTTCCCAACCACTCCGAACTGATCGACCGAAGCATAGCCAGGGTTTTCAGGGTGGAAGACCTTGAAGACCGCTTCCTGGTCTGCCTTTACTTCCTCAAGGACGATACCCTGGGCAACAGGCAGAACGAAGTGATGTCGGACCTGCTGGGCGTAGTGAAGATCATGATGCAGCCCAGGCTCGGTTACGACATCGAGAGGATACTCAGCAGGCTGACGGGTTTCTTCCGTGGCCGGGCCGACACCTTCCTGCTCACGCGGTTTCAGTGTTATGAGGCAATCGGAACGGCCATAGGAGCAGCAGGAAACACCAGGGCGGCCGACCATCTCATGGAGGACATCCTTTACTGGAACTTCCAGTACCCGGACATAAGGGGCGCCACAGACGACTGGGAAACGGTGGTGAACCCTTATCACCTGCCGAAGATCAGGTGCTGGATGCGCATCATCGAGTCAAACCCGGCGGTGTACGAAAGGCTTGCTGCTGCCCTGAACGTGCAGCTCAGGCTGGGAGGCGTCTACATAGCCGACACCGACCTTTTCCAGAGGGACATCACCCGCTTCCTGAACGCGGACATCAGCCCCATCTACTTCGTGGCCAAGCAGCTTCTGCGGACGTTCCCCGTCTACTTCAACGAAGTCGGCGCCGAAGGCGAACTGCGGTCGGTGTCAACCCGCATCGATGAGACATGCACAAGGCATGACTCGCTCATGCATTTCATAAGGAAGCAGATCCACGCCGAGGCCTCCAACCGCATCGTGGGCTTCAGCCGTTCCGTCGTTCTCTACTGGGCAACCCTCGATTCCTCATACCTCGAACCCTACCTGTCGCCCAATGTGCTTGCGGCAGTCCAGATGGAGAAACACTGGGCCGAAGGACCCCACATGTTCATCTCCTCCCTGGGCCGCGAGGGTGAGGAACCCGAAGAACTGGTGACAAGGTTGCTTTCAATGGAGTCAGCCGATTTCGAGGCTGCGCCGGTGCAGGACCCGTTCAACAGGGACAGGGTTGTCCTGATGGCCAGACTGCATCAGCTTCTGCTTCAGAAGTACCATCCCTCGGCCGACACTCTGGACGATTCGGTAGCGGGTTTTCTCTCCCTCGACAGCGTTCTCAGAGAGCACTTTGCCAGTGCGCTGTCGGCTTACCGGGAAAACTCTGAACCGTTCCGGCGGGATGAGCTGATCGACGCGTGCCTGGACATCCTGGAGAGGCTTAAGGTAGTTATCCTCGATCCCGCGCCCTCCGAGGGTGTGGAGAACATCTATCACAAAAGGCACATTGCCGCGGGTATCCCCTCCATGTACGGAGACTATTCCGAGCCCAAGTTCGATGCTCTTGGTCTCTCATTCAGGGTGGAGCAGCTGGTCAGCCGCCTGTTCGAGGAAGTGGTGACCGGGCCAGATGTTCCCTACATGAACAGGTCCCGTCTGAAGAGGGTGGCGGGGGAACTCAGGCGGTTCGAAAGGGCCCTCTCCCTCGACGGGATCAACCCCCGGTCCCTCTCGTCCAACATCGGAATGCTGGAAGCCAGTTTCGCGTGGCACAGCGTAACCTTCAACCAGTACCGCAACATATTCCTTTTCCTCTCCAACAGCGTCACCGAGGTGTCCAGGCTGTCGGTGCTCAGCCATGAGATGATACTTCGCACCGTGCTGGAACACGATCCCAGGCAGTGCGTCCTGAGGGGCATGTGCACCGACGCAGTTTCCGAGATGGTTCTCAGGGAGGTTCTTGTTTCGGCACTGGGTCTGCAGACGCTGGACCGGTACGTGGGTGCCAAGTACAGGCTGGTTTCGGAGCTCACCGGGCAGTTGAGCCCCGAAGCCCTGACCCGGATGATGAACTACGATTCGGACGGTCTGATATCCCACCTTCGGGAGAGCCACCCCGCCACCGACGATCAGATGACCCTGGGCTACAAGGGGCTGGGCCTCAAGCAGCTCGCCCAGAACGGGCACAACGTGCCGGACTGCTTCATAATAACCACTGAGCTGTTCGCGGCCATGCCGGCCATGTCATACGAACCCCTTTACCGGGACACCCTCGATAGGATCCGCCGTGCAGTGCACACGCTGGAGGAAAGAACCGGGCTGGAGCTTGGCAACCCCTCACGCCCGCTGATGCTTGCGATCCGGTCCGGCGCAGCTTTCTCCATGCCCGGTCTGATGACCACCTTTGTGAACGTGGGCCTCAACGATGAGTTGGCGCAGAAGATCTCCCGCATCGAGGGGTACCAGTGGACGGTCTGGGACTCGTACCGCCGGTTCATACAGACATGGGCCATGTCCTCCGGTGTTGACAGGGGCGTTTTCGACGGAATAATGAACCAGTTCAAGGGCAGGCACGGCGTGAAGCTGAAACTGGACTTCACGCCCGACCAGATGCGTGAGATGGCTCTGGAGTACCGACGGACGGCTTCAGAGATGGGTGTGCTCTTCATCGAAGACCCGTTCGAGCAGGTGATTGCCTGTGTTCACAGGGTTCTGGATTCATGGGACTCTCCCCACGCCGGTTTTTTCAGGAAGTACGTGGGCATCGCGGAAGAGTGGGGAACCGCCGTTGTAGTTCAGCGCATGGTTTTCGGCAACAAGGGAAGGCATTCGGGCTCGGGAGTCACTTTCACCCGGAACCCGAGGGAACCCTACAGCCGACAGGTCAGGCTTTTCGGCGACTTCACCGTGTGCAGCCAGGGGGAGGACCTGGTGGGCGGGCTTGTGTATCCCCTGCCGATTTCAGAGTCCCAGAGAAAGGGCAACCCGACGTACGACGGCGTGGAGTCCTCTCTCGAGAGCGACTATCCCGGAGTCTACGGCGCGCTGCTCTCCGTGACCGAAGAGCTGGCCTCCCGTGACTACGACCCGCAGGAGATCGAGTTCACCTTCGAATCGCCCGCCGGTGAGGACCTTTTCATTCTTCAGAAACGGGTCATGGTGTCCGAGAACACCTCGGACATTCCATGCTTCGACACTCCCATGGACGGTTCGGTCGTTCCCGCAGCTGTGGGCATAGGGGTTTCCGGGGGGGCGTACGCGGGCAGAGTGGCGGTCAATTCCGACCAGATCCAGGCGCTGCTCGAGCGGAACCCCGACGAGAACATCGTGCTTTTAAGGCCCGACACGGTTCCCGAAGACATAACCATGATAATACGTGTACAGGGAATTCTTACAGCCCGGGGAGGCTCGACCTCCCACGCGGCGGTGACCGCCAAACGCCTCGGGAAGACGGCGGTGGTTGACTGCATCAAACTTGTGATGGACGAGAACACAGGAACGGCCAGTATCGCCGGTCATCAGCTTGCGGCGGGTGACTGGCTGAGCATAGACGGCCGCACCGGCAATATTTTCCTTGGCAGACTTGATATCCTGAAGGATGACATTCCGATTCAGTAAGGAGGACGTGCAATGGGAACACAGCGTGTTCTTGGCATCAACGGGCTGGGCAGGATCGGGAAGCTGACTC
Source organism: Candidatus Fermentibacteraceae bacterium (assembly GCA_046485185.1). Taxonomy (GTDB): domain Bacteria; phylum Fermentibacterota; class Fermentibacteria; order Fermentibacterales; family JCC-6; genus UBA6080. The sequence goes on from JAWOHL010000022.1 coordinate 6,232, forward strand.
TCTGGCACCATCTTGGGAACGACGATTTCCAAAGGTTCGTCATCAACACCGGAAGACCCGTGGGAACGTCACTGGAGTCGGTGGCTCATTACATCTCCCGTGACAGCACCTACGGTTCGCTGCACCGGTGGCTTTTCGGGCAAAAGGGCAGACCGGACTGCCGAGTGGTCAGCGAGAAGGACGGGCTGTTGAGCATCCACGGCCGGGAGGTCAAGGTTCTCCGTGAGGCCCGGAACCCCAGGGACATTCCGTGGCGTGACAACGGTGTGGGAGTCGTGGTTGACTGCACTGGAACCTTTGTCGACCCCCACGACGACCCCGACACTCCGGGCGGCTCTCTGCGCGGACACCTTGCGGCAGGCGCCAGGGTGGTGCTTCTCAGCGCCCCGTTCAAAAGCAGGCAGAAGAATGTACCCGACCCTGAAGACAGCAAGATGATGATCTACGGAATAAACCATTACCAGTTCGAGCCGGGAAGCCACACTGTGATCTCCGCCGGTTCATGCACGACCACCGCCCTTGCCCACATGATGCGCCCCCTGCTCGACCGAGACCTCACGAGACGAATGATCACGGCCGGTATGAGCACGATCCACGCGGTTACGGCGAGTCAGCCCGTCCTCGACAGCGTTCCAGGATCCGGTGCGAAAGACCTGCGCAAGAGCCGTTCGGGAATGGCCAGCATGGTGGTGACCTCAACAGGAGCCGCGAAAGCCCTCGAGCAGGTCATGCCCGAGGTCTCGCGCATTGGCTTCATGGCGGAATCGGTTCGGATTCCCACAGCAACAGTGAGCCTCATCATCCTGAACGTCACCTTTCAATCCGGGATGACTCCGGACGGGAAGCCCCTCATCGACCGTGACTCCATAAACGGCATCTATCGTCAGGCATCCGAGGGTGAGGCTGCGGGGCTCGTGAAGTACAGCGAGGAGCAGAACGTCTCGGTTGACATGAAGGGTGAAGACGCCGCTGTTGTGGTCGAAGCCGTTGAAACCCACACCCGGACAGGCTTTGTTGATGTTGAGATCCCACCTGACGCAAACGGCGGCAGAACTCCCTGTGATGGAGAACCCCGCATCTGCAGGATCCCGGTTACCCATGTAAAGGTGTTCGGATGGTATGACAACGAGCTGGGAAGCTACACCCACCGCTTGGGGCAGCTCACGTCATTCATCGCCGGAGTGCTTTAAAGGGGGATCTGAAAGAGCGGCCCTTACACCCCTGGACAGGGCATCAAGGGGAAAGCGATTCGGATGTGCCTTCGTGCGCAGGCATGCGGCAATGCCTTGAGTGAATCAGTCCTCCAGTCTCAGTTCCACCCGGTTGCCCGTGATGCCTGTGATGGTGAATCCGCCGCCGATGCCCGGGAGGCTTTCGATAACTTCAGTCGAAGGTGTTTCGGAAACGACTTCGAGCGTGGCCCGGGATCCCGTGAAATCCCTGACGAGAACACCGGAAACCCCCCTGATCCCCGATCTGATTCGCTCCCTTAGGTCTTCGAGCGCCTGGAATTCGGCGTTGGTCACATGAAGCATCGTGGAGTTCACGTTCACGGTCCATCCGTCAAGAATGGCCGTGATGAGATGGTCCGCGGTTTTTTCAGAGGCCTGTGAACGGGCCTGGCTTTCGCTGAAAGGCACTTCGGTAGTTGAGGCTGAAGCGGCCAGGACAGCAGCAGTACGGGTGTTGACCGCCCTGCAGTCTACATCGAACACATGCACTTCGCGCGGGGATCCGGCTATCACCCGGCTCTCGCTGCTTCTCGCCACTGTTCCCGAGACGATTATCTCGGCACCCGCTTCCAGCCCCACCAGGGCCGCGGTGCGGTCATCCCCCTCGAGGATCAGCAGCAGCTGGTCCCGTCGAATGATATCGGCCGTTGTGGAGGCGTCCACGACCGGAAAACCTTTCCTTCTGAACCCCTCGAGCAGCTGCGTTTCGAACATCGAACCCATGTCGTCGAGACCGGCCAGGCTCACGGCGGAGCGGTTCGAGAGTTCCCTCACCAGAACCATCACCCGGGGTCTGCCCTGCTCGGTCATCAGTATCCCAATTGCCGCCAGATCGCCCTCAATACCATCGGTGTTCACCACCGCCCGAACGATCACCCGGTAAAGGCCTCCCGACTGTTCCTCGTGTATCACGCGGTAGCTGGAAACGAAACCGCTGGCACGGCTGTAGATCCGGTCCGATATAAGCTGGAAGTTCTCGACCTGGGTCTCTCCGTCGATGTAAGCACCCACTCCCTGTTCCACGGCCTTCCTCAGTGCGTCGGAAATGGCCTGGTCGCGGGCTGTATCAAGCCTGCCTGTAATGGCGGAGACGCCTTCGCAGAGTACCTCGGTCTCACCCGGCCCGGGAGGCGTTCCGGGATCGGGCGGTGGCGTTCCGGCTGTGGAAACCTTTGTTCCGCAACCCGCTGCCATGAAGAGCAGAAGAATGATTACGCCGAACCGTTTCACAGGATGACCCTCATGAGGAACCGCCCGGCGCTGAGAAGGTATGGGAGGGCCTGCTTAAGAATGTTCCCACCGCCGGCCTCGGCGGCGGAAAGCACGATGTCGCTTCCGTATTCACCAACGGCATCGATCGCGCTGAGTACAAGTGGTGAGCCGGACAGGCCGCTCTGGTCAAGGATGCCCTGAAGGTCGGAGATGAACCTCAGTCCGGCGTCCGCGCCCGACCCGAGGTATGAAGCGTACTGGCTGGTGTCCAGCAGAAGGCTTCCGTTCTCATCGAAGATTCTGGGAAACATTGAAGGTGTCAGCCCGGTCTCGCCCCCATCGATGATCAACCCGGAGTACTGCGAAAGAAAGTCCCTCACCTGGGGCGAAAGGGTTTCCTGCAAAGCGCGTGAATCGGCAAGAGCTGTGCTTAGGGCGCCGGAGAGCCCTGTTGGGCTGTAGATGTCCATCTGGAGCTCGACTTCAACGGTTCCCGCCTCGGCGTCGTACCTGGCCTGTCCTACCTGACGGGCATTCCGTACCACGCCCTGAACACGTGTGTGGATAACGTCGTAGTCGGTCATGAAGTTCTCGACCCTGGTTTCCGAATCTACCCTGACACCCTCCACTATCTCCAGCAGATTACGCTGGGCCACCACAACGGCGGCCCTCTCCGCCATAAGTCTCGCCTGGGCGGTATTGGGGTTTTGTGGATCGAGAACCCCAATGCCGGTTGCTCTGACAGAGTTGCCCGACCAGTCAACCTCTCCCGCGGGGAAGGTCTCGACCACTTCAAGGGCCGCCGCCGATGTCGGCGGGGGACCGGAGAAGAGGACTTCCTCGATGAGTGCTGCCGCCGATCCCGATGAACCAGGAGAGACAGCTGTTGTTCTTCCCGAACTGGAAACGGATGTCGAAGTTCCGCAGGCGGATGAAAAAATTACTGCAAATGCGATCATGGCAAGTGTTTTCATCGGATGCCCCCCTGGTTGCCGATACCCATCAGAGCCATCTCGAGGGCGGACCTGAGGGCGCCGTCGGCCCCGTCGAAGTCTGAACCCTGCCCCACTGCCGTGTAGAGTATCTCAGATGTTTCGACGGAGATGATCTTGACGTGCAACTCCGCGTCCCGCTGTTCAGGTGTGTCCGACCAGAACTCGTCGTGGGACACCGACGTTATGCTGACCATCATGACGGCCTCGGACCCGAGCAGACGGCCCAGTTGAACCGCGGTTGCCTGATCCACGACGCCGGAGTAGGAGAACTCCTGCTCCCGCAGTATCTGGTCAACGGCGGACCGGTCCACCACTGTAAAACGACCCGTTCTCAGCAGAGCCATGCCGGCGTAATCGTAGATAACCTGACCCTGGCTGAGGCCCGGAACCGATCCAGTCGGCGGGAGAACTGCAGTGCGCCAGACAGCTTTGGTTTCGAATACGGGGCTTTTTGCGAAGTTGGACGGGATTCCGAGCTGGGAGGAACTAATACATCCGGCAGATAAAAGTGCAACTGTCACCACCGCCAAAGGCAGGTACCTTTTCAAGAATACTCCCTTCGAAGAGTGCGGAACTAATGGCAACGCTGAATGTATACAAGGTCGATGGTCTTTTTGTTCCTGTTCAACTGCTCAGGGTATTGCGGTGACCGTTGAGTCTTCGGTATTCTTCCTCCGTCGCGCCAACGGAAAGGGACCGTCGAATGCTTAAAGTGGTTTTCATCACCCAGGAGGACCCGATCTACATCTCCGTGTTCTGGGAGGAGTTCACGAAACACGTTGACGAACTCAGACAAAACGGAGTGTCGGTGAACGCCCTTGTTTCTCTGGTGCCCCTGGGCAGGGATTCGATGTTCGCCCTTTTTAGAAGGGTCTATGGCTTCTACGGGCCCAGAGGGACGGCAAGGGTTTTCTTGAAGTACGCCATATCCATCCTTGGCAGGCGGACCACGAGAAGGTTTGCTGAAAGAATTGGTGCCCGGTTCCTCTACGTCGAGAACATCCATTCGAAGGAGTTCCTGAAATTCGCCGGGGAACAGGACGTGGTGATCTCGGTCGCGGCGTCCCGTATCTTCAGGGACAAGCTGCTGTCGGCCCCTGTGCACGGCTGCATAAACATCCACAGCAGTCTTCTGCCCAAGTATCAGGGAATGATGCCGGTGTACTGGCAGATGAGGGACGGGTGTGAAACCATCGGGATAACCATACACAAGATGATAGAGAAACTCGATTCGGGAGACATCCTGCTTCAGCGTTCGGTTTCCATCAGAGACTGCAGAAGCCTCGACAGAGCCATTTCAAAGACCAAACGCGAGGGCGCCAGGATGATGGTGGATTTTCTGCTCGATTTCAATCGGCATTTTGAAAACCCCGTGGAATGTGACGTCAGTGAGGCCACCTACTTCTCCTTTCCGGACAGGGCTTCGGTCGGGCAGTTCCTCGCCACGGGCAAGAAGCTTTTCTGATGCGGGGTACGGTATGCATAACGATCGATGTGGAGGACTGGTTCCAGGCTGAAAACCTCAGGGCCGCACATCCCCCCGTCTCGTGGGACAGCAGGGAATCCAGGGTCGAGGCCAGCACAGGGCGCATTCTGGATGTTCTGGCCGAAGCTTCGGTTCCCGCCACTTTCTTTGTGCTGGGCTGGATCGCCGAAAGAATACCCGCCCTGGTGCGGGCCATTTCCGAAGCCGGCCACGAGGTGGCCTCTCACGGATACGGGCACATCATGAACAACCTGCTTTCCGAGCAGGAGTTGAGAAAGGACATCTCGAAATCCAAAAAGATGCTCGAGGATCTGACCGGTACGCAGGTAAGGGGTTACAGGGCGCCCTGTTTCTCCGTGTCCGACAGGCTTCTCGAGTTGCTTTTCGAAGCGGGTTACCGCTATGACTCGAGCCTGAATCCCTTTTCCATGCACGACAGGTACGGGAAGCTCACATCGGCTAAAGCACCTTGCGGGATGTTCATTCACCATTCGGGGATAATCGAGTTTCCGATGCCCATGGAAAACTGCCTGGGCCTCAGGATACCTGTTTCAGGCGGAGGGTATTTCAGGCTCTTCCCTTACGGGCTGTTCAGAAGATTGGTGCTGAGGCATCTCCAGAGAACCGGACTCTACATTTTCTACATGCACCCATGGGAGGTGGATCCCGGTCAGCCCCGCACCAGTGTGAGCAACCCGGGACACCGGTTCAGGCATTACCACGGCATCCCGAAAACCATGGGAAAGCTCAGAAAGCTCATTGACCTCCCCGGGGACAAGAAGCGGCTAGGGCAACTGCTTCCCTCTTCATCTGTCCTTTCCGGACCGGAAGAAAACCCTGGGCATGGGAAATCGAACCTTGTTCCAGAACAGAAGCCTTCTCAGAACCACTGATACCCCCACCGAATCAGGCTCTTCCACGAACTTGAGCGGGATCTCAGCGGAAAGCCTGGCAACCGCCGATGCCAGAAAAAGAACCTGCATCGGGTGGAGCGAGAGCCCCAGGATGCGCAGCGGTTCAGGCATGAAAACCCCTGAAGCAAGCATTGTAAAGATCATCGCAAGACCGCAGACCGCGCTGTAAAGACCGCTGTACGCCTGTTCCCTTCCTTTGGGCGCTACGGCCAGAACCAGGTTCGCGGTGACGACCCCCACGCAGCCCCACATGCTGCCAGATGCCGCCGCTTCGAAAACAAGCATCCACCTGGTTTCTCTTGTGACGAACAGCCAGACCAGGGGAATGACCGTTCCGGCGATGATCGCGAGTTTCATCGCGGTCTTGTTCCCGCAGCGGTCGATGAGCCTGCCCCAGTACCTCAGTGTCAGGACGGCCCCCGCAGTGCTCACGGCCCCGTAGAGGAGCATCTCCACAAGGCCCATGCCAAGGACCTGGATCATGAAGGGCTGCCAGAAGGGCGCTCCCACACCAACCGCCATCATCCACCACGCCCCGAAGAAGCAGAGCCTTCTGAAGTTGGGGTCTTTCAGAGGTTCAAGGACAGTGCTTCCCAGGGTCTCAGAGTTTGCCGGCTCCATACGTTCGGGCTGTCTGCTCAATATCATCAGTCCGGCGATGCCAAGAACACCCGCGGTGACAAAGGTCGCAAGCAGGGCACGGGGCAACCCGTCAGGGGAAAGGCCGAACAGGTCAGCGACCAGCGCTCCGGCGCCAGTGGGCGGTGTGGCGTAGGCATCGAGCCACATGCCGAAGGCAAAGCTGACGATGAGCCCGAAGGTCATCAGCACGGCATTCCGCTTCGCGAAGAACCGGCCTCTGATCTTTCTGGGCACCATGTACGCGATCCACCCCATCCACATGTTGGTGGAGACGGCGAGAATGGATGTGATAACGAAGAAAACTGCAAGAACCCCGGGCAGGGCCAGGGATCGGGGAAGAAGAAGGGGCGCCAGCCCGAGGAGCGGTGTGAGGGACCTTCCCGCCGCCGCCCAGCCGATGACCCTCTGTTTTTTCAGAGTGCTGCCGCGTCCGGCGATGATGCCCAGGGGCTGGAAGAGCATCGAGACCTGGCCAATGGCTGACAGAAGGCTGAAGTGCAGGGGACCGGCCCCGAGGAATATCAGGAGCCTGGTCAGGAAAGCCGAGCCGGGTCCGGCCAGGCTGCCGTAAACCTGGGAAAACACGCCCTCGGTGATCGAGATGCGGAATGTCCGGCGGAGTTCACTCTGTCTGGCCTGCATGTGGCAAACATACGCTCTGCCCGGATTGCCGTGCTGATCCCGTATATTCCCGGCATCGGTCTCTCCCGCCGGCACACCCGGCTTTCACACATCTGGAAAACGAGGAACGACACATGAGCACCGACACGGCAGATACAAAGGCCATTGGTCTGGGAACCGACTCGGTCGCCCACAGGATTATTGTTCTATCCGGCAAGGGCGGTGTGGGAAAAAGCACCGTAGCGGTCAACCTGGCGGTCTCCCTTTCGATGCAGGGTAAAAACGTTGGCCTTCTTGATGTTGACATTCACGGACCCAGTGTTCCCATGATGCTCGGACTGGGACTCGAGGGGGTCGAGACCCGGGAAGGGGTGCTGATCCCGGTGGAGAGCGCGGGCCTCAAGGTCATGAGCGTTGGCTTTCTGTTACAGAATACCGACGATGCACTCATATGGCGGGGTCCCATGAAAATGAACCTCATAGACCAGTTCGTGAAGCATGTTGAGTGGGGGGATCTCGACTACCTTGTCGTGGACTGCCCACCCGGAACAGGTGACGAACCCCTGTCCGTGATTCAGCTTCTGGAAAGGGTAGACGGGGCAGTGATCGTGACCACTCCCCAGAAGGTCGCCGCCGCGGACGTGAGGAAGTCGGTTGACTTCTGCATGAAGCTCGGGGTGCCGATCATAGGAGTGGTGGAGAACATGAGCGGTTTCGCCTGCCCGAAGTGCGGCGAGGTTACCCAGATCTTCCGGGGAACGGGCGGCGAAGACACTGCAAGGGCATTTTCCGTTCCCTTCCTCGGAAGGATACCCATAGATCCGGCAATAGTGGAGTCGGGAGACGACGGCAGACCCTTTGTCTACCACTACGGCAAGTCCGCCACGGCGAAGGCCATGGAAGCTGTGGCCGAGCCCGTTCTGGCGCTCTCCGACTGATACCTTTCGTAATGGAGTTCGTTCTTGCGTTCGAGCTATTCCTTGGAGGGCTGTCGAGCCCGGACGGCCTCGCCATGGCTTCCGACGGAACCGTGTTCGTTTCCGACGAAGCTGCGGGAACGGTCACGGGGATCACGCCCGACGGCACGGTCTTCACGGCGATGATAGACCTTGACAGCCCCGAGGGCATCGCATGGCACCCTGAACTGGGCATCCTGGCGGTGGAGGACGTTCCCCGGGGCAGGCTGGTGTCTTCCGTCGAAGGTGTGCTTTTAAGAAGGATTCCCAACCCCGAGGGTGTCGCTGTGAGCGTTCAGGGTGACGTGTACTACACATGGGCCAGGATGGGAGGGCCTACGGGCATCTGCAGGTGGACATCACAGGGACCCGATTCCGTTGTGACACTGCCCCGGGGTTTCATGCTCTCGGGGCTCACTGTGGGACCCGACGGCAACCTGTACGCATGCAACGAGATTCCCATTTCAGGGCTTCTTGTGAGCGTGATCGCGGTCTCTCCCCGAACCGGGTTCTGGCTGCCTTATGCCGGCGGCATCCCATCGGCTGAGGGGCTTCGTTTCACCCCTGACGACAGAACGCTGATTGTGGTCAGCGAGGAACTCGGATCCCTCATTGCCGTTTCGCCCGACGGCGGGACATCGGAGGTGGCCACCGGTTTCGGTTCCATCGAAGACATCATCTTCCTGCCCTGCGGCGACATGCTGGTGACGGACGACAGCGCGGGAAGCGTTTTCAGGATACCTGCGCCATGAGCCACAGGCCGGGGAGCTACGGGGAGATCCTCGGTGTAGCGTTTCCGGTCATCGCCGGAATGGCTGCCCAGACCGTGATGATGTTCTGCGACAGGATGTTCCTGGCCAGACACAGCGTGTGGGAGCTTCAGGCGGCGCTTCCCGCCGGGATCCTGGCTTTCACGCTGATCTGCCTTTTCCAGGGTGCAGCTGGCTACGCCTCGACCTTCGTAAGTCAGAACCACGGGGCAGGCAACCCAGGGGGTGTGGCCGTGTCCTACGCCCAGGGCGTGTTCATCGCCCTTTTTTCGGCGCCTCTGCTTCTGGCTCTCTCCATTCCCGGCCGGCTGATCCTGAACCTTGGCGGCCACGATCCCCATGTCCTGGCCCTTGAGGTCACATACTTCCGCTGGATGATGGTGGCAGGCGTGGGGGCAACGCTCAACGCCGGAGCGGCTTCTCTCTGGAGCGGCCTTGGAAGGACCACCTTCACCATGGCTGCGGGAATGGCCGGTGCTGCCCTCAACATCCTGCTGGACTGGATCCTCATCTTCGGCAAGTTCGGCTTCCCCGAGATGGGCATCGGGGGAGCCGGGCTCGCCACTGCGATAAGCTCTTTCGTCCCCGGTATGATTCTCATCACACTGTCGTTGAGAGGAAGGGTCTCCCGTGAGTTCCCGATAAGGCCCAACTTCCGGCTTAACAGCGCCCAGGTCAGGAAAACCCTGAGGTACGGGCTTCCGTCGGCTGTCAGTGTCTTCATGGATGTTGCAAGCTTCTCCGTGTTCGTCTTCCTTACCGGAAGGCTCTCTCCTGTGGAGTTCACGGCAAGCAATATTGCCTTCGGCGTCAACAACCTGGCCTTTCACCCCCTGCTGGGGTTCGGCATAACAACGACGATCCTGGTGGGCCGCTACCAGGGCGGAAGGAACCCCGTAATGGCCGGAAGGGTGGCGAGACGCACACTGCTGGTGGCGCTGCTGTACTTCTCTCTCATCGCGGCCACATTCCTGCTCCTGCCCGGCATGTACATGACCCTTTTCAGGAGCCCAGAGACGGAAGTGCCCTTCGAACAGCTGAAGGCAACGGGAACGACACTCCTGGCCATCCTTTGCCTGTGGGGAGGCTTCGACGCGGTGAGTCTGATGCTCGGGGGCGCCCTGAGGGGGGCTGGCGACACGAAGTTCGTGATGATCCTCTCATCGTGCCTGGGGTGGCTGTTCTGGATACCGGGGATATTCCTTCTCTACCAAAGCCCCGGGATGACGGTTGAAAGCCTTTGGCTTTTCACCACTCTTTACGTGGCCCTGCTGGCCATCGGTTACTTCCTCCGTTACAGGAAGGGTCCATGGAGGACAATGGTCCTGGTTGAGCAGGAGGCTCCGTGTCTCTCCGTTCCCGTCACGGAACCCGCCGGCAGGGGGTGATGGAACGGACGTCCGTTTGCAGGTGTATACCCTGTGAAGCCGATGAAAACAACAGATCCATTCAGGAGGAACGATGCACCATCTCATAGGCATGGCCATCCTGGCAGGGACCTTCACTGCTGGCGAGAAGGACTTTCCCCTGGCCGAGCCGCTCTGCGGGGGTTGAGGCTCGTCGACGATACACTGCCAGTTGGTGGTGCCGTCTGAAGAGATCTCCGGTCCTGCGACCATAACCGGGTTTGCGTTCCACAGAAGCCCCTCGGGTTCCCGAAGTGCCACTGTAACCGATGCGGCCGTATTCATCGGTCTGGCTGGAGGCGATGAACTGGGTCCTGAATTCCATGCGAACCGGGTATCCCCGACCCTGGTCATCAGCAGCGAAAGGCTTACAGTCACCGCTGACGATGACGGAATGGTGACCTTCACCTTCGACACGCCCTGGGAGTACGAGGAGGGTGATATCCTTCTGGAGCTGAGGTTTCAGTCCGTGTCGGGCTACCTTTACGTGTTTGGATGGACAGCGCCGGGCAGAAGGTACCTTTCAAGCGGGAATCTCACGGCCGAACGGGGTTCGGTCTCCGAGAACATGCCGGTCGTCACGCTGATAACGGAGTGAGCCGGGGCCTGGAAGTGTACGTAGCGGGTCCTTGTTCGAGTACCTTACCGTAGTTGCGCCTGACAGTTCGAGGGAGGGGGATGATGAAAGACGTGATCAAGAGCTGTCGCAAGGAGCGCAGGGGCTTCACTCCCTCCAGCGGTCAAGCCTGAGGGGGCGGGGAGAGCAGACTCAGTCGGCCGTCCTAAGGAACCACAGGTTGCCGCTGCCCCATCTGTCGTGAAAAAGGATGCCCGTACAGGGTATTGCCGGCATGGGCTTTGCAGTTACATGCCTTATCTCCTCGGGAATGCGCACCGGCACTCCGCCGGGTTCGGCGCTGAACGTTTCCCAGTCAACCTCTCCAAGCACAAGTCTTCCGCTTTCGTTCCTGTCATATATGAACCTTCCGTCCGGAAGCCATGACAGAACGTCCCAGGTGCCTGATGGGCAGGGGATGAACGAACCGTCAACGTGAAGAATTCCCTGTCCCGTCCGTGTGGTTATCAGAAGAGCGTCCTCCAGAACCCAGCCGTGAACCCACGCCTCTCCCCCGGGCACCCGGAAGAAACCCGCAACGCCTCCCGTTACGAGGTTGCTGAAGGTGTGCTCGGCGTACCAGTTGTTCTCAAGCCTCATCCAGTCACTGTACGGGCATTTCCAGAAGCCGTCGGAGATGTCCAGGTCGGCAATGAAGCTTCGTTCTCCGGTTGAGACCGTTATCCTGTTCACCGGCTCCATGGTGAAGCTTCCCGAATCGCTTCGAAGAAGTGCCGAATAAGCATCGGGAGTGGGTTCGCAGTTGAACATCGGCCCGCCCACGATGAATCGGGAGTCGGTGGTGAACGCGTAATCGGGCCCGCTCCCCGCAGCCACGCTCACCGCAACCGGGGTGGCCCCGGAACCGTCGGGTCTGCTCAGGATGACAAGAATGGCACTCCTCATTACATCGTATCCCTCGGGGAACCCGTACCGGTCGGGAGCGTAGACCCCCTGCAGGATCAGCAGGTGGTTGCCGTCAGGGCTCAGTTCAGTGGCGAAGATGTACCCGTCATCTTCCCACCCGTCCTCCCCGGGTGACCACGAGGGCGACCATGGGATTGTGAGCCCCGTGTCGAGGTTCAACGTGTATCCGGCGCCTTCGCCGTCGATCAGAAGCACTGTCGCCCTGTCGAGGGGAACCACTGAAACAACATCTTCCACCACCAGAACCGGAGTGAGGTACACTGCCAGGACAAGAAGCATTGTCATCATGCCTGTCTCCCCCTGTCTCCTAGTATTCGATGCCCTTCCGGGCCTTCAGTTTTTCGGTGGTGTAGTAGTGCCTGACCTCGGTCATCTCCGTGACGAGGTCCGCAGCGTCGATGATCTCCTTCGGGGCGTACCTGCCCGTGAGAACCAGTTCCACACCATGTGCCCTGTCTTTGATCACACCGAGGGCTTCCTGAACCGAAAGCAGTCCCAGGTGAACCGTCACATTCAGTTCGTCGGCGATAACGAGCCCGTACGATCCGCTCGAAACCGCATCGCTAAGAAGGCGAAGACCGTTCTTGGCACCGGCCAGGTCATCTGCGGAAGGCGCCTCACCCTGGCAGAGGAGGCGGGGCGTCCCGTACTGCTCCATCGTGATGAGCCCGGGGAAGTGCGCGGGAAGACACAGCTCGGAGTAGTCACTTCCCTTCATGAACTGGCCGATGTAAACCTTGCGGCCCGAACAGGCGAAGCGCAACGCAAGCCCCAGTGCGGCGGTCGTCTTGCCCTTTCCGTTTCCCGTGTAGACCTGCACCCTGCCCCCGAGGAGGGGATCGGTTGGATCCGAATCATTCATGCGTTCTCCCTTCACTCGGGTGAACATAACCTTCAGGTGGAGTTCCGGCGAAGGAACGCGAGCATTGCATGCCCGGGCTCCGGCGGGTATTGTCGCGCGAACGCGCAAACATTTGGGGGACACATGCGGCAATCGCTGCTTGACAATCTCACTGATGACCTGGGCAGGATAGCAGGGAATTCGCCGGTCATCGCGACCACAGGACCAAGGCTTCATCCCGGGGAAAGAAGGGATGTCGCGGTCCTGTTCCTTGACATCAGCGGTTTCACAGCCCTTGCGGAGAGATTGGATTTCGAGCTGGTCCATCATCTCGTGAACGGCATCATGCAGTCCTTTTCGGGAATAGTGTCATCAGGAGGCGGCTACGTGGACAAACTGGAGGGGGACCGGATCATGGCCCTTTTCGGTGCCGAGCAGGCCGGTGACAACGATTCGGTAAGGGCCGTGGACAGTTCCCTCCGAATGCTCCGCACCCTCGACCAGGTCAACGAAATGCTTTCCGGGGAAGGCATCGAAGTTGAAGCCAGGGCCGGTGTGAGCTACGGGCAGGTTATCGTCGCGCCTGATGCCTGCGGTCACCTGACTGCAACCGGAGACGTGGTGAACGTTGCCTCCCGCCTTGCGGACATGGCTCCCCTTGGGTGTACGGCGGTTTCCGAGAGGGCAAGGAACATGTGCGGCGACTTCCACCGGTGGTCCGACCTTGGCGAGATCGTCATCAGGGGCCGATCTGCCCCTGTTCACGCCTTCCAGCCGATAGGCCCGGGCGAAGTTCTCGTTCAGAGGTGGCAGAGGGCAGCGAGGATTTCGGGCACGCCCCATCTGGGACGGGAAAGGGAGATGTCTCTGCTTCGGGCCACATGGCAGGGTTTGGGATCAGGCTCGCTGGCGGTCGTTTCCATCATGGGTGAGGCCGGCATCGGGAAGTCCAGGCTGTTGCACGAGTTTGCCGGTGAGCTTGCGCGTTCTTCAGATGCACCGGTGGTCCTGTCCGGAAGGAACCTCTCCTTCTCCCAGCCGCCCCTTGGGCTCTGGTCTACGATGCTGTCCGACGCCATAGCCGGGGATTTCCTTAGGGATTCAAGGGTCAGGTCTCCCGAGGCCCTTCTTGAGAGACTCGTCTTCGGCACCAAAGCAGTCCGTGGCGAAGACCTTGCCGGAACTCTTCCATTTCTGCGGAGCCTTCTTTCACTCGACCATGGAAGCGAGTCCCTGTCCGAAATGAGCCAGGACTCACGTCGCAGGGAGATGATGATCTCGCTCAGGAAGATCATCGAGGCGGTATCGGCTTCCAGTGATGTGCTTCTTCTGCTCGAAGACATACAATGGGCCGATGCAGCTTCCAGTGAGGTTCTCGACTTTGTTCTCGAGGGTCTGCGTCCCGTGCGCAGGGTGCTGATCCTCCTTTCGTACCGCACCGACGGAGATGGGGAAACATCCCCTGCCCCGGCGAATCAGGTCATAAGTCTTCACGAGCTGGAGAAGTCGGAAGGCAGGCTGATCATCGGCCACATGCTTGGGGGCGAGGTCGGCCAGGGGGTTGAGGATGCCGTTCTGGAAAGGTCCGGAGGCAATCCGTTCTTTATCGAGGAGATGGTTCTTGACCTGATCGAATCAGGGCGTCTCGTTGAATCAGGGTCAGGGTGGGAACACCGGCCGGATCACTTTGCCTCTCCAGCGCCCGCGTCCCTCGGCGGCATAATCAGGTCGAGGATAGACAGGCTTTCCGGCGGGCTGAAATCCGGCCTGCTTCTCGCGTCGGTTCTGGGATCCGAGTTCACCGACGACCTGTTCGCAAGGGTCAACGGGTTCGTGGGGAACGGGATCCCTCCCATCGAATGCCTCGACTGGCTCCACGGACGGGGGTTCCTGAAGCCCATGGACTTTTGTGGTGAACCCGGCCGGCGTTTCACTCATCTTCTCATGCGCGATGCGGCTTACGACATGTTGCTCTACAGGAACAGGACGATACTTCACAGGTTCGCCGCCCAGGCTCTTGAACAGGATTGTGCCGGCGGCAGGAGCGACATGGCCGTTGTGATCGCCGACCACTGGGACCTTGCGGGTGACTCGGGCAAGGCGATCGAATGGGGGCTGCGCGCCCTTGCGCACTGCGAGCTGCATTTTTTGAATGAGGAGGGGCTCGGGGTTACGGATCGGCTTCTCCGGTGGATCAAAGGCCAGCCCGGAAGCAGTTACCGTGACAACTCGCTGTTCGAGGTCATGATGGCCCGCGAGAAGTTTCTCGGTCTTCTGGGTCTCAGGGACGAACAGGCGCAGTTGCTGCATGAACTGGAAAGCATTGCTGAGAATGCCGAAAGGCGGGACTGGATGGTGATGGTGAGGGGACGCCTTGGCAGGATGCAGATCCATACCGGGATGCTGGAGCAGGCAAGGGAAACCCTTGCCCCGGCCATCCTCGAATCGGCCGCACTTTGTGGCAGTGAGGCCCACGGCGGAATGCTCGCTGACATGGCAGCCCTCTGCATAAAGCAGGGCAGGCCCCTTGAAAGCATCGATCTTGCCCGCGAGGCACTGCGCCTCTTCAGGGAGTGCGGAGACAGGAATGCTGAATGCATGGCCATCAATTCGCTTGGGATAGCCAACTGGAACATGGAGATGCTTCCCGAAGCCCTGGACTGTTTTCAAACCGCCAACGAGCTGAGCAGGGAAACCCGAAACCGCTGGTACGAGGGGAACACACTGCTGAACATCGGCGTCATCCATCGGTGCCTGGGAGATTTGGACAAGGCCAGAGAGTTCTACCGGAAAGCACTGAAACTCACCGGGGAAACCGGAAATCTGCAGAGCGAGGCGAACGCCCATGCAAACCTTGGCATCCTCGCCTTGCTCGAAGACAGGCTGACCGATGCCGGGAAACACTACGACTCGGCCCTTGTCATCTACAGGAAGACAGGGAACAGGCTGCTCGAACTCCAGACCCTGGCAAAACTCGGCAGGCTCGCCACAAGGGATGGAAGGTACCGGGACGCCGAATCTCTTTTCAGGCAGTCCCTTGCCATTCAGGAGGAGACGGGGCAGACCCTTGACGAGGGAGAAACCCTTCACAGCCTCGCCGAGCTTCTGATACTGACCGGTAGGACCGACAGGGCTGACCAGGTGCTCAAGAGGGCTCTGGAGGTGAGCATAGCTGCGAAAGACGGGATCGGGGAAGCCAAGGCCCTGTGTATGCTCGTTGGGATCGAAGTCGCGGGGGGGAATCATAAGAGGGCGGCTGAGCTGTACCTTCGGGCGATGTCGGCCTGCCAAGGCAACAATGTCGGGGAGGAACTTGACCTCAAACTTAAAGAGCTGGCAGGCAAGTTGGGGATGCCCGGTCCACCCGGCCACGCACCCTGCCAAACCTCATGAAAACCACTATGTTCACGTTTGCCGGGTGGAAGACTGACCCCACCGTCCGGTATTCATACAAAACAGGAGATGTCAGGAAAGGTGAGACAATGAAAGAAATGATCCTTCTTCTTGCGGCAGTAATGTTTTTCGCTTTTGCGGGATGCGGTGAACAGCCCGCGCCGGATGCCGCCGTCGAAACCGAAGTTGAAGTCGAAACCGGAACCGAAACCCAGTCCGGTCAGCTCGGTGATACGATAGTTCTTCCCGATGGATGGGCCATGAACGATGCCATCGCTCCCGCCGAGGTCGAAGCCATCATGGGTACCGCAGGCTTCGGTTCATTCCCCGAGGCCGCAAGTAACGCCGCATCAGGCAAGCCTGTGGGCAGTTACAACATAGGCAGTGTTCCCTACAGCAAGGTTCGTTTCGAGGTTGACGTGGCGGGCGGCCGCAGCGGTTACGACACCGCCGTCAGCTTCCTCACCAACCCCGTTGATGTCCCCGGAGCCCTCTGGGATGCCGCTTCCATCGGTGACGTTCCCTCGGCCGACCGCATGCAGGTGAGGTTCGTCGGTCTCCGTGGCAACGTCTGCTTCCATATCAGCTGGGAACCCGCGGTTTTCCCGGGTCTGGACAAAACCGAAACCAGCGTTAGGCTCGCCGAACTTCTTGTAACCAACCTTTACACGCAATAACTTCAAGCGAGTACCGATGCGGCCCCGGGAACAACCGGGGCCGCATGCTGTTACAGGGTCATCCCAGCGTGGATTGGACCTTTTCGAGAAGATCGGGGATCGAAAGGCCCCTCGGGCACCTTTCGAGGCATGCGCCGCACCTGTTGCATCTGTGGGCGCCGGACCTTTCGCTTATGAAACCGTAGAGGGTTTTCGCCTGCTCGAGGTCTGCGTGCATTGTGAAGTAATTGTAGTAGTTGAAGCACCAGGGGATTGCAACTCCCTGGGGGCAGGGCATACAGTATTCACACTGCGTGCAGGGGATCTCAGCCCTTGCCAGGAATGCTTCCCGAGCCATTTCATATGCTTCGAGTTCACCGGGACTCAGGCAGCCCGCCGGCGATGAGTCCGCGAGCTCGGCGTTCTCTTCCAGCTGGCTCATCGTTGTCATGCCGCTTAGCACCGTTGACACGCCGGGAAGGTTCCAGACCCAGCGAAGCCCCAGAGCTGCAGGTGAATGCCGTGTACCCGGGAAGCAATCCGAAACCTCTTTGGGAAGGTTGCCCGCCAGAAAACCGCCCCGAAGAGGCTCCATTATCATCACCCCCATGCCTTTATCCGCAGCATCCAGAACGCCCCTCAGACCCGCCTGGTACTCCGTGTCGACATAATTCAGCATCAGAAGACAAAGGTCCCAATTCATGTGTGAGAGAACATCGGTGTATGTCTCGTAGCTGTCGTGGAAACTGAAACCAAAGAAGCGGATTCGGCCCTCTTCCTTCATTCTGGCGCCCCATTCGGGTATCCCCGCTGCCTGCATCTTTTTCCAGGTTCTCCGGTTGAGCCCGTGCAGGAGGTAGATGTCGAGCCAGTCCGTTCTCAGTCTCTCCATCTGTTTGTCAAGGAAGTTTCTGGCGTCATCGGGAGTTTCCACCATCCAGCACGGCAGCTTGGTCGAGAGAAGTATCTTCTTCCTCTCACCGGGAGACAGGATGTCGCCCAGAAAACTCTCGCTCTTCTCCCTGTGGTAGTTCCATGCGGTGTCCAACAGGTTCACTCCCAGCGCCAGAGCACGGTACACGAGATCCTGGGCTTCCTCGTGGATTATGCTCTCAGGGTCACCCGGTTCATGGGGCAGCCTCATGGCCCCGAAGGCCAGGGTTGAAACGCTTTCGCCCGATCCGCCAAGCTTTCTGTACCTCATGCCGGGGCTCCCTTCAAAAAAGAACATGCTCAAGCCCTTGGAACATCGCAGTTCCACACGCGTGCCACCTCTTTGCGGACAACACTAATCCGCTCGAGCCCGGTCAGTCAACGAGAGCTGAAAGGAAAAACAGCAGGGCAAATCCGTTTACGATGAAGCCTGCCCCCCGGAGCCGCGGGATTCGGTTCAGGTCACTACCTGTACAATGCCTTTATCGCTCCGAACGTGCTTTGCTCGAACGAGCCCGTGAGTTCATACTCGACAACAAGGTAGGGGTATTGTGAGGCCGCTTCGCGGGAATAGAAATTCTGGTACAACCCTGCGCCGCCTGTTCCGAAGAAGACTGCGCCGTAGTTCGGGTAGGTTCCCTGAACCCATTCCTGAACGAGGTTCTTCACATCGAATTCGTACCATCCGTTTTCAGTCACGATGATCTGGTCGTATGAGCCGGCGCTTTCATAGGCGATGCTGTTCACCAGGGTGGTTTCGTTCCAGGGTTCCGTCACGCGGTATATCTCGCAATCCAAAGCGCTCCCGGTGGTGCCGTCGTACCTGTAGATGTTCAGGTACGCAGTGCTCACAAGGGCTTCCTGGGGTAATGAAGACAGGTCGAAGCTGATAACGATCCGCTGGTCGAAAGAACTGATGTTGTTGGTCCTGAGCTGCTGGCTCGATCCGAACGGTCCCTGGCCGGGCCATATCCAGGTGTCTGCATCGGGTACCTGAACAATGGTATCGGCAGAGGCCACAGCAGCGATCAGAACCGTCAACACCACTGCCATAGTGACGCTTCTCATCATCCCCTCCTCAATGCTGTTCCCGGGAACCATGCTTCACCGTTGCCTCCGGTAATTTACCGTAGCATCGGCGCAACCTTCCGCTCTCAGGCAATCATCTGATTTTACATGCGCCATGTCCAGATTGTTCCCGGTCCAATATTGAAAGCGTAAACCATTCGTTTATCCAGAACCAGTCCATCAGTCAACGCATGCGTACCGACTTCCTTCTATATTACGATGGACATGCGCCGCATCGGAGAAACGGGGGGGTATGAAAAACACAGTGTTGCTGCTGATAGCTCTTTCAGGGCTCGTGCGTGGGGACTTTTTCGATGACTTCCAGTCGTACCAGCCGGGGCAGGACCCCGAATCATCGGGCAACTGGATCAGGGAGGAGAACGGAGGCTACGCCCTGGTGACATCCCAGGGCGAAAACCAGGTAATCGAGGCTTTCTTCCCCGACTCGACCTACCTGGGGTATCTTTGCTCAGCGGCGGGTTTCTGGGGGGACGGGTCGGTTTCCATGGACTTCAGCCCCGACGGCACCGGAAGCCTCGTGAATGTTCTGGCCAGGATGCAGATAATCACGGGGGAAGCCTACGTGGGTGGCGTGATCGTCTTCCTTCAGCCCTTCACCTACGCCTACATCGGCTATGTGAGCACGACGGGAGACTACGAACTTCTTTACAGCAATTTCGGTCCCACTCTGACACCGGGGACCTGGGTCAACGTGGGGCTCACTGTTGAAAACACTGATCCGGTCGTGCTCACCCTTCACATAAATGGCCAGCAGACGGCACAGGTGCTCGACCAGGTGTACCGGCTGGGTTCAGGTCTCTCGGGCTTCGCGATGATCTACGAGGGTGAGATCCCCTCCATATTCGCCGACGACTTTCAGGTCGTCCTGAGTGCACAGTGGCTGGAAACAACGACTTTTGGAGCCATCAAGGCAGTTTTCCGATGAAAAGGGCGATCCCGGCCAACCTCGTTGTCGCAGTGCTTGCCACGCTGCTGCAGGCGACATGCGGCGGGACCGGCAAACCCGACGGGCAGAAAGCCGATCAGGGATCGGGTGTGCTCGGGGCCGTTGGAGCCGTTAACGACATCGCCACCCCTCCGGTGCCCACCGAAGTGATCCACGATGCCCGGGATGCCGCGGCGGCAGCCAACGCCCACATTGAAACCGTCGACTCCATACTGGGGTCCCAGTGAAGCAGGAGCTGTGAGACGCGCAGATACACTTCTTGCAGTATCCGGACTCTCGCTCTTTGCAGTGCTTTTGTCCGTGAGCGCGTACCTTCTGAACTGGAGGGTGGTGAACGAACCCGGCGCCCGGCCGGTTCCCGGGTTGTTCGCCGCCTTCAGGATCCTTTCTATTGCGGGTTTGTCCGGGGCTTTGCTGTCCAACGGAACGCTCCTTCTTCTCCGGACTCGCCCTCTGCGCATCCTTCTTGTGCCGCCGGGTGTCGCCATTGTCCTTTACCTTCCGGTGCTTGCGCTCACGCTCATCATGCTGGTGTAGGGAACTATGGAAGCTGTTATGAAAGCTGTCATTCTTTCTGCGCACTGGAGGCAGAATGGCTGCTGAACCTTTGATTACACTTGAGACAGCTGTTTGCGGCAAGCCCATCCTGGAGAAGCAGAGCCGCTTCCTGGCGTGCGGTGTTCCCCTTTCCGGGAAAGACGCCGTTACGGCAACGGTTCAGGCTGCGGCAAAGCGCTTTCGCATGGAGAAGGCAAGCCAGCTGAGCTGGGCCTGCCGCCTGGCGGATGGCTCCGAGTTCAAGAACGACGGTGGTGAGCCCGGTGCGGGAAGGTGCATCCTTGAAGTGATGAACGGCATGAATGCCGTGGACTGCGTTGTCATCGTCGGCAGGTGGTATGGTGGCAAGCACTTGGGCGGTATGCGTTTCAGGATCTACCGGGAAGCCGCCCGAAAACTTCTTGCAGAGCAGGGAACGGGGAAGGTGGTACGCGATGCTTTTATGCACCGATCCTGAAACAATCGTTCTACTCAGCCTGGTCGCGATGCTGCTTTTTACATACCTGCTTGTCAGATCGCGCCTGCCGGGCAGGCCCGTGGCCTTCGTGGATGTGAAACCCGATTCCGACTGGCGACTGGGGTTTATGGCCGGACCGGGCCGGAAGTACAGGTTGTTCGTGCGGTTCGATGTGGCCTTCCAGGGGGGAGAGGACGAGTACGGGCTGGTGGTTGACTACTCGTGCACCGCCGGTGGATCGGTGGTCACCCGGGAGCGGGCCGGCACAGGCAGCATCGTTCCACCTGAGAGGGACAGGTTCATAGGAAGCCTGCAGATGAGCAGCTTCACATCGACTCCGGGCGGTTGCCGTCACCGGGCGACTATCGCCCTGACCGCCGTTGGCCCCTTCGAAGAGAGCACTGAGGTGATTGCCGGTGGAACCGTAGTCATGGCACAGGGAGCTGTTCTCTCCAATTGCCGGGCTTTCTTTGCCTGACACCGTTCAGGGAATGGCCATCAATCCCAGGAAGAACCTGCTGACTGTCACGGGGTGGCCCTGATCTGAGGCAACGTTCACCGTGCTCACAAGCTCGACAACCTGATCCGGCAGGCTGAAAACCGCAAGGCTCGACCCATCCCAGTCGCCCGACAGCACGTAAGGCTCCCATGTGGCCCACAGGGCGAAAAGCTCGCTCTCCGAGAGGGTGTCTCCGGCCCATCTTCCAAGAACTGCCCTGACTTCACTGCTCGAGTAGAGAAAGGGCGGCGTTCCACCCGCAATTGAAAGGTCGCCCTGCGGCAGGAGTTCGTAACCGGCAATTCCGACAACGCTCCGGTGAAACAGAAGGACCTCGGTGGTCAGGGGAATGCCCCGTGGTGCGGAACCGGCAAGCGGAAGGGGGAACTCCGTGCCGGCAAGGTCAACCTCGTAGTAGAGGAACCCGTCGCGAAAGCCGTCGGCCCTGGTCAGCGTGAGGGCATCCGCAGGCCTCCAGAAGGGCGCCGCCATCAGTCCGGGAACCGGAGGGAAGACTTCACCGTCCCCGCCCTGCCGAGCCTCGATGCCCTCCCATCTGATGAACGAACCCAGCCCTCCCAGCATCATGGGACCGCCGGACACGTCCGGTTCGGGGTACATGTCGAATATCGTTCCCAGAGCGGCCACCGAGACGTTCCCGGTGAACTCGGGCCCGTACAGGTTTATCACAGGTGCGTAGGCAACCGCTTCCTCGACCTGGTAAAGCCCTCCCGGATCACCCGTTGCCT
>JAWOHL010000027.1:0-24209 GCA_046485185.1 Candidatus Fermentibacteraceae bacterium
CGGGAAACAACTGAGCATCCTGGGCCGCCACAGTGATCTGTGCCTGGGTAAGGCTTCCGGGGTCGGTCAGGAGTACACGCACGGTTCTCTCAGCGGGTCCGTCGGGAGCGGGTACGACCCTTTGGGGAAGCGATTCGGGGTTGTCGCGGCGAACCCATGCCTCGAGCAGATAGTCATCCGCCGCCAGGGGCAGGGCTTCATCTTTCCTGCGGTTCAGTTCCAGTACGGAAACCTTCCAGCCCGACAGGTCGCCCCACCCGCTTCCCGAGAGGCTGTCGAGGACGGTTACACACCGGTCGGACTGACCACGGCCGTTGTAGCACCCGACGAACCTCCAGAGGAAATCCCCCCTAAGGGGCTCGGGGGAGCCCAGACCCGACCAGAGGGACCTGAGCTGCCTGACAGCGGCATCCTGGCGTCCCGTCTGGATGAGGGAATCAACAGATTGAAAGGGGCTCGACCTGCCCGGAGCGGCATTTTCGGAGACCTGGCCGTCCTCATCGGAAACAACCCTGCACCCCGCCAAGAAAACGATCACCGCCATCAGGAAGAGCTGCAGTCTCAAAAAAGACCTCCAGAGGATGGAAAAACAATAATGAGGAACCAGTGGTCATTCACCTTATCGCGCGAAACAAAGCCCGGTTCCACACCCAAAACCCTACACTTGAAAGATACCAGCGGGGCCGAAGGAATCAAACCCGAATGATCTCCCCCATCCTGTTGCATCTGATTCATCTTTTATTATGCTTCGTTTTGATTGTTCGTTATGAAAGGCGACGACATGCGGTCATACGTTCTGATACCAGCAATTCTGGTTCTGGGTTCCCCACATGCCCAGGAAGGTTCCTTCTCCTACTACTGCTCGTTTTCGCACGAACCGATCATTGCCGGGTACTACGGTGACAACACGGTGTTTAACGGCCCTTTCAGGGCCAACGGCCCGATCTGGTTGTACAGCATGACGCCCGGCCGTGACAACGACCCCTGGTTCCAATCCCTGACCCTCTCTTCCGACCATTACCTCTGCGGTCCCGGCCAGTTGCCCGCTTTTGAGCCTCAGTGCGGCGACCTCTGGATAGAACCCTACGAGTTCATGGTCCAGGGTCCGCCCTGGTTCACTCTGGGGGCAGATCCGCTGCCGTTCGGACCCGATCAGGTTGACTGGCAGGCTCTCAGGTCCACGGCGATCAACTTCGGGCTTTTCCTCTCCGAAAGCCAGGTTCCAACGAACTCACGCGTGCTTCTGCAGGACGGCCTTCTTTCCGTGAAGTCCTCGGCCGGCTCGGATCCCGTTCACTACAGCCTATCCGGTCTGGAAGAGCCGGTAGTCTGGATCGAATCCAATCCCGACCACAGGTTCTATCTGAAGGGTCATCCCGACTCACCCGGGTTTTCCGGTTCGCTCACCATCGGGACTCTGGGGCATGTATTGCCATCGGGCCCTCTCCTTTACAACCCCGATCAGCCCGGTATGCTGGGAATCGTGTCGGTACACGGTGACTGCTCAATAGCAAGTACGTTGAGCGCTTACTGGAGCCCGCCCTACAATGTGGAAACCCAGTACGACCTCACTTTCAGCGCGTCAATTCTAGTGCTCGACGGCGAATTCAAAGCTGAAACCTTCTGGTATCCAAATCCACGGGTTGATTTCACGATGCACGGCGGGATACAGATGGTGACCGAGGGCTATACCTGCACACATTCGAGTGGATACTGGCTGGTTCTCGACTACGACCAGCGGCTTGCAGTTCAAAGCCCGCCCCACTATCCGCAGTACGCCCTGCAGGGGACAGAGGGCGAACATGCGGCACCGGTTCCGGCTCCTCCCGCAGCGTACCCGAACCCGTTTTCATCGGTGGTGACAATCGAATCAGAGCCCGGCCGCTTGACGGTTTTCGATGCCTCGGGCCGAACCGTAGAGAGCGCTGATACCGAAGGACGGCTGGTCTTTGACGGATCGAACCGCCCGGCAGGCCTTTACATTGTCACTGTGAGCGATGAGAGCGGAAGGCGTTCTTCCCTGCTGTTGATAAAGCTTTAGCCAGGGTGGTGCCGGCTGCCCGCAGGGCTGCCCTGCGGGCAGCCGGCTGATGCGCAGGGGTTATGTCTGCCTCTGAAGGTAGGTCATGGCCATGATGACGGCACCCTGAGGGTCCTCTAGAACGGCGAAACGCCCCACTTCCGGGATGTCGCAGGGAGGGCGCAGCACTTTGCCGCCAGACGATTCAACCTTTGCGGCGGTGGCGTCCACATCGTCGACGGTAATGTAGATGTCCCATGAAGGGGGCATGCCCTTGCACTCATCGGGTTGGGCCATCATGCCGGCCACCGCTTTCCCCCCTGCCTTCACCACGGTGTAGGTGCTGCCTGGCCCCATGGGCATGTCTTCGTACTCCCAGCCGAACAGGTCGGCATAAAACCTTTTGGCGCCCTCGGTGTCGGAGGTCATCAGTTCGAACCAGCCGAATGCTCCGTGCTTCATGCAGTCATTCTCCATTTTTTTCTCCCTCTTTTGAAGTGCCTTTCGGCGAACACACGTAAACATATGTATACATGCGGTGTTGTCAAGCGGAAGGATCGTTGGCGAAGGCAATCCGGAACCTCTGATAATCTCATGGGAAACGCAGGATTCAGCCGCTTCTCAGAAGTTTCTCGAGTGACTCGGGATCCGTCACGGGAAGCGAGCACTCGCGACCAGTGCAGACGAACGCCGTGGCTCTGCCGTCAACCATCGCCCTGTTCTCCATCAGCGGTGTCAGATCAGACGCCCCGCTTTCACCCGGCCCCGATCTTACGATCACGGAATGTGGCAGAAACGGTTTCTGGAGGGTCTGCAGAAGGGCCTCAAATCCGGGTTCTCCCGGCACGCCCAGAAGTACCATCTCCAGAACGGGTGACAGACTGAATAGAGCGGCGCACAACATTCTGCCGAAACCAAGGGGCATCCGGTGAAGCATGCCCGTGTGCTGCGCGAGAACACGCTCCGCAACGGTCCGGTAACGGTCTTTCCCGGTGATCATGGACAGCGTAAAAAGAACCCCCAAAGCTGCGGATGTGCCCGAGGGGGTGGCATTGTCGAATGGGTCCCTGGGTCTTGTGTAAAGTCTTTCCTGGTCTGCGGCGGTATCGAACAAGGTCTTTGTTGAATCGTCCATGAACAGCCCGAGCATCTCTTCGGCAAGGGTAACTGCTTCGCTCAGCCAGCGGAAGTTGCCGTCGGCCCGGTACAGCGCCAGAAGGCCTTCGGCAAAAAGAGCGTAGTCTTCAAGAAACCCTGTGTTCGAGGCATCCCCGTCCTTCCAGCTCCTGAGAAGCCTTCCGTCACGCCGCCGGAGATGTTTCAATAAAAACCCGGCACTCCGGATGGCGGCCTCCTTGTAGTCTTCCCTTCCAAATACACATGCAGCCGTTGCACATGCCTTGATAGCCATTCCATTCCAGGAGGTGATTATCTTCTCGTCCCTCATCGGTTCCGGCCTTGACTTCCGAAGCGCCAGCAGCCTTGTCCGGCAGTGCGAAACAAACTGGTACAGGCCTTCCGGGGAAACCCCATGCTCAAGAGCCGCTTCCTCCAGTGGAACGGGGTGGTGCAGAATGTTCACTCCCTCGAAGTTCCCGGCGTTGGTGACCCCGAAAAGCCTGCAGAACACCGCAGCATCGGGACCAAGAACCTCATTGAGGGTTTCCAGGCTCCAGGTATAGAACGCCCCCTCCTCCATCCGCCCCCCCGGCGAGGCTTCGCTGTCGGCGTCGAGTGTGCTGAAGAACCCCCCAGATGAGTGCTGCATGTCACGGAGAAGCCAGTCCTGGGTTTCCAGGGCGACCCGTCTGAAAAGCGGCCTGCCCGTGACTTGGAAGGCTTCGGTGAACACTCCCGCCAGAAGCGCGTTGTCGTAAAGCATCTTCTCGAAGTGTGGAACCAGCCACTGGTCGTCCGTGCTGTACCTGTGAAACCCCCCTCCCAACTGGTCGTAGACACCCCCACGGGCCATGCCGTCGAGTGTCCTCTCCACGATGGCAAGGGATTCGGCATTCCCTGTTACATGGTGGTGGCGCAGAAGGAACTCAAGCAACATGGGCTGCGGGAACTTCGGCGCGCTGCCGAATCCCCCGTGCCTTGGGTCATGGCTCCTCTTCAACTCTGACAAAGCCGTATCGATCAGGTCAAAGTGCGGCGGTCGGAAAGCGGTGCGGATGACTGCATGACGCTCAATGCCCTCACACAGGTCCCTTCCGGACGAAACAAGATCGGACTTCCTGTGACGATAGGCTTCGGCAACCCTTTTAAGAACGGTGCCAAAGCCCGGCATCCCGTATCGGGCAGCCTTTTCTTCGGGAGGAAAGTATGTGCCGCCGTAAAAAGGCGTGCCGTCCGGCAGGAGGAAGACGCTGAGTGGCCATCCACCCCGGCCGGTCAGGGCCGAGACGGCCGCCATGTATACCCCGTCAAGGTCGGGTCTTTCCTCCCTGTCGACCTTTACGCATACGAACAGGCTGTTCATTGTCTCAGCAGTATCCATGTCCATGAAGCTTTCACGCTCCATCACATGGCACCAGTGACAAGCAGTGTACCCGATGCTCAGAAAGATCGGCCTGTCAAGGCTTCTGGCTTTTTCAAGGGCTTCGGGACCCCACGGGTGCCAGTCCACCGGGTTATGGGCGTGGGCCAGCAGGTAGGGACTGCTCTGATCGATCAGACCGTTCGTGAATGCATGCTCTTCGGCCAGGAAGCCTCCTTCAGCGTTTCAGTGCAAAAAGTGCCTCACACCGGTGAATACCATGGCGATCCCGTTCTGGTTGCACGCATCGATCACCTCTTCGTCCCGTATCGAGCCGCCGGGCTGG
The DNA here is from genome assembly GCA_046485185.1 of Candidatus Fermentibacteraceae bacterium. Classification (GTDB taxonomy): domain Bacteria; phylum Fermentibacterota; class Fermentibacteria; order Fermentibacterales; family JCC-6; genus UBA6080. The sequence continues at coordinate 4,846 of JAWOHL010000027.1, forward strand.
ATGATAGCCTTCACCCCGGCTCTTGCCGCTTCGTCGGGGCCGTCGCGGAACGGGAAATAGGCATCGCTGGCCAGAACCGAGCCGGCAAGGTCGTTACCCTCCCTGGTCGCCCTTCTTATGGCCAGGTCAAGGCTTTCCACCCGGCTGGGCTGGCCAATGCCTACACCCAGCGTACCCTTCCGGTCGCCGATCACTATGGCGTTGCTCTTCACTCCCTTGACCACGCGCCAGGCGATGTCCAGAGCTTCCAGTTCCTGGTCGGTCGGCTTCCTTCGAGTGACCGTGGTCCATGTCTCCCTGGGTTCGATGGCGCTGTCCTGCTCCTGGACGAGAAGTCCGCCCCAGATGCTTCTGATGGTGGGCTGGGTGTCGCGTGCCGGGGTCAGCCTGATGATCCTCAGGTTCGACCGTTTCAGAAGCCTTTTCAGGGCGTCTTCGGTGTAGTCGGGTGCAATTATGACCTCGAGGAACAACTCTTTCAGCCTTGCCGTTAGTTCGGCGTCGATGGTCCTGTTGCACGCAAGTATGCCGCCGTAGGGGCTTTGTCTGTCGGCCCTGAAGGCGTTTTCGAAGGCTTCTGCAGCGGTACTGCCAACGCCTGCGCCGCATGGGTTTCCGTGTTTGAGAAGTATGACACCGGCACGGTCGGCGGGAAGATCGGCCACCAGGGCGCATGCCGCTGAAGCGTCCGCGTAGTTGTTGAAACTCATTGCCTTGCCGCCCGGGATCTCGGCTTCCGCGAAACCCCTTCTCGGCTCAGTGAAATGGATCTTGGCCTTCTGATGGGGATTCTCGCCGTACCTGAGCAACGGCGTGAAGCCTTCCTCGAGCTTCAGGGCAACCTGCATGTCGTAGGCGCTTGTGACACTGAAGGTTCTCGCGGCCATTCTTCTTCTGAACTCGGGCGTGTTCCCGTTGTTCTCGACCGCATCCAACACATCAGGAAAGCATTCCACACCAACGGCGCTAACAACGTGGGCCCAGTTCTTCGCCGCAGCCCTGGCCATTGTTGGCCCGCCCACATCCACCAGTTCGATGGCTTCACGGGAATCCGCGGGAAGGTCAAGCGCCTTGTGGAACGGGTAGTAATCAACGGCTACTATGTCGAAAACCACCCTGCCCTCACTCACCCTTTGTTCACGGTCGGCTCCGTCAGCGAGTATTGCCGCGTGCAATTCCGGGTGAAGGGTCTTCACCCTGCCGCCGAGGAGAGAGACGACACCGGTGATAGTTTCAGTGGGGACAACGGGAATTCCCTGCTTCTCGATCTCACCTGCGGTGCCCCCCGAGGCGTAAAGCGTGTAACCCCGGCCACATAGCCCCCGGGCCAAGGCAGAAAGACCAGTTTTATCGTAAACGCTGATGAGCGCGGCGTTAGCCATTGTCTCGAAACCACCTTTCCGCGTTGAACGATGGAATGGGGTTGCGCTTGTGGTGGCTCGCCCCGTGAAGCATGCCGATCCTGGCCGCGGCTTCCGCTGAAACCGTGGAGGCGCCCCCCGTGAAGTAGTCCCTTATCTCCCGGTAGCTCACACCCATCTCGCCTTCATCGCTCTGGCCGGGCCACAAGCCGGCAGAGGGCACCCTTTCGGTGGTCCACCCGGGAAGCCCCATGGCACCAGCCAGTCTTATCACCTGATCCTTGTAGAGGCCCAGCAGGGGATGGAAGTCGGCCACGCCGTCACCCCATTTGGTCCAGTAACCCGCCAGGTATTCGGAACGGTTGGATGTCCCCGCCACAAGCCTTCCCCTCGAATGGGCGTAGACCGTGGCCATCCTGAGCCTGGCCTTCAGGTTGCCCATGTTCATCCCGTCGGAGTTATCCAGTCCGCCGGCTCTTGCCATCTCTTCAAGAACATGGTCCAGACGCACGGTCATGCTTTGGATGCCCAGAAAGTCCGCGATCCTTTTTCCGTCCCTCTCGTCGTCGGGGTGGTTGCCGCACGGCATCATTACCCCAAGGACGCGGCTCTTCCCCAGCGCGCCGGCACAAAGAGCTGCGCTGACGCAGCTGTCCAGCCCTCCGCTCAGCCCGAGCACGACCCCTGTCGCGCGGGCGTTCTCCACCATTTCCCTGATCCAGGCCTGAATCGCTTCTGCGAGCTTGCCGTAGGTTTCTTCCTTCATTCAATGCTCCTGTCCGGCACCGGTGTGAGCGTGAGTTGTCTCTGCAGAGGATCGGCCTCGATGACCGCCACTGAAAGAAGCATACCGGGGGCTCCCCCGCCGGCGAGCCTGATCGCTGCCCGGCGAAGGATCGGGGCGGGTATGAACCCCTCGACAGGAATATCCAGAAGTCTCACAAACACACCGAAATCCTTCACGTCGCTCACCATTCCCCTTAACACGCTCCCGCGTCTTTCCGAGAGGTAAAGCAGCGCCATGAGTTCAACCGAATCCCACTCGGACTGGGCTGCCCGCCTTTCAAGGCCGCTGCAGAGCTCGCCGAGAAGGTTCATGTTCCTGTCACCGTCAGCCATTCCGGCCGCTTCGTACTGGGCAAGGGCCTGGTGGACGATCAGGTCAGGGTAGCGGCGGATCGGGCTTGTGAAGTGCATGTAGCTCTCCAGTGCAAGGCCGTAGTGACCAAGGTTGGATGGGCTGTACACTGCCTTCTGAAGCGCCCTCAATGCAGCTTGCCTGATGAGCGGCCACTGTGAAAGGTCTCTGGCTCTCCTGAGAAAGGCCGCGTATTCCAAGGGGTCGGGAACACCTTTGCTCCCGAGGCTGACCTCAAAGGTCGAAAGCTTTCCCCGAAGCCTGTCCATGGAGTCCGGTGTGGGGTCGCCGTGAATCCTGTAAAGAACCGGCAGGTCCAGCCAAAGGCAGTAATCCGCCACTGCGCGGTTCGCCTCGACCATGAAGTTCTCGATCATGCCGTGGGCCATATCGTCCGGAACGGGATCAAAACCCTCGGGCATGCCGTCGCCACCGAAACGGGTCCTGAACTCAACCGAACCAAGGTCGAGCGCGCCCCTCTCATCCTTGCGCCTGTTCAGAATGCCGTTGAGTCCCAGAATGACCCTGAAAAGCTCCTGCAGTTCCGGGTCTCCCTGGTAATCGCCCTTCATCAGGTCAAGGGCCTGCTCGTAGGTGAGCCTTCTCCTTGATCTTATGATAGTCGGCCTTACCGAGAAGTCAGTTCGTTTGCCGCTTCTGTCGAAGTCCATGAACACCGATCTGGTAAGTCGGTCTTCGTCCGGGCGAAGGCTGCACGCGCCGTTGGATAAAACCTCGGGTATCATGGGGATCACCCGGTCAGGAAGGTACACGCTGGTGCCCCTTGCCCGGGCCTCTGCATCAACCATGGATCCGGGTGGTGCGAAAAAGGCAACATCGGCGATGTGGACCCCAAGGCGGTATCCCCCATCGGGCAGTTCCGAAACAGATACAGCGTCGTCGAAATCCCGGGCATCCACCGGGTCAACCGTGATCGTGAACAGGTCCCTCGCGTCCAGCCTGTCACCGGTGTTCGCGGGTTTGATCGCCGCGTGCTCGGCTTCCTCGAGAACCTCGTCCATGAAAGGTCCAGGAAGGCTCCTGTCGGTGCAGACCGAGTCGATGAGCGCACCGGGAGAAGTCGGGCTTCCCAGGGTTGTCCCCAGGATGGCCTTGGGGCGCGATGAGCGAAAGTCGAGTTCACCTGTTACTATCTTGCCTGCCTCCAGTGTCTCGTCACCGGTTTCAAGGGGAATGCCCCTGGGCAGTCTGGGGTCCACAGGGTCCAAAACCCATCCCTCACCGGCCCTTCTGGAGACACCGGCGATCCTGGTCTGAGTTCTTTCAAGTATCTCGATGACCCTGCCCCTGTAGCTTTTCAGGTCGGGCATCGGTTCCAACACCCTCAGCATCACCCGGTCGCCGTGCCAGGCCCCCCGGGTATCCCTGGGTTCAATGTTCACCTGTTCGCCGTTGGGAAGCCTCACCCGGGCTGAACCGTCGGTCCTTGAGATGAGCTCCCCCGTGGTCATTCCCAGAGTTTCGATGAGAGCGTACGCTCCCTTGCCGGTCCGGGCTATTCTGCCCTCCCTGAGAAGCTCATCGAGAGCGCCGTCCACATCCCTTAGCTCCTGCGGCAACCGTTTCCGTAACGCCTTCACATCAAGTTTGCCCGAAGTCTCGAGAAGCTCGAGTATGGCCCTGGCGGTGTCATCCGGCATTGGTTACACCTCCGAGGGTTGCAGAGCCCGCGACACTTCCAGTGTGCCTAACCCTGAGAAGACAGCCTGCCCGACCCGCCAGACCGCCTGCGGCGCAGATGACCGTGCCCGCCATCTCGCATCCCGGGAGCATGGGCTCACCCGCCCCCGTCGGACGTTTCCAGATGAGGGTCACAGAATTCCCGGTGCTTTCCGCCGTGAGTGAGCCGATACCTCCAAGACACAGGACCGACCAGGTGGCCATTCCCAGAAGGGCTCCGTACGCCGCTGCAGGGTCACGGCTGTCTGGAACGGCCATGCTGTCGAGCATGGACAGGTCACTGGTGTCTATGCTTCTTCCGCATGCCAGGGTGACGAACCTGGCAAGCCTTGCCAGCGGCGTGACCGAAGTGGCAGCCCTTTCAAGGTTGGGATGCGTGGCTTCGGAGAGATCCCTGAGGAACCTTGTGACCCCTCCCGCGGATTCCGCAGCGTCCCTCACCTTCGGGATGGCTCGGTTCACGTTGTCGGGCAGGAACATCGAAGCAAGTTCGGCGTTCCCCAGTACTCCCACGAGCATGTTGTTAATGTTGTGGATGTGATAGGGCAGAAGAAGACCCACGAAAGAATTGGCCGTCATCCTCTGGTTGCCTGGCTCCGAAGCAGCCCTCAAAACCGGAAGCAGCTCGGGGTTGAGGCCTTCCATGGTCAGTCCCGGAAGATCGTCCCTACCAAACCCGATTCTGAAACCGTCACAGGTTTCGATAAAGCTCATTCCCTCCCCTTTCGCCTGGCCTCGTTCCTTCTTTCTTTCCAAACAGCGAGAATTTCCGATATGCGTTCCTCCCGGCCCCTGTTTCCGGGGATGTAGATCTCCTGTTCCGGAAGACCGTCCGGGAAGTTGGAGTGGGTCACCAGCCCTTCCTCCGAATCATGGGCGTACTGATAACCCTTTCCGTAATCGAGAGTCTTCATCAGCTCTGTGGGGGCGTTCCGAAGGTGAAGGGGTACGGGAAGGCTGCCCTTCTCTTCGGCGAGCTTCGCCGCCCTTCCCCAGGCCGTGTACACCGAGTTGGATTTGGGGGCCAGAGCAAGGTAGACAACAGCCTCGGCAAGGGCAAGGTCGCCCTCTGGAGAACCCAGAAACCTATAGCAGTCAACCGCCCTCATGGCCACTGTAAGGGCCGATGGATCGGCCATCCCGACGTCTTCGGTAGCAAACCTCACCACCCTTCGGCCAATGTAGAGCGGGTCATCACCGGAACGGATCATACGGGCAAGCCAGTAGAGGGATGCGTCCACATCACTGGAGCGCATGGACTTGTGCAGTGCGCTGATATGGTTGTAGTGCTCTTCGCCGCTTCTGTCGTAAAGAAGGGGGGCCGACCTCAGAACCTTTCTTGCTGCCTCGACCGTAACCTCATCGCCGCCAGCGCTTCCGGCAACGGTTTCCAGCAGGTTCAGGGCTCGCCTGGCATCGCCGTCTGCAGCCATTGCCAGAATGCGTACCACGTCCGCGGGGATCCGAGCCCTGTACCTCTGCGTGAAGACGGGGTGACCAAGGACCCGCTCAATGAGGGTGCAGAGGTTCCGGGTGGGAATGGTGTGGAGCACATACACCGCGCATCTGCTCAGTAGCGGTGCGTTCACATGAAATGAAGGGTTCTCTGTCGTGGCTCCGCAGAGCCTTATGGTACCGTTCTCCACATGCGGAAGAAAAGCGTCCTGCTGCGCGCGATTGAACCTGTGGATCTCATCCACGAACAGCATTGTTGTGCCACCGGTCTTTCGAAGTTCGGCGGCTCTGGCTACGATTTTTCTGACATCAGCCACGCCGCCTGTCACTGCGCTGAACCTCACAAAGGTTTCCCCACCCCTGGAGGCCACGGCCAGGGCAAGGGTGGTCTTGCCCGTGCCAGGTGGACCCCAGAGGATGAAAGAACCCAGTGATCCGGTTTCGAGTGCTCTTCGAAAGGGCGCACCGGGTGCCAGAAGATGCTCCTGACCAACGATTTCGTCGAGAACGTCAGGCCTCAACGCTTCCGCGAGCGGGGTGTCGGAGGAATTCTGAAAGAGGTTATCGTTCATGGGAAGCATTATAGAAAGCTGCGGGAAAATCCGCTACAACAAAGGGCGCATCGGTTTCATGGCAGCCGCAAGCAAAAGAGGGGGGGCAATCACTAGTGACTGCCCCCCTTTTCTTTACCTCAACAAACTAAACTATCTAAGTCCGTCCCCAAGGTTACTGCTGCATGAGGCCCTGAAGCATCATGGCGGCGGGGATGGTCTGGGTGGCGGGGCCGGGAATGAGGTCCTCGGCACCGTCGAAACCAAAGCCGCTGACGTAGATCCGTCCGCCTTCGTTCTCGGGGTCAACCGGGTCGGCCGATGCCTCGGCGAGGGGGAAGATGGGAAGCTCATTGCTGAAGGCCAGGTTGATCGTGCCCTCGTCGGGGTGGGTGATGGAGAGGGTGAGGCAGCCGATCGTCTCGTTGGCGACAGTGACGTCTTCGAAGTCGAGGACGAATTCAGCCTCCTGCACCTTGGTGACGAAATCCTGGAAGCTGGAGTCGGACTCGGCGGTGATCTGGGCGCCGGCCTGGTCGAACATGTCGGGGTTCTGGGCGATCATGGACTCGACCATTTCGGGAACACCGGTCATATCGATGGCGATGATGTCCTCATCTGACTTGATCTTGATCATCTTGATGGAGCGGACGAAGGTCATCATGCGGGCAGGGTCATCATCGGGCATGAAGAGCTGCGAGGTGTTGCCCTCGGCGAAATTGGTCTGGAGCCAGGCCGTGGGATCGGTGCCCATCTCCGCCATGAAATCCTGCATCTCATCCTTGAGGGTGTCGAACATGGCCTGGTCGAGCAGTACCTGGAAAACCACGTCTTCCACGGCGATCTGGTACCAGAGGCAGGTGACGCCCGCGACATCCTCACTTCTGAGAATGGCGATGGAGAACTCACCTTCCGCTTCGTCGCTTTTGAAGGAGATCCACTGGCCGGGAGCGGCCTCGGGCATCTCGTCCATCACGGCGATGAAGTCTTCAGAGGCTTCCCCGAGAACGGCGTCAGCATCGCCGGTGACGGGTGCATCCGGTGTGACGGTCTCCCCATTGCCCTCATCGGTTGCATCGGGTGCGGGGTCTTCGCCGCAGCCGGTGAACAGAAGGGTCACCCCGAGAAGAAGGGCGATGATCATGGTGCGCCTGAAAAGCATCAGTTACTCCTTTCAACATTGGTGATTATGGAAGATTGTTTCCGCCGCAAACGCAGCCGCAGAAACCATTGAAAATGGTTCGAAAAGGGTACGGAGAGCGAAGGATCGCCGCTTGAAGCGGCCCCCCACGACCCGGATCCGGTGAGCGCCAATTCAGTCCCGAAAGAGACCGGCGACTTCACCCTACTCATCGACTTCGATCTCCATCAGGGAGTACACGGGAAGCCCGGTTTTTCTGAGGTGCCCGGCGCCTCCCAGGGTTTTAAGGTCGATCATGAAGGCAGCCGCCACAGGGGTTGAGCCGTCCTTTTTGATCAGTGAAGCGGCTGCGGCGGCACTGCCGCCGGTAGCCAAAAGATCATCCACGATCAGAACCCTGCTTCCCTTTGGAACGGCGTTCCTGTGCATCTCGACGGTGTTGGTGCCGTATTCGAGCGAGTACTCCTGTGACAGCGTATCGGCCGGAAGCTTGCCGGGCTTTCTTATGAGTACCAGCGGAATGCCCCTTCGGGCGGCAAGTACCGCCCCGAAGACGAACCCCCGGGATTCTATGGATGCAACGGCGTTGAATTCCAGGCCGTCCAGAAGGTTCTCGAGGTGGGTGACCACATCCCCCAGGGCCCCTGGATGGGTGAGCACCGTCGTGATGTCCTTGAACTGGATGCCCGGAATGGGAAAGTCCGGAACATTCCTGATGAGGTTTTCGATCTGTTCAACGCTTAGCATCCCGGTTCCCTTCCGCTTCTCTTACGAACGCCAATATCTCATCAACGGTTTTCACAGGTGTCACGCCGGGGAGTTTCGACCACTCCCCCATGACGCAGACAGGCTTTCCAGCCTGCAACGCGAAAGCTATCTCGGACAGTGTTCCGTAGCCACCGTCGATGGCGCACACCACGAAACCCGAAAGAACGACTGCCCTGTTCCGTGCCGACCCCATCCCGGTTGGAATAGGGATGCCAACGAAGGGGTTGGCTTCTTGTGGCTTGTCCCCCGGAAGGATCCCCACCGTAACGCCCCCCCTGGACGCGGCGCCCTGACAGACCGCTGCCATCACGCCACCCATTCCGCCGCAGACCACGCCATAACCGCAGGCGGCGAGCTCCACGCCCAGAAGCCGGGCGGCATCCAACAAGGAGGATTGCGCGGATGCCCCCCCAATGACACTGACAAATTTCATCCGCACTCCAAGGAAGGATGGTCGGGGCGAGAGGATTCGAACCTCCGGCCTCCTAGTCCCGAACCAGGCGCGCTAACCGGACTGCGCTACGCCCCGACGACCAACAGGGGTCAAATCTAAAGAAGAAAGCCCAAAGCCGCAAACACTCCCGTCACGATGAGCATGACCACAGCCCCGGCCAAACACACACCCAGGGCAATCGATGGAAGGGAAAGCCTGCGGGGGATACCGAAAAGGAAGGCGGCCATGGCTCCGGTCCAGGCGCCCGTCACCGGAAGCGGAATGGCCACGAAAATCGCGAGACCAAGAGCCCTGTACTTCTGGACGTTTGCTCCCGCCCTCCTTCTCGTTCTCTCGAAGAGCCATTTAAAAAACCTGTCGAAGAGCTTCCAGCGGGAGAGCCATCCGCTCACCGGCCCGAGAAACCACAGAATGATGGGAACAGGGAGCATGTTCCCGGCCACGGCAAGCAGATATACCTTCCACCACGGCCATTGCCACTTATCGGCCATCAGCGTCATGGCAACCGGAATGCTTGCCCTGAGCTCGGTCAGGGGAAGGGCGGAGATGAGAAGCATGGTGAGTTCACCGGGCAACCCCGACATCCAGCGCAGAACGGCAAGAGCCAGTGTTTCACCCATTCCAGCCCCCCTTCCCCACAAGGGGCACGAATGAACACTGGAAGGTTTCGTTTTCCTCCATACCCGACTCTCCCTTCCTGAGAACGGTGAAGGTCTGGGTGTTCCGGTCACCCACGGGTATGCCGGCGAGTCCACCCGTTTTCAGCTGCGCCGCCACATCCCGGGGAAGGGATGGGGCACCGGCGCTGTAAAGAACTGCGTCATAAGGAGCAAGGGCGGGCCAGCCAAGAGACCCGTCGCCGAAATGAACGACAGCGTTCCTGATGCCGACCCTGTCGAAGAGCACCCTGGAGGAATTGACGAGCCCCAGGACCGTCTCAACGCAAACGACCCTGTCGAAAAGGCGGGAGGCTACGGCCGCAAGGTATCCGCTGCCGCTGCCGACCTCGAGCAGAAGCCCTCCGAAGGCCCCGGAAACCGCTGAGAGCATTCTCAGCACGGTGGCAGGCTTGCTGATGGTCTGACCGAAACCTATGGGCAGCGCTGCGTCGGTATAGGCGAGGTGCGCGAACGCGGGACTCACGAAAAGATCCCTGGGGGTCTGCGCCATTGCTTCCGTCACCCTGGGGTCCGCTTCGGGGTAAAGCCGCTCAAGGCGGCGGGAAAGCTCACCAGCGGCGGACAGGTGCTTATGCATCGGGTCTCCCTGTTGAAAAAAGAGGCCCGAAGGCCTCTTTTACCTGGTCGGGGCGACTGGATTCGAACCAGCGACCACTTGAACCCCATTCAAGTGCGCTACCGGACTGCGCTACGCCCCGGCGGAGCGGTAATCCTAATCCTGCCCGCCTTCGGCGTCAACCTTCATGGGGTCGCTCGAAAGCACCCTGATGATGTCACGGATCTCGCTTCGGACGGAATCCAGACAGTCATCAGGCTCATCACCGGCGGGGGCCTGTTCGGGTTCGAGCTCCAGCGCCATCTGGCCCTGGACCTTCTTCATGTCCTCGAGCTTCTTCCTGGCGCCCTCGATGGTGTAACCCTCCTCGTAGAGCAGCCTCTTGATGTACTGCAGGGTGCGGACATCGCCTGGTCTGTACACCCTGTTGCCCGCCTTGTTCTTGTGCGGGTTGAGCATGGGAAAGGCCGTCTCCCAGTAGCGAAGGACATGGGGTTTGAGGTCGAGCATCCTGCAGACCTCGCTTATGGGGTAATAAAGCTTTTCATTCATTTTTTCCGCCCCCGGAAAAGCTTCTTCCAGATCGGAGAACCCTTGCCCTCGATCCTGTCGAGGTCCTCCAAGGCCTTTCTGGCGCCTTCATGATCCTCCTGCCAGGATAACGCGTTCTCAAAACTCTTTCTCGCAAGAGCGAACTGCTCCGCTCTGGTGTAAACCCTGCCGAGGAGGAAGTGGTTCTCGGGGTTGAAGTACTCGGCCTCGCACGCCGCCTTCAGGTACTCGGCAGCCTCGCGCAACCGTCCCCTGCCGTCAGCGGCCATCGCCTGCATCCGCCTTACCTCGGGGTCTTTGGGGAATGCCATCGAGGCCTTGTTGAGAAGGTCGCCCGACTTCCAGAAATCCCCCTCCCGGATCAGCTTGCCCGCGGCGGCCTTGATCCGGGCCAGCGTCCGGGGATCCATGGCGCCTCCGGGTCTGGGAACATCAACGGTTTCGACCCGGCGCTTCTGTTCCTTTACGGGCGCCTGCTCAACGCGGGCTTCCTCTTCCGCGGCCTCTTCCCTGGGAACTGGCTCACTGGTTACAACCGGTTCCGGCTCCCAGGGCATGGTCTCGGTTATTTCCTCGTCGTACTTCTCCCGTTCAGCGGGATCGCTTAACACAAGGTAAGCCTCGTTGATCCTGGCGAACTTCGAGACCGTCTCGGGTGTATCACCGGCCACGTCCGGATGAAACTTCCTGGCGAGTTCGAAGTAGGCCAGGTCAACGTCTTCCCTGGAAGCCTTTCTTCCGACTCCAAGAATCTGGTAGTGACTGCCGTAGGAGTCCGCAGGCATCCCTACCTCAGTACTGTGAAGGCCCTGCTGGCTGAGAAGCCGTTTTCCCTCGCAACGATGTAGTAGATCCCGTTGGCCATTTCGGAGGGAACCGCCCAGGAGCCCGAGTCGGACAACCTGGCGACAACCCTTCCGGAGAGGTCAAGAACGGAGATGGCCGGAGCGCCGAACCCCTGCACGGTGAAGGAAAGCACCGATCCCACCGGGTTCGCGGTGATATCGACCGAGGGCGTTACGCCTTCCCCGACACCCGCGTGTTCCTGAGCTTCGATGCCGACAGTGGCCAGCAGGTTCATGCAGAGCAGCTTGTTCATGTAACGGCATTCGAGGTTGTTGGTGACGATCAGTGTGGTGTCGTTCTGGGAACCCCAGAAGCCGTTGTCGTCGACCTCAGGGCAGAAGAAGAGCGAATTGAGCACCCCATAGGCCCAGTCGTTGGCCTCGCCGTTCACCAAGTAGAGGATCTGTCCGGCCCTGCCGTAATCATAGTCGTTCTGGGCGGTCATCTGTGCGCCCCAGCTCTGGAACAATGTCTGATCGGGGGTTGGCTGGTTGTTGTATCCCCAGGGGTACAAAAGGTATCCGCCGAAGGTGTGGTAGTGGAAACCGCCAAGTGGTTCGATGTCCTCCATGAACGCCGCCAGGTGGTAGTTCTCGGGTTCAGAGAAGGCCGCCGATCCCCTGTAGATCTCACTGTATGGATCGGGGCTTGATCCGGTGTTGTCGTACCCCCACATGTAGCCCCAGTTCCTGTTGAGGTCTATTCCGCTGGAGGATACCGGAGTGGTGTAGTTCATGTTCTTGCGGTGATTGGGGCCGCCGGAGGGAAGGTTGTAGTAATAGGCGTCGATGTTGCTGATGGGAACGATGTAGACCTGGGCGTTGTCGAGAATGAAGGTGGCCATGGTGTCGTTACCGTACTCGGTGGCGAGCCACTGGCCCCAGTCAATGACGACCGAGTTCCCGCCCGGCTCCCTGCCATGCTGAAGTGCGGTGAACAGGATCGCGGGCGCATCGGGAGATGCGTTGGAGATCCTGACATAGTACATGTCACGCCCCTGCCATGATGTGCCAAAAACCGCGGGGGTATCCACCAAATCGCTGCTTGCGGCAAGGTTGGCCCAGAAGGCGCTGTTCTCGTTGGGGCCGTAATAGTACCCGAACTCGTTCCTGCTCTGGTCGTTCATGGGCTGTGCCCACTCTTCGGGAAGAACCTTGGCGTGCGGGAACCTCTGCATTGTCTCTTCCACGAAACGGTCCTCCACCATGATGTCAACGAAGCCCTGGGTCCTGTTGCCGCTGGCTATGTCGTAACCCATTGCGGCGACGTTCGAGAAGTCGGAATCGGTGAGTGCGGGTATGCGGATCAGCCGCCAGGCAAAGGCCCCGGATGAAAGGGTGAGAAGCAGAACGAAACAAAGCGCAGCGAAACGGTTCATTGTATCCTCCTGAACATTGACAAATGGGCATGAAACAAATAGTTTCGCCCTTCACACGTGTATACCCCGGAAACGCTTTCGGGTTTCAATTCTGGCTATACTGTGAAAGGAGCCGTTCGTTGGCAAGGAGCAGGCAGTCGGTCAAGAGACACAACACCGACATTGAAAAAAGACTTCGCAACCGCAGCAAGCTCAACAGACTTCGCACAGCGTTGCGCAGGGCGGTCGAAGCCGCCGGCACCGAAGAAAAGTCCGACGCCATGAAGAAGGCCCAGAGCCTTCTCGACAAGGCCGGTCAGACAAGGCTCGTGCACCCCAACAAGGCCCGGCGCATCCAGAGCCGCATGGCCTCGAAGGCTGCTGCGGAAGCTTCAAAAGTGTGATATCGGGGGGGCTTCAGTCCCCCCTCTCACACCCCAGATTAAACCAACCGTTTCCTTTGCCGGTTTCGACCAACAAGAAATCATTTCCTTTCCGTTTCGCCGGGCGTTCAAGAATGCTCGGAGAAAGCGGTATTTAATCCTTCTCAAAAGCGTGGGAGCACGGTATAGTTGTATGTTGGAGAAGCGAATCAGCTCTGTGAACTGAGAGGGTTAAGTGATGATGTTAAAGGCGCTATTGAGGTATAATATCTTGTTCATACGTTTGTGCATGTGTTTGTGCCTGTTCATTTCTTCACTTCTTGTTACGTCGTGTTCAACCCCGCCCTCAAAGCCCAATATCGTTCTTATCGTCATTGACACACTCAGACAGGATCATCTGGGCTGCTACGGATACCACAGGAACACTTCTCCGAACATCGACAGCCTATCAGCTTCGGGTGTCATGTTCAGGAACGTTCAGGCCCAGAGTTCATGGACACTTCCCGCAATGGCTTCCATAATGACGGGGCTTTCCCACAGGGTTCATGGAACCGGATTCTGGGATGGAGCATTCCTGGCTCTGGATCCTTCGCTTGCCACTCTCCCCACTATCATGGCAGACAACGGCTACCAGACCGCGGCTTTTTTCAATGTTGTCTTTCTCAGCCCGGAGTTCGGCTTCCACCGGGGGTTCAACGTCTACAGTTGCGAGAGTTCAGTGGAAGAGGGACTGGTAAGGAATGCCGAAGCTACCGTTAACGACATCAGCGACTGGTTAAACGCGAATTCTGGGGGGGGGGGCAATACAATCCGGATAAGCCCCTCTTCCTTGTCATTCATTTTTACGATCCCCACCTGACATACTCCCCTCCTGCCCCCTTCGACACCCTTTTCACTGATCAGGGTTACAGTGGAACCTACGGCACAGACTGGGGCGGAAAGGCTTCGATGGCATCCATTAATGGTGGCAGAGTGGTTCCCGACTCGGCAGACATTGCCAACCTCGAAGCGCTGTATGACGGAGAGATTGCGTTCGTGGACCGGAACATCGGCCGACTCGTGACGGTATTGCGAGAGCACGATCTGACATCGAACACATGGTTCATCATCACGGCCGACCACGGCGAGGAGTTCTATGAACACCACGGAATCGGCCACGGACACACACTGTACCAGGAGTTGATCTCCATTCCGCTCATCATTGCCGGCCCAGGGATCAACCAGGACGCTGACACCAACGCAGTGGCGGCACAGATCGACGTGCTCCCGACGGTGCTTTCGATCTGCGGATTCGAGGTACCTGAATGGACCGAAGGTCAAGACATTCTCTCATCTGACCGGAACTCGAGTGTCAGGGATGTCTTTTCGAGTTTTTTAACGTCCTTCGGACCATGGGTTGCTGTGAGAAGGGGCGATGCGAAGCTGCATTGGATACAGGGTACGGATGCTTCGATGCAGTTCGATCTTGAAAACGACCCTCAGGAGGCATCGATGCTGGCAGAGGTGGATTCCACCCTTCTGGACAGCGCTTTCTGGTACTGGGCAACTCCGCCCGCTGGGCATCCGAGTCCGGTAGATATGGAACAGGCAATGATAAACGCCCTGCGTGGACTGGGATACCTGTAATCGACAGGTTTTATAATACCACGGCTCCTCCGGCAGTGATCTCGCTCTCCCCCCCGGGCAGGTCCTTCACCGTAAATCCCAGCGATTCCAGGCTGCGGCGCATGTCGTCGGCCTCTTCGAACATCTTCCGGGTCCTGAGCACGCCCCTCAGGCGGGCGAGAACACCGCATACCTCTTCCATCCCGACGGACCGGCCCGCGCCGCCCAGCCTGAGCCCCAGTGTTTCTCCGGCCAGGTAGTCGAGGGTCTCATTCATGAGCTCCGCACCGCCCTCACCCGCGTCCAGCATAGTGTTGCCGGCCCTGACGAAGTCGAAGAGCACCGCAAGCGCCTGGGGGGTGTTGAGGTCGTCATCCATGGCGTCCGTGAATGCTTTTTTAGTTTCGGCGCAGAGCGCTTCCGCCCTGCCGGGGGATGTGGAAGTTGCTTTCTCCAGCCTGTTCCGGAACGATACAAGCCTTTCAAGCGCGCTTTCCGCGCTCTGGAGGCCCTGGTCGCTGAAATCGAGCGGACTGCGGTAATGGCTTCTGAGAATGTAGAGCCTCACCACCATGGGGTCGAACTTTTCAAAGATGTCACGGAGGAGGGTGTGGTTGCCCAAGCTTTTGCCCATCTTCCTTCCGTCAACGGTCACCATGTTGTTGTGAAGCCAGAACCGGGCGAAGGGCTTGCCTGTCGCGGCCTCGCTCTGGGCGATCTCGCACTCGTGGTGGGGGAACGTGTTCTCGAGCCCGCCACCGTGAATGTCAATAGTGTCGCCGAGGTACCGCATCGACATTGCGCTGCACTCGAGGTGCCATCCCGGATATCCGCGTCCCCATGGGCTGTTCCACTGAAGAAGGTGTGAGGCTTCGGCCTTCTTCCACAGGGCGAAATCCCTGGGGTCGCGCTTGTCGGAGGCCGTTTCCACCCTTGTGCCCGACATGGCGTCCTCCCCGCTCCGGCCGCTGAGCCTGCCGTACCGCGGGAACGATGAGACATCGAAGTACACGTTGCCCCCGCTGACGTAGGCGTGCCCCCCCGCGAGAAGCCTCTCAACAAGTTCGATCTGCTCGGGTATGTGGCCCGAAGCCCGGGGCGAGATGTCCGCACGCAGGTTGTTGAGGGCGTCCATGTCACGGAAATAGCTGGCGGTGTACTTTTCCGCTATCTCCATCGGTTCGAGCTTTTCGAGCACGGCCTGCTTCTGGAGCTTGTCTTCGCCCTGGTCGGCGTCGTCGGTGAGGTGCCCGACATCGGTGATGTTCTGAACGTACCTTACGCTGTAGCCCTGGCTGCGCAGCCAGCGAACCAGCACATCGAAACCGACGTAGCTCTTCCCGTGACCCAGATGGCTGTGGCCGTAGACCGTGGGGCCACAGACGTAAACGCCCACGAAGGGCGGGTTCAGGGGTTCGAATTCCTCTTTTGTCCTGGTGACGGAATTGTACAGTTTCACAGCGCACTCATTCCTTCGTAGTCTATCTTCATGGCTTCCCGCACCAGCTCCATGGTCCGGGCACCCTCCCTCCGGGCGGACTCGGTTCCCCGGGCCAGTATCTCCTCCACCACGCCGGGTCTGTCGTAACGGGCCCGCCGTTCCCTCACCGGGTCCAGAAGCTCGTTGAGGATGCGGATCAGGTTCTTCTTGCACGCCACGCAACCGATGGTTCCGTTCCGGCAGGATGACTCGATCTCGGGGACCTCGGCGGCGTTGAAGGCCTTGTGCCATGCGAAGACGGTGCAGACCCCGGGATGACCGGGGTCGTCCTTCCTTATCCTGGCGGGGTCGGTCACGGCTGACATGACCTTTGTCCTGACCTCGTCCGGGCTGTCCCTGAGGTAGATGGCGTTCCCGAGTGACTTGCTCATCTTGGCGCCCCCGTCCAGCCCCACAAGCCTTGGAATGTCGCTCACCAGCGCCCTGGGCTCGGGAAAGACATCGCCGTAGAGCTCGTTGAAACGTCTTGCCACGAATCGTGTAACCTCGACGTGGGGAAGCTGGTCCTCACCCACGGGTACCAGGTTGGCCCTGCAGAACAGGATGTCGGCGGCCTGGCTGACGGGGTAACCGAGGAAGCCGTATGTCATGTCGGTGTAGCCGTACTGCCGGGCTTCGGTCTTGATGGTTGGGTTGTGCCTGAGCCTGCTCACTGTCACGAAGAGCCCGAAAAGCACCGTAAGCTCGGCGATTGCGGGAACCATGCTCTGAATGAAGATGCTGACGCGGTCAGGGTCCAGACCGGCACTGATGTTGTCGAGCGCCACTTCGCGGGCATTGACCTTAAGAAGGCCGGGCGTTTCCCAGTGGGTGGTCAGGGCCTGGACATCGGCGATTATGATGAAGGTGTCCAGGGAGTCCTGAAGCTTCACCCTGTTCCGCAGTGACCCTGCGTAATGCCCGAGATGAAGGGGACCGGTGGGTCGGTCACCCGTGAGTATCCGTTCCATGGTGGTGTGTCTCCCCTATTGCTGTTCGAGAATGACCGGTTGGTCCTGCTCCCGGAAGGCCCTCAGGTCTATCTCACCTGAATGATTCTCCACCAGGTTGATGATCCGTTCAACCGCAGGCCTCACCGAGGGGCAGTACTCGGGATACTGTTCGAGGTACCTGAGGGTTCTCGGGATGTGGGTCAGATAACCGGACCTGCCCAGCGCCCTGAACTGCCAGGCGAAGGTGCCAAGCGCCTTCACGTTACGCTGAACGGCGGTGAAAATGAAATGGAAAATGTTCGAGCCCCCGGGACCGTTGAGGTAGTGAAGCGCGGTGTGCTTCCATTCGTCTCCGATGTCCCTGTAACTGTCACGGAGCAGACTGGCAGCGTCGTAGGTGGCGGGACCCAGCCTGGCATCCTGCCAGTCCACGATCCTGAGCTTGTTGTCCTTCACCATGAGGTTCGCGCCATGGTAATCGCGATGGCACAACACTGTGTTACCCTCCATGGCCCTTTCGCAAAGCGCCCTGAGGTGCAGCTGCAGATCAAGAAGATGTTCGAGGGGCACCCTGAGCAGCCTGAAGAAAAGGTGTTCGAGCGTATGCTCCATCTCCGCCATGAAAAAACTGGCGGTGAAGTAACGCCTCCCGGCAACCGAGGATTTTGCGGCTTCTTTCGGAATGCTCTTGTGAAGGTGCTTCAGCATGTCCAGCGCCTGCCTGGTCAGGACAAGGTAGGCCTCGGGGCTCTCGATGTCCAGAAGCCTCACGCTTCCCAGGTCCTCCTGAACGGCAAAGCCCAGTTCGGGAGAGCAGTGGTACAGGATGGGAACCGGAAAACCGTGCTTCTGAAGAAGACTGTGAACGTCCATCCAGGGCCAGAGCGGTACGCGGCGGCTGTCCATGGCCACGAAGGATGTGCCTCTGGACGTGAACCTGAAGAACCTGCGGTTCGAGGCATCGCCGGAGATGGCTGAGATGCCGTCGATGCCCGGATACCTGTCCGTCAGCCACCTGCGGAACTCGTCATTTATGGTGTGCACAACCGCTCCTATGGGCAAACCATGGCAGTACTGAGTTTTCAAGCCTGGTGCCGGCACTGACCGAGGACCCTTCCAGCATCACCGAATCCAGTATGACCGCTCCGGATTCCACAACGCACCCCTTCGATACATGGCAGTTGCCGAGTAAGCTCGCCCCGGGTGAAACGCTTGCCCCGGGGTGTATGAAACCGCCGTGAACAAGAAGGTTTCGCCTGTATATGTCGGCTTCGCCCATGTCGGCCCACTCCTCGACCTGCTCATATGCAGCAGGTTCTCCGATAATAAGAGGTGAGAGAAGCCCCTGAAAGCCCTGCAACCTTGCCGCCCGGCGGGCGGCTTCGGGTTCAATCACACAGACCCCCATGTAATGCCTTGGAACACCATCCACGACCACTGAACCATAGTTGCCGCAAGGGGGAAAGTCACCGCACAATAGGGTGCACAGAGCGCCCGAAGACCGGTGATGGCTGAAAAGACCTTCCAGATCGGCCCTTACCGTCATGTCGGTGTTCATCAGCATCCAGGGTCCGGTCATGGTTCCCGCAAGCCCCGCAAGTGTTGCCGCGGCGCCCAGCGGTCTTTCCTCGAAAAGAAGCTCGACACCGTGGCGCCGGGAGGCTCTTTGTGTTTCCTCGAGGACGAGGTCCGGGCATCGGCTGGCATTGACTGAAAGACGGTTCGGATCGAGCCGGCCCGCTTCCCTTGCCATAAGACCAAGCAGGGTCTGATCACGGAACGGAAGCAGAGCTTTGGGCCGCAAAAAGGAAAGGGGTTCTGCCCTTTTGCCGAACCCGGCTGTGAGAAGCAGAACCCCGTCAAGGTCCTTCACGGCAAGGAAACCTCTATCCGTAAACCTCGCTGCGGTTGCAGTCGCAAACCTTCACCCTGCGCCTCTGGGGGCGCCAGGCGCCCGTCTCTCCGTACGCGCACGCCACGTGGACGATGGGCTGTTTCTCCTTGCCGCAAACCTTGCATACCTCCACGTGAACCGTCCTGGTTTCGTGGGCAAGCTTGGCGGTAAAGGATCTGTCCTTCTTCTTGGGCATCAGTCATCCTTTCGGATCATGGCCGGGATACCGCCCGCAAGTGTCATCACGGTATCCATGAAAGTTCTGTCCGAGCACTCCCTGGAAACGGCCAGGGCAGTCCCGAGAATCGCCGAAATGCCTCTTCGGACCTGAAGGGCCCGGTAGCGGCCCGAAGAAGCCCACCAAAACGGGCACGAGTATAACATTTCATCGGCAAGACGGGCAACATTTGCCGAGTCGCACGATCTGGCCCGTTCAAGAACAGTGTTCAGAAGCAGTCTCAGTGACTGATGGTCGAGGTTGCCCGGATC
>JAWOHL010000050.1:0-10590 GCA_046485185.1 Candidatus Fermentibacteraceae bacterium
CTGACAAAGACATAGGGAGTTGCTGCAGTCTGACTTCCGATGAGAGCAGAATTGAATCAATCTATCCATCCAATCCTGTTATCAAGCCTATCGTTGTGGTGTTCAACCATGATCGGACGGGTTTGGAAGAGGAGCGAATCAACCGCATCAACAGGCTGCTCACGCGGACAAAGGCATTGTACGATCCCAAAATGTACCCGTTCCTGAAGAGTGTTGTATTCCCGGAAGGGTTCTATCTTGTTTTCGACTGCCCGGAAGACGCATGGGCTTTCACATCGGGTTACAGCAGTACCCATGAGGATGACGACCAATTCTCACTGGTCATGCATGCAGGAGTTCTCGTAAACCTGAAAAGCTCCCTCACGGGAGTTCGCGACTACTACTTCAGGGAGGTCGATGAAGCCCTGGCCATCTGCCGGACACTCAGAAGCCCGGCAATGCTCTGCACAATGCAGGCAAGGGTGCTTTCGGGAGCCAAGGCAAAAGACGAGAAGAGATTCCGCTATCAGGGCATGTTCGAGCTTGATGATGGTGGTTACCTTCATTTGTTCATCTTCGAAATGCGATAACGGTGTAGTGCTCATCTTACAGGACTTCCTGAATGCATGAAGCCAAACTCGTCAAATTGGTATCATCATAAATGCTTCCTTCTTGAGTAAATAATTAGTCACATTCTAAACTCTTTCGTTTTATTTTCATCCATATCTTTAATATGCGCTTGTTTGGGAATTTTGAACCGCTATTTGTTCAATTGTTGCCTGGCTGCGCTCCTTTCTTAAGGGAAAACAGTGAGCGATTTTATCAATGAACTGAGTGCCATTAAAAAGAGAAGGGAAGATATGGACACGACTCCAATCGGGATACTTCTCTCAGCTGGCGCAGTAACGGCCCTGCTTGTCTGCGCCCTTCATTTCTTAACTCGAAGCAGCCTTTTCAAATGCAAGTGCCCTTCCTGTGAGGGTAAAGGCAAATGCGACGCCTGCGGAGGCACCGGCAAGAACAACGGCGACGTCTCCTGCTTTCTGTGCGATGGAAGTGGTGAGTGTTTCGTCTGCGGAGGAAAGGGATCCTACTAGAACTCCGTTGCTGCTCCGATCGAAGCATTCTTTTATTGTGGAGATCAGCTCTCCTCTCATAAAGCGGCCTGTGGGCAGTCGCCCACTGACTCCACAGCCCGATGACTTGGCGGGAGTGTCCCGGCATATTGCCGAGTCACGGGAGGTGGCGATGCGAAGCATCCTTTGCGTCATGATCGTTTTGGGGGCAGTGTACGCCAATCCGGCGGGCTCGCCCTACCGGCTGGACTGGTCTGCCGACCTGGCACTGGCAGGAGCCTGCCTGGGGTTGAACGCCACCGGGTCTCTTGTTGCCGGCGATGACGCACCGGCCTGGAACGGGGTTCCCCTTGACCCTTCCGGTGTTCCGTTCTTCGACCGCTGGGCGATGAGCCGGTACTCCCGGGAACTTGATGACGCGGGCACTGTTGTTCAGCTCGCTGCCATGGCCGTACCGGCTGCGCTGGCCTTCACCGATAAAGGGGAATGGCTCACCGTGGGCGTGATGTACGCACAGTCCGTCCTGCTCACAGGTGGTCTTAAAAACACACTGAAGGGGCTTTTCGACAGGAACCGCCCCTACATGTACGCTGAAGACCCTCCCCTTGAGCACATCGAAGACGGGGACTGGCTGAACTCCTTCCCTTCGGGCCACACAGCATACGCCTTCAACGGAGCTGTCTTCACATCGGTGGTGTTCTCCGAATACTTTCCCGACTCGCCATGGAGAGTGCCCGTCATGGCGGGCTCCCTGGGCGCCGCGGTTGCCACCGGTGTCCTCAGGGTCGAGAGCGGATGCCACTTCTTCTCCGACGTGCTGGCGGGAGCCGTTCTGGGTTCCCTCACAGGCTACCTCGTTCCCGAAATACACCGGAACCACTGCAGCTCTGGCGTATCCGTAACACCTATCCCGTCCGGGGGGATGGTCACGATCAACTTCTGATCACCTGTTCTGACTGGCCAGGACTGAACCTCAGCATAAAAACCTTCGACGAGCGTTCCCGCACCAGCACTTCGTCACACATGAAGGGGTTCGCTTCCCTGACCCGTTCTGGCTCTTTCCGCTCCTCTGATACTGTGGGGTCCGTCCCTGAAGCTGGCTTCCAAGTCAGTTTGACCCTATGTTGGCGCAGGTTTCCCTGCCGATAAGGGGTAGTTATGAAAGTCGGGCCGCTCTTCATTTCTTACGCTACAGAGGATAAGAACCTGGCCTCCCACGTTCTTGCATTTCTTGAGTCGAGTGGGCAGAAATGCTGGATGGCCCCGCGTGACATCCGCCCCGCTGCGGATTGGGCCGTGTCTATCATTGACGGGATCGATTCCGCCTCAGGCATGGTGCTCATCCTGTCCAGACACTCCAACGATTCACCGCAGGTGCGCCGTGAGCTTGAAAGGGCAGTCGGCAGGGGAATACTGATATACCCTCTTGTCGTCGAAAGCATCGAACTGTCCAAGTGGATGCAGTACTACATCTCACCCCATCAGTGGCACGATGCGTCCGATGTCTCCATGAGCAGAAGGCTCGAGGAGTTGCTTTGCGCCATCAGGGCTGATCGATCGGATGTTGAGACTGATCGGGACCTTGATTCCCTCTCAGCACATCTTGCAGACGACCTGGCAAGCCTGTCCTCAGAGCTCGATGCATCGGGTAACGAGTCGGAGCGCCTTCTGCCCGGTGAAAGGAAGAAAGTCTCCGTACTTCACATAACCGCGACCCTGTTTGACCGGGATGCTTCATACGCAGTAAAAACCGCCGTATCAAGGACAGTTTCGAACCTTGTTGAAAGGTATGCACGGTTCTACGGCGGAGTCCTGGAACAGTTGCCGCCAGGCGGCCACAGGTGCGTGTTCGGCCTTGAGCAGGTTCAGGAAGACGATGACAGAAGGGCGCTCAGTTGCGGCATATGCGTGCTGAACGGTCTTGAGGAACTGAACTCGGTTCTGCGCAGAAAGAACCTCAGGGCAGGCTTCGGACTGGGCATCGCCTCAGGCATGGTCCGGGTGGACGATGCCGGAGATCTCTCCTCCTCCACCCATGGCGAGGTGCTTCTGTCAGCCCGGGAGCTTGCCGATCGCGCTTCAGGCTCCCTGCTGGTTACCGGAGCCTTCTATCACGCAAACAGGGGCGACTTTGCCTGGGAAGAGCACTCGAACGGAGTTTATCGGCTTTCGGAAAGCAGCATCGCCCTGCCCGGCTCAAGGGTCGTTTCGATCCACTCACCCTTCGTGGGCCGTGAGAAGGAGATCTCAAGACTTGTCTCGCTTCTTGGGAAGCAGGCGGAAGGCACGGGAAAGAACAGCCTGGGAGGATCGAAGCACCTTGTGACGGGGATCAAGGGGGAAGCCGGCATAGGCAAATCACGGCTGGTTCATGAGTTCATTGAGAAACACATCAAAGGAGATGGATTCAGGGTTCTCAGGGGACAAACCCTTTCCTTTGCCCAGCCTCCCTGCTGGGCGTGGATGACCCTCCTGCGAAACCTGCTGGGAATAGAGTACGGCAGTGACCAGGATTACGGGCAATTCGTTGCCAGATTGAAGAACCTCAGTGTTCCTGACGAGCTCCTCCTGTCGGCACCTTTCCTTGCTTCACTGCTTTCCATCAGATCCGACGACAACCGCCTTGATGCGCTTGACGACAGGGCTGTCGCCCTTGAGACCAGAATTGCCTTCAGCGGGCTGCTCAAGGCTCTCTCGGGTTCGCAAAGGCTCCTGGTGGTTCTCGAGGATGTTCACTGGCTTGAAGGGAACGACCGCAGCATCCTCGAATTCGTGATCGAGAACTGCGTCACTGAAAGCCCGGTGATCTTCCTGCTGCTGTACAGGCCGGAGAGGGAAGACGGCTCCATTGTCGAGTTTTCATTCAACCCGGCATATGCCGTTCCGGATGAGATCGAAGTTGCCGAAGTGGATGAACGGGCTTCCAGGGAGCTGGCCGGGCAATTGCTCGGGAACATCGGCGATACGGGCGTTACCGGTATCGCTTCCGACGCTTGCGATTTCCTTCTGAAGCGCTCAAGCGGAAACCCTTTCTATCTTGAGGAACTGGTTTACGACCTTGTCGAACGGGGACGCCTGGTTGAAAAGGGTGGGGAGTGGAAACTCGACCTGTATCGGGATGACCCTTTGATACCCGACAGCCTGACCGGGTTGATCCAATCCAGACTCGAGCGGCTCCCGGAATCATGGAGGAGCGTCCTTCAGAACTCATCGGTGCTGGGAATGGAGTTCCAGCTCAAGCTTTACTGGAAGCTTGTCAACAAGCTCTTTCTCGGAAGATGCCATCTGGACGTTTTTGATGGTCTTGAGCACAGGAAGATGCTTGTAAGCTGTATGAGCGCCTTTGAGAAAAAGTACCTCTTCAGGCACATTCTTGTGCACAACACCGCGTACGCAAGCATTCTGGAAGGCAACCTCAAAAAACTCCACAGAGCTGCGGCCGAGTCGATCGAAGAGATGTTTCCCAGTGAGCGCGAGCGTGTTTCAGGGATCCTGATGCATCACTACGACAAGGCGGGAGAGCATGAAAAAGCCATCGAGTGGGGATTCAAGGCACTGGAGCACTACAGCGGCGAAGAGGCCCTGAAGCTGTCGCACAGGCTCGAGGACCTGCTCGAAGAACAAAAGACCGGCGATGAGCTCGAGGAGAGCGTTTTCAGGCTGTTGTCATCCCGTGACAAATCACTGGACCTGCTTTGCAGAAGGGAGGAGCAGGGGCTCAACATTGAACGGATGATGGACAGCGCCAGCCGATCCAGAAGCGATCACAGAATGGCCGTTGCCCTCAAGAAACGTGGAGCATTGGCCAGAGTGACAGGCAAACTGGATGAAGCAAAGTCAGACTGGGAGAGATCCCTTGAACTGACCCGCAGGGCAGGAGACCAGACCTTCGAGGGGATCGTACTCGGGAACCTCGGCGCGCTCGATCTGAACCAGGGAAGGGTCGACATTGCCGTGGAGCGCTTCGAAAAGGCCCTGGAGGTGCATCGCAGGGATGGAGACCGACGCTCCGAGGGGATCATTCTCATGAACCTGGGCATTATTCACAAGAACCAGGGCCGTATGGACGAAGCGCTTGCCTGCTATGAACAAACCCTCGAGATAGCCCGCAAGGCAGGAGACCGCCGTACGGTCGGAGATGTTCTGGGAAACATCGGCTCGCTGCTCTGGTCCAGGGGGGACTTAAGTGAGGCGGGAGAGTATTACGAACAATCCATGGCGAAGCAGCAGGAGATAGGGAACCGGCGTTCAGCGGGGATCACTCTGAGCAATCTGGCCGTTCTTCAAGAGAGTCAGGGACTCTTCGACGAGGCACTGGAGAGCTTTGGCAAAGCTCTTTTGGCGATCCGGGACACGAAAGACCGTTTGATAGAGGGCAGCATCCTCAGCAACCTCGGTGTTCTTCACGCCGACCGGGGCGAGACGGAAGAAGCTCAGAAACACTATGAACAGGCCCTCGAGATCCACCGAATTGTCGGAAACCGCCACTATGAGGGAATCACACTGGGAAACATCGGAAACATCCAGTTCAAACGGGGCATGATCGATCAGGCCAGGGAAAGCTACACAAAAGCCCTTGAAGTGCTTCGGGAGGTCAGGAACAGGGCGGATGAAGGCAATGTTCTCTCAAACCTCGGATGCCTTTACTTCGGGGAGCGCCGGATCGAAGAAGCAAAAGACTGCTACCAGAAGGCATTTGAGATAATCATGGAGCTCAAGCTGAATAAAAGCAAAATCCCGGGCTTCGTGGATCTGCACGGTAAAATGCTTGCCGAGGGATTTTCCATGCCCTGGCCGGACCACTGGGAACCCATCGAAGCGCAGCAGCCAACTTCATAGGGTAGGAATTCAGACCAACAGATTGCTATCTGGTTCCGTAACAGCCTGTGAGCGTGTTTCGAGCTCAGCAAGCGGTCTTCTAGATGCAATTGCCGCAGGCACCAGCCGGGCTGTTCTCGAGCTCTTCCTTCAACCTCTCGGCAAGATACACCTTCAAAAGCGACTGGTAGGGTATGTCCTTCTTGTTTGCCAGAAGCTTGAGTCCTTCGATCATGGACAGCGGCAACCGAAGTGAGATTGACCTGGTGGAAGGCTTCAGGTTGGGGAGAACAACGCTTTCCGCCCCGCTCCAGTCGAGGTAGTCGAAAGAGTCGTGGGTTCTCCAGAACTCCCTCTCCTCCGCTTCAGTCTCAAACCTGGGAATGCGCTTTTTCATCTTCACTTCCGTACCTTCGTCTCTCTCTCACGCTCATGTCCCGGGCAGAGATCACACGGATCAGGTCGTCCCTTGTCGTAAAGACCAGAAGAAGGCAACGGCCCGAGTCCGTTCTGCCAAGAGCGTGGTAACGTTGTTCTGAATCTGCGTGAGCAGTGTCCGGCACCACAACGAACGGTAGATTGAAGAACACCTGCTCACATTCACTCTGGGAAACATCATGCTTGTCCCAGTTCTTTGTGGCATTGCCGGAGTCCCATTGAAAACCGACAACACCCCTCAACAGGTCCTGAACGTTGCCCATGCCGTTGTATACATTCTTAGTATACATTGGTCAAGTGCCCGGTCTGTACATTCTGGAGAAAATGCCATGAACACCATGCTTTTCGAAGAGCTTTCAGTCACCCCGCTCCCCTCCGGAGGGATGGTCATTGTTCGCTTCTTCCAGCGTCGCCTTGACACAACTGTACTACTGTAATAGTATTGTGGTACAGTAAGGAGGTCAGGGCATGTTCCGTGTCGATCCGGATTCCCCGGTACCCGTCTATGAACAGCTGAAAAGGCAGATAAGGCTCGGGATCGTATCGGGCGCCTATCCCCCCGATCACAGGATGGCGTCGATCCGTGAGCTTGCAACAGAGCTCACGGTGAACCCCAACACCATAGCAAAGGTGTACGGCCAGCTGGAAACCGAGGGATTTCTGGTTTCCAGGGCCGGTTCAGGCTTCTATGTAAGGGCCGGTCAGGAGCGTGTTCTTGAAACAAGACACGAACTGCTCGCTGAACTTGCAGCCGAGTTCGTGGCCCGGTCAGTGGAACTCGGTCTGACCCCGAATGAGATCCAGGCCGCCCTGATCGAAGAGCTGGGAAGGAGACCCGCCCTTGATACGGATAAGTGACATGACCTGCGGCTACGGTGGAAGGCCTGTCCTTTCGGGAGTATCCCTCGACATCGAAGAGGGCACGACAACGATGCTCACGGGGCCGAACGGAGCCGGCAAATCCACCTTTCTGCGCGTTCTTGCGGGGGTTCTCGCCCCGACACGGGGAACGGTCGATTACGGCTGGCCCGGCGAAAGGGACCCCCGGCGGTTCATAGGTTTCCTGCCGGACAGTCTGAGCATGTACGGTTCCCTGAGCGTGGCCGAGTCAACGCGCATTCACCAGGAAGCCTTCGGCGTAGCCCCCTCCCCCCTCACCCTTCCAGGGAAGGCGTCGATCTCCGATAGAACTGTAATAAGTGAACTTTCCATGGGCCAGAGAGTGATTTTTCAGCTCGCCCTTCTGCTGTCCACCAGGCCCAGGCTGATCCTCCTGGACGAGGTCCTCCACTCCGTTGACCCGTACCTTCGTGCAATTGCCCTCGAAGCGATCGTTGAGGCGATTGCGGACAGCAACCCGACGGTCGTGATGGTGAACCTCAACTACCATGAGACAGCGCCCCTTGCCGAGCGTGTGGTGTTCCTGGGCAGGGAGGGGATACTGCTTGACGAACCCGTTGAAAAACTTGGCGAACGAAGCTCCGAAAACGGGCTGCCCGGGATACTGGCAGGCCTTATGGAAAAAGCCTGCGAAGAAGGGAAGGAAAGCCGATGAGGACATGTACGCTGCTTCGAAGGGAGATACGCGACACGCTGGGGCAGACCGGAGCGATGCTTTTATTCCTGCTTCTGATACCCCTGTTGTATGCTGTCAACAACGCACGCTTCGGTGGCACGATGAGCCTTTCCCATCACCTTTTCTACGGCGGCCTTTTCGTGCTTGCAGCGACGCTTCTGGTGCTTGCGCGCTTAATGCTCGAACGCGAGAACCGCGACGGCGCGATGGAGTACCTGAAGACACTGCCCCTGACCCCGGCGCAGGTTCTGCGGTTGAAGGTCCTTCCCCGTCTTGTCGTGTCCTGGATCCTGGTGTGGCTGTTCGTTAAGATCTCCTTCGGCGGCCTGGTCAGCATGATGAGAACCGGAATGACGGGATGGGAGCTTTTCCTGCTGTTCTTACTCCCGCCTGCGCTTCTTTTAACAGGTGGATTCCTGTACGGGGTTTCCGGCAGGAAGGGCGCCCTCCCTGCGCTGATGCTTCTGATACCGGTTCTCTACATCCTCCTGCCGGGCCAGCAGGTTGCCCACTCGCTTTTCGGCGCTTTCCTGAGCAGATACGGGGAAGGGATGGGGCTGGCAGGTGTGCGGGCGACACTTGGCATCTGCTTCATCATCGGCACACTTCTTCCTCCGCTGCTCTCCCTTCTTGCGCTGATGCCCCTTTTCCGTCAGTGGCAGAGCACACCGGAGAAGGTCCTGTCGGAGCGGATCGTAAGAAGGGCCGCGATTCCCACCGTGTTAATGCTTGCGCTGTTTCTGATCCACATGTAGATGCGGTGAGGGAAGCGGGGTGAATTTCATTGCGGCAACTTTACGTTTTTGTTATGTTACTACCATGAAATTCAACGAGCTGATTGCTATCGCGGGAGAAGAACCGGTTTTCAGCACCGGTCACCTTCTCGTCGGCGACGTTTCACCGCAGGGCATCCGCGCCCAGCTCTCCCGCTGGGTGAGCGAGGGGCGGCTGATCATGCTGCGCCGCGGGCTCTACACCATTGCCCCCCCGTACCGCACGAAAACCCCGTCGCCCTTCGTGGTGGCGAACGCCCTTTCGCGTGGGTCCTATGTGAGCTGTCAGTCGGCGCTTTCCTGGCACGGAGTCATCCCCGAGGGTGTGAAAGCGGTCACTTCGGTCACCCCGGGCCGTCCGGGAATTCACACCAATCCCCTGGGCACCTTCATCCAGCGCCACGTGAAACCCGATCTGCTATGGGGTTTTGAGAGCGCTCCGATGCCCGGGGGGGGAAGCGCCAGGATGGCCCTGCCGGAGAAGGCGCTTCTCGATCTGTTGTATCTGGAGCACAAAGGAGGCTCACCCGAGTACATCAGACAACTCCGCCTTTCCGGACACGGTGAGCTTTCCGCAGCAGTCCTGCGGCAGTTCGCCGGGCGATGGGGCAGCCCGGGCTTGCTTGTTGCCGTCGAAACAGTGATCGATGAGCTGGAAGGGGGCGGGCAATGAAGGAAGAGTTTCGAAGAATCGTTGAGACCACTTCTTCCCTGACATCAGCGGTCTGTACAGTGAGGGAGTACCTTCAGTCCAGAATACTCGGAGTAATGCAGGACGCGGGGGCAATGATCCCCCTGGCATTCTGCGGCGGCACGGCCCTTCGATTCCTTTTCGGCATGCCAAGGTACAGCGAGGATCTCGACTTCTCACTGGAACGGGATGCACCGGGCTTTTCTCTGCAGCCCCTGGTGCAAAGGATCACGGGTGTTCTTGCCAGGGAGGGCTACGCGGTTGATACGGGAAGGGAACGGGGTACCGGAGCGGTTCACTCGGTGATGCTGCGGTTTTTGGGGCTGCCCCATGAACTTGGCCTCTCCCGAAGGAAGGAACAGAACCTCTCGATCAGGGTCGAAGTGGATACCCGGCCCCCTGATGGAGCCGTTCTCGAGGTCAGCACCGTCCGCCTTTTCCAACTGCTTCGTCTTCAACACCACGACCGTTCATCGCTGCTGGCGGGAAAGGTCCATGCCGTCCTCACGCGCGAGTACGCCAAGGGACGCGACTTCTACGACCTTCTGTGGTACCTTTCCGGCAGGGAGTGGCCGGCGCCGAACATGGTACTGCTTCGGAACGCCCTTGCGCAGAGCGGTTGGCCCGAAGAACGGGTTGCCGGCATTGACATCGGGGAAGAGCTTGAAGCAAGGTTCCGCTCGCTTGACTGGGCAGCGGTGCGCCGGGACGTCCTCCCCTTTCTGGAGAAACCCGGGGAGGCAGACCTTCTCAACGAAACCGACATGTGTGCACTCCTTCAGGGTCTGAACTGGTGAGTGGCGGAGCCTGGCTTTCCTAAGTTTCCCACATCATTTCATTGACAGTTAGTGAATTATGTACTACATTTCTTTCGTTACATCTTTCTCGTAACGAAGGGAATGAAATGGCAAACCCTTTCTCATACGGCGGAATCGTCAGCGACAGGCAGTTCTGCAACAGGGTCACCGAGCTGCGGGAGCTTGTGAGGGCGGCGAAGAACAACGAGAGGCTCTTCATCCACGGGGAGCGGAGGGTCGGCAAGACCTCGCTTTTGAAGTCAGTGATGGGAGAACTCAGGGAAGCCGGGGGCATCTGCTTCTACATCGACGTATGGAAGTGCGTCGACGAGGCGGACTTTCGCAGGGTGTGCGCCTCGGCCCTCTCGGGTTACGCTCTGGAGAAGGGAAAGGGTGCCCTTGAAAAACTTGCCGGGCTTTTCTCGGGTGTCGCACCCTCATT
>JAWOHL010000030.1:0-12357 GCA_046485185.1 Candidatus Fermentibacteraceae bacterium
GGTCTGCCCGTGAAGCGCGCGATGCTGGCTTATGAGGCGGCGCGGGCTGATGTCTGACGTTTCAGAACGCTGAAAGCGCAACACATTTGCGTTAAAATGGGCGTGTTTCCGCCAAGCATAATATTTCACGGACTTGGGAGGGAACAAACCTTGAGGTATAAGCGTTGTAAGTCCGATGAATGGACGTAACCAAGAGGCATAGCATGACCCATATTCGTAAACCGTTTTTCCTGCTCGCAGGCGTTTCGCTGATCACCTTGACGGCATGTACCGAACCGACGGGTATGAGCGATCCTAACGATCCCAACCGCAACACCCGTCAGGGCGCTGTTGTCGGCGGGATGCTGGGTGCCGCGACAGGCGCGCTGGTCAGCGACAACCGCGCACGCGGCGCTGTGATCGGCGGCATCCTTGGTGCGGGCACAGGTGCCATCGTCGGCAACAATCTTGTCATCATAACCTACCCGACGCTTAACCTCTTCTTCACGTACGCCACTACCTACAAGTCCCTCGAAAGCCTTCCGCCCTGGCGTTACCAGTTCGGCATAGAAAACACCCTGGACAGCCTTTCGCCCTACAGCCGGACCGTTGGTGAATCGATGCAGCTCGGGGGCGGAGTGAGGCCGATCAGCACTCTCTCGCTCAGGGCCGAGTACGGCAACTCCCTCACGAAAAGCTACTACAGCGGTTATCTGAACAAACAGCAGACAACCACATGGCCCTCCCTCACCCTTTCCTGGAGCGGCCTCGAGAGGCTCGCCCCGCTGGGTTTCCTTCGAACTGGCACGATCAGCTCGGGCTACAGGATCGAGACCACAACCGCGTCCAGGGTGGAGGATGGCGAGGAAATTCCCGTGAGCGAGACCATTTCCCGCAGGTTCGCCCCTCTTGCGTCGATTACGGCGAACCTCAAGAACAAGCTTCAGATAACGCTCACGGACAACATCACTCTCACCGAGACCAGGAATTACACCGGAACCAGCGCTGTCACCGAGGGCACCAGCCACTCAACCCAGATCGGCCTGTCCTACGCCTTCAGGGCGCCCCAGGGCATCTCCATCCCGCTTCCACTGCTCAACAGGATAAGGCTGCGTTTCCAGAGCGACCTCACCACGGGGATCAAGCTCACGCGAAGCCTCACCAGAAGCGAGATATTCCGTGACTACGGCGACGACATCCTCCAGACGGACCGCACGGAATGGCGGATAGAACCGTACGCCAACTACGATTTCGGTACCGTTCAGGCGGGGCTTACCGCCATTTACGGGTGGAAGACCGACAAGGTCAACTCCCAGTACGACCAGATAGATGTGGGCCTCGACCTCTGGGTCATGATCAACTTCTGACGGAAAGCCTTGCAGAGGCGGAAGGGCATTGACTTGCCGGGGAATTGTTGCAGAATATCACGGCAATTCTCTTCTCGAAAGTCAATGTAAACACTCAGCTCGTCTGAGAGGGGAACGATTAGATGAAACTGGGTCAGATGCTGGTCAAAGCCGGTGTTATCACTCGCGATCAGCTCGAGGGCGCGTTGAATGCCCAGAGGGACCAGGGCGGAAGGCTGGGGTTTAACCTGGTCCGCATGAACCTGATCAACGAGGAAGACCTCAACACTTACCTCTCCAGGCAGATCCGCATCGAGGCCATAAACATCGATAATATGAGGATCGAGCCTGACGTCCTGCAGCTCATCCCGGCCAAACTCGCCATACGCTACGAGGTCATCCCGGTCGAGAGGGTTGGCAAAACCCTCGTTGTCGCCATGGCCGATCCGCACAACCTTTTCACGATAGACGATCTGCGGTTTTCGCTGGGCATGGAGATCGAACCTCACATCTGCGCCTCAAGCATGATTCAGCGCGCGCTCGACCGCATCTACCGCCAGGAAGACGCCATCATCCCAGTCTCTGATGACAAGCTCAGAAAGAACGGCCACACAAGCGTCGAAGAAGCCATGAGAGGCCCCGAAGAAGAGCTTCT
The DNA here is from genome assembly GCA_046485185.1 of Candidatus Fermentibacteraceae bacterium. Lineage (GTDB taxonomy): Bacteria > Fermentibacterota > Fermentibacteria > Fermentibacterales > JCC-6 > UBA6080. Next base: position 1,981 of record JAWOHL010000030.1, read on the forward strand.
GGTGGGCGACGAGGCGTTCTTCTCGCTGATCGAGGAGGAAGAGGGGGAGGAGGAGCTCGACGAAGACCTTGCGGTTTCCACCAGCGATTCCCCCGTGGTCAAACTGGTGAACCGTGTGGTGGCCGATGCCGTAAAGCGCGGCGCCAGCGACATACATTTCGAACCCTTCGAGAAGTACGTCAGGATACGCTACCGGATCGACGGCGTTCTCCACGAGATAATGCGGCCAAGCAGGAAGTACCGCCTCGCAATGGTCAGCCGCCTGAAGATCCTTGGCGGAATGAACATCGCCGAACACCACCTCCCGCAGGACGGCAGAACCAAGATCAGGGTCGGCGACAGGTTCGTTGACATGCGCGTTTCAACGCTTCCCACCCTGTTCGGTGAAAAGGTGGAGCTGAGGCTTCTGGACAGGTCACAGGTTTCACTCGACCTCGAAACCCTGGGTTTCGAACCCGAAGCCCTCAAGGCCTTCCGGAAAGCGATTAAAAGACCTTACGGCATCGCCCTTGTCACCGGCCCTTCGGGCAGCGGCAAGACCACCACCCTCTACAGCGCCATCAGTGAACTCAACGAAGTGGGCGTGAACATCATGACCGCCGAAAATCCCGTCGAGTTCAACCTCAAGGGCATCAACCAGGTACAGATGAACGATGATGTTGGGCTCAATTTCGCAATGGCCCTCAGAGCCTACCTGCGGCAGGACCCCGACATCATCATGGTGGGAGAGATCCGCGACAAGGAAACCAGCGAAATTGCCATCAGGGCAGCCCTAACGGGGCACCTGGTGCTCTCCACGGTTCACACCAACGACGCACCCAGCACCATCAACCGCCTCGTCGACATGGGAACCGAGCCCTACATGCTCAGCACCTCGCTGATCTGCGTGTGCAGCCAGCGGCTGATCCGCAAGATCTGCAAGAACTGCAAGACCCCCGTCTCCATCTCGCGGGAAGCCCTGGAAGACGCCGGGGTCGACCCCGACAGGTTCAGTTCGACAACGTTCTACGAGGGCACGGGTTGCCCGCAGTGCAACAACACAGGGTATAAGGGCCGAATTGGAATCTACGAGGTCATGACCGTCGACGAGGAGATGCGTGCCCTCATCGAAAACGACGCCAACAGCATCGAGCTCGAGAAGACCGCTCTGGCCCGGGGCATGATCAACCTGCGGGAAGCGGCCCTGCGCAAGCTTGAGACGGGTCTCACCACCTTTCAGGAGGTCGTGAGGGAAACAGTGTCCAACTTCTAGGAAGAGCTATGCAGACACGGCTTTCCATGATGCTTGTTCAGGCGGGCCTGGCCACGCAGGACGATATCGACACCATCGCGGGGGAGTGGGGTCCCGGCGAGGTGGAGCTTGCGGAAGCCATGGTGCTTCGGGGGCAGGTCACTGAAGAGCTCATCACCGAGTTCCTGGCCGACATTTACAGCGTCGATCCCGTTTACCTGAACGAGACCGTGTTTCCCGACGACGCGGCCAAGATCATACCCGAGAACACAGCACGGGAACATATGGTCGTTCCCCTCGAGCGCGAGGGCAAGACGGTCATGGTGGCCATGGCCCAACCCGCCAACATGTACGCCGTCGACGAGGTCAAATTCGCCACGGGCTGTGAGATAGTTGTTTACGCCTCTTCGCCCTCGGCCCTTCGCCGCGCGCTCGACGAGATCTACGGCCGCCGCGATGCCCTTGTCAGCGTCGAATCGACACTCAATCAGTACAACGAAGACGAAGACGGCATAGTTGAGGTGGCAAGCCTCGACCCAGGCATCGACGACGACGAGCGGACCGACGACAGCCTCCTGACCGACAAGGACGAGCCCATCGTGAGGTTCGTCGACAAGATGATAGCCGAGGCCGTAAAAACCGAATCCAGCGACATCCATATCGAACCGTACGAGAAGTTCCTCAGGGTAAGGTACCGGAGGGACGGGACCTGCCACGAGGTCATCAGGCTTCCCAAGACGGTTCAGCCGTCGATCCTCTCCAGGCTCAAAATCATGTCAGGCATGAACATAGCTGAAAGAAGGCGCACGCAGGACGGCCGCATCAAAGCCAAGGTGGACAACCGTATAATCGACTTCAGGGTGAACGCCGTCCCCACGGTGAACGGCGAGAAAATCGTTCTCCGGATCCTCGACCGCGGCAACCTCGAGTTCGACCTCAGGCAGCTCGGCTTTCCGGAAGACGCTCTCAAGAAGTTCATGGCCGGCGTGAGTTCACCGTTCGGCATCGTGCTTGTCACCGGCCCCACGGGAAGCGGCAAGACCACAACGCTCTATTCGGCCCTGAGCAGCCTGAATGTGCCCGCGGTGAACATCCACACCGCTGAAGACCCCGTGGAGTACAACATCGACGGCATAGTCCAGACCCAGATAGACCACGGCATGGGTTACACCTTCGCAACGGCGCTCAGAAGCATCCTCCGGCAGGATCCCAACATCATAATGGTGGGCGAGATCCGTGACCTCGAAACGGCCTCCATCGCCATCAAGGCTTCCCTCACGGGCCATCTGGTTTTCTCGACCATCCACACCAACGACGCGCCAAGCACCATCAACCGTCTGGTAGACATAGGCATAAAGCCGTTTCTGGTGGCCAGCGCCGTAAGAACCATAATGGCCCAGAGACTGGTCAAGAAGATATGCAGATACTGCCGTGAACCTTTCACATTTGCGACGGATGATTATATTGAAGCGGGCATAGACCCGGACGAGATGGCCGGTGCCAGAACCCAGAGGGGCAAGGGGTGCGCAAGGTGCAACGGTTCAGGCTACAAGGGCAGGATCGGGCTCTACGAGGTTCTCACGCTGGACAAGGCGATGAAACAGGCCATCATCGACAGGGAGACCGCCGCCCAGCTCAGGCTGCTGGCGGTCAGAAGCGGCATGAGAACCCTGCGCATGGATGCCGTCGAGAAGCTCAAGAACGGTGTGACCACACTTGAAGAAGTGGTCAGGGTTACAGCAGACGATGACGAGGAAGTGAAGGTGGCTGCCATGAATTACCGGCTCGAGTCCCAGGTACGGGCGGTTTCGTCCTGATGGCCGCGGAAGTCGCACACGGGCTGAACATCAGAACCCTTCTCAAGGAGATGATGGAGCGCCGCGCCACAGACCTTCATATAACAGTCGGAGCCCCCCCCACAATACGCATCGACGGCGACCTTATCCGGATGGAGTACGACCCGCTCACTCCAAAAGAAACCCAGAGCGTCATCTACAGCCTTTTGAAAGACGAACAGAAGAAGAGGTTCGAGCTTGACAAAGAGCTGGACTTCGCCTTCGGCATCAAGGGCCTTTCAAGGTTCAGGGCCAACGTCTACCTGCAAAGGGGCGCTGTTGCCGCGGCCATAAGGGTGATACCCTATGAGATACTCGGTTTCGAGGAACTGGGCCTTCCCCCCGTGGTCGCCACCCTGGCCGACAAGAGGCAGGGCCTCATACTTGTCACCGGCCCCACTGGCTGCGGCAAGACCACAACCCTCGCCTCCATAATCAACAGGGTGAACGGGCTCAGAAGGGCGCACATCATCACCATCGAAGACCCCATCGAGTACGTACACCACCACAACAAGTGCATCGTGAACCAGAGGGAGATAGGGTCCGACACCGACGGCTTCGGCGACGCCCTTCGCTACATCCTCCGGCAGGACCCCGACGTTGTACTCATAGGCGAGATGCGCGACCGCGAGACCATGCAGGTCGGCCTCAACATTGCCGAGACCGGCCACCTCACACTCGCAACCCTGCACACCAACTCCACTTACGAATCAATCAACCGCATCATCGACACCTTCCCCTCCGCAAGCCAGGAGCAGGTCAGAAGCCAGCTCTCCTTCGTGCTTCTGGGCGTCATGACCCAGCAGCTCATCCCCAGGCAGCGGGGCACCGGCAGGGCCCTTGCCGCCGAGGTGCTTGTCTGCACCCCCGCGGTCAAGTCCTGCATCAGGGAGGACAAGCTGCACCAGGTCTACGGCATGATGCAGGCCGGGCACAAGTTCGGCATGCAGACCATGAACCAGGCTCTGTTCCGCCTGGTGAGCAACAGGGAAGTGGCAAAAGACATTGCCCTCGAACGCTCACCCAACCCGACCGAGCTTGAACAGATGATAGTAACAGGTCGCGACACGACTCTTTAGGGGGGTGCACATGGCCGAGTTTCACTGGCAGGGTACGAACAGGCAGGGCAGAACGCTCTCCGGAACCATTGCCGGCAAGAACAAGAAGGAAGCCCAGGAACTTCTCGAGCGCAGGGGCATCACGGTCACCGTGATAAAGGGCGGCTTCGATATGGCCAAGTTCGGAGTCATCGGCTCCGGCGTGAAGAACAAGGAGCTGGCCACCTTCACCAGACAGTTCTCGGTCATGATCAACGCGGGTCTTCCCCTTGTCAACTGTCTCCAGATCCTCGCAAGGCAGCAGGACAACTCAATTTTCAAAGACGTTATCGCCGACATCACCAACGAGGTCGAAAAGGGCGGCACCCTGGCCGAAGCCCTGGGCAAGCACCCCAAGGTCTTCAACGAGCTATACTGCAACATGGTCTCCGCCGGTGAGCAGGGCGGTATCCTCGACACCATCCTCGGCAGGCTCGCCGAATACCTCGAAAGCAGCGCCGCCCTGAACGCCAAGATAAGAAGCGCCATGATGTACCCCATGGTGGTCCTCATCGTGGTCATCCTGGCAACCCTCGCCATGCTGCTGTTCGTCATCCCCATCTTCCAGCAGATGTTCGAGGACCTCGGAGGCGAGCTTCCCGCCATGACCCAGATGGTGGTCGACCTGTCCGAGTTCGTGCAGAAGAACATCCTGTTCATAATCATCGGAGTGGTCGGCTTTTCCATCCTCTACAACATTTTCCAGAAAACCACCGGCGGCCGGAAATTCATTGACACAGTGAAGATCTCCATGCCTATCTTCGGCGTCCTCAACCGCAAGATGTCAATCGCCAGGTTCACAAGAACACTTGGCACCCTCATCTCAAGCGGTGTGGCAATACTCGACGGTCTTGCCATAACTGCAAAGACATCGGGCAACGTGGTGATAGCCGAGGCCATTCAGAACGCCCGCATCAGCATCTCGGGGGGCGAGAACATCTCGGGTCCCCTCGAGGCTTCCGGCGTGTTCCCCACAATGGTCACCCAGATGATCTCCGTGGGCGAGGAGACGGGCGGTCTCGACGAGATGCTCATCAAGGTCGCCGACTTCTACGATGACGAGGTCAATACATCCGTGGCGGGGCTGGCAAGCACCCTCGAACCGGTGATGATAGTGTTCCTGGGCGGTTTCGTGGGTGCCCTGGTCATAGCCATGTACCTGCCCATCTTCGACATGATCCAGGCCGTAGGGAACTGAAACGCCGAAGGAACTTCTCAGCATAAGCCCGAGGCGCCGCACCTGGCTTCAGGTGGGGCGCCTTGCGGTTCTCGGAATGCTCTCTGTAGCGGGGGCGTTCCTTCTTTCGCGCGACAATCTGGGCCCGGTCTTCATCGCCGTGGGTACGCTGGTTGTTCTGGCCACCATCATCACAACACCCATCATGCGCAAAAAGCCCGAAGCCCGCTGGCCTTACTACCTTATCTGCGTTCTCGATGCCCTGGCCCTGGGAACCATAATGGCCGTCTCCCGGGGTATTGAAAGCCCATTCATTGCATTCATGGCCGCCCACGCCTTTGCCTACGGTTTTTACCTGGGCACCCGGGGCGGTTTCACGGCTGCGGCCACTACAACAGTCGTTCTGGCCGGAAGCGTTGTGTTCACCCTCTTCGGGCCTCCCTCGGCAAAGAGCGCCATGGTCGGAACGCTCATCGCGGCGGGTCAGTACAAGCTCACAACCAACTACCTTCTGGCCCAGGCAGCGCTCAACGTCACACTGGTGTTCGCATCGGGCACCACTGGCGGCATCCTGGGCAGAATGTTCTACTCAAAGACCGGCAGGCTGCAGGACGTGGTCAACGACTTTGCCGAACTCAGGGCAAGGTCGAGAAAGGTGCTCGAAAACCTCAGGGACGGGGTTTTGGTGGTGGATTCCCGGGGCAACCTCCTTCAGGCCAACCCTGCCGCGGTTGACATTCTGGGTCTTCCCGACCGTGAATCCGGCGTTCTCCAGGGTACACCAATTGAAAGCGCAATAGCCCAGTTCCTGGCTGACAACGAATCACCTGAGAACGTTGAGATGGTCTTGGGCGAACGCATCATAAACTGCCGCTTCAGCCGCTCCGAGGCCGACAACGGTGTCATCGCCGTTCTCAGCGACATCACCGAGGCCACCAATCTCAGAGTCGCCCTGGAGGAGAGGAAGCGCCTCGCGATAGTGGGCAGGCTGAGCGCAACGCTGGCGCATGAGATAAGGAACCCCCTCGCGTCAATAAGCGGCGCCGCAGAGATACTGGCCTCAGGCAAGCTGCCGGAGGGGAAGAGCGAGCGGATGACCAACCTCATCGTCAGCCAGTCCAAAAGGGTTTCGGAACTGATAGACGGCTACCTCAGCCTTGCCCGTGATAGCGACGACTTTCCGCACGATCCCATTGATTTTGCCGCCTTCACCGTGGAAGCGGTTGAATCCGCAATTCACGGCTTTGCGGGCGGGGTTACCATCTCATTCCCAAAGCATGACCAGCCCGTTATGGTGCTGGGCAACCCCATGCGTCTGGGCCAGGCCCTGGGCAACATGCTCCGCAACGCAGTCGAGGCCCTGGCGGACCACCCGGGGGGACAGGTCCTGGTCGAACTGAAAAGGGAAGGTAACGAGGTCAGGCTCAGCGTTTCCGACAACGGCCCCGGCATTCCAGCGAAAAGGCTGGACAGGGTCTGGGAACCTTTCTATACAACCAGGGCCGAGGGAACGGGGCTGGGTCTTTATGTCTGCAGAAGGATAGCGCAGGAACACGGGGGACGCATGGAACTTCAAAACCTGCCTCAGGGCGGGTTGCAGGTATCGCTGATACTTCCGGTACAAGGGGAGGACAATGGAGGATAGACCGGGCATACTTCTCGTCGACGATGAAAAGCCCATGCTGGAGTGGCTGGGCCTGCTGCTTGAAGAGAACGGCTACGAGGTCACATGCTTCCCGAACCCCGTCGACGCTCTCAAGTGGGGTCAAGTCAATCATCCCAGAGTCCTCATAAGCGACATAAGGATGCCCGGGATGACCGGTCTCGAGCTGTTCAGCACGCTGAGAAAGCACAACCCCGAAATGGCGGGCATTCTCATCACGGCTTACTCCAGCGTGGAAACCGCAGTCAAGGCAATCAGAGAGGGCGTGGAGGACTATCTGGTAAAGCCCTTCAGGGCTGAACAGCTTCTGCTTGCCATCGAGAAGGCACTCAACCAGCGCCAGGTCAGGACCGAGAATGCAAGGCTCCGCACCGAGGTCCGCAGGGAGTTCGACTTCTCGGGCATAGTCGGCAAATCCGAACCAATGCTCGCCCTTCTGGAGAGCGTCAGAAAGGTTGCCGACCAGCCAAGCACCGTTCTCATAACGGGCGAAAGCGGAACCGGCAAGGAACTCATAGCAAAAGCACTGCATTACAACAGCCACAGGGCGGACAAGCCCTTTCTTGGGGTCAACTGCGGAAGCCTATCAAAAAACCTTCTGGAGAGCGAGCTCTTCGGCCACATGAAGGGCAGCTTCACAGGGGCGCACCGTGACAAGGAGGGGCTCATGACCGCCGCCGGCGAGGGAACCTTCTTCCTCGACGAGGTAAGCGAGATGGACCGCGAACTACAGGTCAAGCTTCTCAGGGCCCTTCAGGAGAGGCAGATACGCCCGGTGGGAGGCAACGCCACCCTGCCCTTCAGGGCAAGGCTGGTTTGCGCCACCAACCGCGACCTCGAAAGAATGGTTGCCAGCAGCGAATTCAGGGAAGACCTTTTCTACAGGCTCAACGTCATCCCTCTCAGGGTTCCCGCCCTCAGGGAGAGAAGGGACGACATCAGGCCCCTGGTGGACCACTTCATCATGAGGGGAGGCTTTCGTAAACACTTCTCTGATGAGACCCTCCAGATACTCGAGGACCGGAGCTGGCCCGGCAATGTGAGGGAACTCGAGAACCTCGTTGAACGCCTGTGCGTGATGACCACTGAAGAGACGGTAAGGCCCGAACACCACCCGGCCCACTTCAGGGGCGCCGACAGGGCCGAGAAACCCGATGAACGCCGGGAGGAGCCGAACATTGTTCTTCCCTCGAACCTCGAAGAGGTGGAAAAGGCGTGGGTCCTTTACACACTCGACCACAGGGCCGGTGGTAACAAGACAAAGGCTGCCGAGCTGCTTGGCATCAACGCAAGCACGCTTCACAGGAAGCTTGGCAGGTACGGATTGCATTAGCACAGTTGCAGAATGCAACACAAGCATGATTATGGGCCTATTTATCAAAAAAGGAGGTGCATAAAAATAGCTTGACGCATTGGCAACCGGTTTGCATAGATAACAGCGCAGTTGTCCGTCCGGACATAACCGAAGAGAAGGAGCATGAAATGAAGAAAAAGGGCTTCACCCTGATCGAGCTCATGATCGTGGTGGTCATCATCGGCATCCTCGCCGCCATCGCCATTCCCAAGTTCAACGACGTCTCCGAGGCCGCCAAGAGGAACGCATGCCGTGCGAACATGCGCACCATCGCAAGCCACGAAGTCATCTACTTCGCAAGCCATGGTGAGTACACCGACCTGCTCGCCAGCCTCAACCTTGCGGGTATTGTATGCCCCGGTGCGAATCTTGCTCATACCATAGTCGTCTCCGATCTTGGTCTGGATCCATCCGCCAGTTTCACCATCACATGCCCCAACGATCCCTTCCACGGCGAAATCGACAACGGTATCGCATCCTGGCAGGACTTCAACTAACCCGCTCATTCTCTTTATGGGGGGGGGATTTTTCCCCCCCCCTCTTTTTTGCTCCTTCGCCGTGTCCCGCCGATATGGCTGGCAACATTATTGCTTTTGTTCTGACAAAAGGGGCACGGAAGGAGGGGCTGTGAGAAGTTTTGTGGTAAGAGGATTCACACTGATTGAACTGATGATAGTGGTGGTGATAATAGGCATTCTGGCCGCAATTGCCATCCCGAAGTTCAACGATGTATCGGAGGCGGCGAAGAGGAACGCCTGCCGGGCCAACATGCGCACCATTGCCAGCCAGGAAGTTATCTACTTCTCAACCAATGGGTTTTACACTGACCTGCTTGCAGATCTGAACCTTGTGGGTATCGTGTGCCCTGGCAGCAACACCCCTCACACCATCGAGGTCGTCGCGCTTTACCTCGATCCTTCAGCCAGCTTCACCATCACCTGTCCGCAGGCAGCACCCAGTCATGGACAGATAGACAACGGCGTCGCCTCCTGGCAGGATTTCAACTAGACAGCCGTCACTGACCGACCGGACCCTGCGGTGGGTTGTATCTGCAGAGCAGGTATCCTCCGTTGATAATAATCACCGGTTCAAGGATATCATCAACACCTATGTGATCGAGTATCGCCAGTTTCCGCTCCTGGTCCAGAACCGCGGGGTTGTCACGGTAAAAACCCACGTAGTCGACACCCAGGGCGTCGAGGATCGCAATTTCCTCTTCCAGGCTGTTCTCGAGGTAGAGCCTTTGGCCGATCGGATGACGCCAACCCACCACCACTTCTCCGTCGAAGAAGTAGCGTTTCTCCTCGTGCAGGGAGAGGATGACGGATTCGTGGGGTATAACGCTGTTTGCCCACATGTGGGTCATGCCTTCCGGTGTCGACATCCACATCCTGTAGCCCGATCCGGTTCTCCAGCTTCCCTGCATTATCGATTGCGCAACGGTCGTGCGGTACTCGAAGGGTCTTCCGTCACCTGCGACGATCACGAAACCGGGGATTATGAAGGATGGAATGATCAGGATGCAGGCGATTGCCATGGCGGCCCTGGAGTTCGAGAGCAGTCTGGCTCCCAGGACGGCCACGAACGGGTAGACCAGTATGGAGTACTTTGCCCCCCACCAGGGCGGCCAGAAAACCGCTATAGCGCAGGCGCTGTAAACGAAGAGCGGCACTGAGAGCAGCGCGTCGCCCCATCTTCTCAGGATGAGGGCCGTTGCCAGGCCGGCAAGCAGCAGGAGGATGTTCCCCTCCATGTACGCGAAGAAGATGCCGATGTGTTTGGCCATCGGAAAGTCCTTGTGTTCGTAGAGGTAGGATGACCTGGTGTTCACCGTGGTGTTTTCGGGGGGTTCGACGAGTTCCCACCCCTCGCGCACCATCGAGCTAACGGGATTGACCGGGTAGGTCGGGCTTCCCGTCTTCAGCATCGTCCTCACCGCGTACGCCCCCGGAACGGCCACGAAAGCAGCCAGGGCCAGCGCTTTCCACTTCATGCCGTACTTCAGGAAGCTTCCCGCAGA
>JAWOHL010000026.1:0-26733 GCA_046485185.1 Candidatus Fermentibacteraceae bacterium
CGATGTCGCCGCCGGTATAGGCGAGATCGATGTCGGCCGCGGCGAGGAAGGTGAAGCCGCCGTCGGGGTCCCAGCGAACAGGGGTGACCTCGACGAGGGCAAGGTTGCGACCGCGCATTTCACCGGCGTAGACAACCCTTACCCATTCGGAGGGGTAGGGAGTGCCCTGTGAGTACACCGAAGGGTCGTGCACCACTGTGAAACTCTCACGGGGACGGATCTTCTCGGCGCTGATGACCGCGGGTTCAACGGGAAGCCCCGAACCGTCGAAGGTCTCGACCCGGTGTTCGGTGACGCTGACATCGACTGTGGCGCCGATGGGGATCTCGATCCAGGTGCGGTAGACCGGAAGCCTCGGGAAACCTGCTTCGGAGAGGTTCACGGCATCTTCCACGGTAACGGTGGCGTACTGCACGCCGCGAATGAACACGGTTCCGAACTGCGGAAGCCCGGCTGTGAGCGAAATGCTCATGCCTTCAACGGAACTTTCTGTTACGGTGACTCCGGCAAAACCGGCTGCCGCCGCAAGAACAATGACAGCAAGAAGTTTCAAGGTATCTCCTTTTTCTGGAAAACCGCGTAAATTGCGGTGGTGGACAAAGCAATCCCTCAAGCCCTTTAGATTTCTATAATAGGGAAAGTTCCAACCCGGGTAAAGGAGTTTCATGAAAGCCCTGCTGATTTCGCTTCTGCTCCTGACAACCATGCGGGGGCTGCATGCGTCGGATGGGATAGCTCTTGTTCTCTCCGGGGGAGGCGCCCGCGGGCTTGCGCATATCGGTGTGCTTATGGCGCTGGAAGAGGAGGGCGTTCCGATCAGGGCGCTCGCGGGTACCAGCATGGGCGCCCTGATCTCAGGGCTTTACGCCTGCGGTTACAACGCTTCACAGTTGGACAGTATTGCGAAAAGCGTCGACTGGAACCGCATGTTCAGCTCAGCCCCCGATGCCCGCATGGCGCTGCTCCCCGACAGGATAAGAGGCAGGCAGGACCTCATCACCCTGAATCTCAGGGGGCTCATGCCTCTCATACCGTCCAGCGCAGTCTCCAACATGCGTGTGGGTCTGCTTCTCTCCTCGCTGACGGGTCCCCTGCAGGTGCAGCGTGGTTCCTCCTTCGATTCGCTTCCGATCCCTCTCAGGGTCGTGGCGGTCGACATCCCCTCCTGCAGACGGGTCATGTTCCGTTCTGGCGACCTTTCCAGGGCGCTTCTGGCAAGCATGTCGATACCGGCCGCCTTCCCCGCGGTGAGGGAAGGGGGTATGTTGCTCGTGGACGGCGGCGTTTTCGACAATCTCCCGGTCGACGCCGCGGTCAAGGCCTGGCCGGACCTGCCTGCACTTGCCGTCGATGCGGGTTTCGAATACCCCGATTCGTTCCCCGATGAGCCGTCGCTTCTCGACGTGGGCAGCTACGTATACGAAGCACTGTCAAAACGGGTGAACGACCAGCACATGACCGAGCCGGCATGGTACTTCCGCCCCGACCTGGGGGACACGAAACTTTGGAGTTTCGACTCCATCGACAGCCTGGTGCAATGGGGTTACACCCAGACCATCGACTGGCTTGCGCAAAACCCCGACATTCCACGGGGCGCCCCTCCACGAGAACCTTTCACGGCTCCGGTGTACACACTGAGAAACGTCCTTGTAACGGGAAACCGCAGGGTTTCCTTTCGCGCCATAAACGCCTGGCTTCTTCTCGAAAGGGGCGATTCCATTTTGCCCGTAACGGTCCGGGACGCCTCCGAAGAGCTTTACGCCTCAACTCTCTTTGAAAACCTCAGGTTCAGGATGTACCCGGGTGATACCCCCGACAACGTGGATATCGCCTTCACTCTTAAGGAGAAGAACCCCTCATCCCTGGGCATCGGGCTCACTTACCACAGCGACTACGGCCTCGACGGAAGGGTAACGATCGACCAACGCAACACCTTCAACCGCGGCATGACCGGGATCGTCAACGTGGGAGGGGGCGACAGGTACGCATTTCTTGAGGGATCACTGAACACCAGGGCGGGGCAGAACTATTTTCGCCTCGAGGGAAGCTTGTACCAGATCAAGGCCGAGGAGCAGCGCCGGGACGGAACGTCTCCCGAGCGGATCTGGACCAACCACACTCTTGCTATCTCATCTGGACGTACCGTATCCTGGTTCGGGCTCACCGAAACGGGTATCGGCTGGTTCGGCCGACGCTACAGCGGTTCTTCCAATGAGGGTTTCCCGGCGGTTTTCATCAGGGCCACCGCGGACACACGGGAGAATCCCTCGGCCATGGCGCCCGGCACATCCCTTTCCCTCGGCTACTCGGTCTGCCCCCAGCCCAGCCACAGACACAACCAATTCACCTGGAACTTCGAAGGTATGGCGGACATGGGTTACGGGTTCACCTCAGGCATCAGTACATGGGGTCAGATCCTCACGGGGCGCAACTACTCCTGGCAGGATTCCCGCTCTACCTCAGAGTGCTCGATTCCGGGCTACAGGTGGAACACCCTGCCCACAAGACAGAGAACCGCCGCAAGCGTCCTCCTGCAGCATAAACTGTTGGGACCCGTAAGCGCAGGCCTCACAACCGCCGCGACATGGGATTACGAATCGACAAGTGACCCCGGTGACGGCGACCTTCACTACGGTGTGGGTGCGTATCTTCAAATGAACGTGCCGGGAGGATCTGCAAAACTGTCCGTGGGACTTCCCGACGAAGGCTCCATCCGCTGGACCGTTTCCATGGGAAGCGATTACTCGTTCGGACCGGGAAGGTAGGCATGAAAGTATTGCGCAGACCGGGCATCAGACCCGCAAGGGTCATTGAGGATGGGGCTTCGGGAGTCAGCGAGGCACTGATTGCGGACCAGGCGTCGGGCTGCGGAAAGTTCAGCGCCAAAAAGATCTTCATCTCAGCCGGAGGCAGGACTGCCCGTTTCGGCTCGGCAGCGGGAACTCTCCTGGCGCTTCTTGAGGGCACAGCCGGGGTCGCGTCGCCCGACGGCGGGCTTGAGATCATACTCCCCGGAGATTCGGTAGTTCTCGCCGCGGGCGAGGAGTGCAGGGTGATCAACCACGGCGATGACAGGGCTGTCCTTCTGAAAGTGGAGGGGATCCGATGAACAGGCTGGTCGCTTTCATTCTGTCCCTGGCGGTCCTTGCCGCCGCCTGCGCAGGCGATGGCCCCGAAGCTGCGGGCGAATCGGTCCCGAGGGTGGAGCAGACGGGCGACTCAACATACACGGGTGACTGATTTTCTAGTGATTAACCACCGCGCCATCCCTGGATTCTGGGGTGTCTTTGCAGTCATCCGCATCATGGCAGAGGGTCTTTTCGGTGTAAGGGTTGTTCATGAGGCGCACCAGGCCTGCGTATCCGGTCCGGAACCTTACGGTGTCGCCGACCCTGACCGATGGACTGCGTGAACCCAGGTTCAGCACCGTGACGTCGCTGCTCGCTCCGGCGATCCGAAACTCTGGGTTTACCGGCGAAAGCGAGGAAACCTCGGTATCGAGCTCGCCCACCGTCACCACCGCCCTGTAACCCCTCTCGCCGGGAGTGTGGCTGCTGCAATCCACAGCGGTCTGAAAGGGGTGAAGGTCATCGCTTGTCTCACCGAACGGCGTCAGGTTCTTTTCCTTGACCTCGATGACTTCCGCCTCCAGAGTGAAACCATCCTCCCTCAGACCGGGCATTGTTCCTCCGTTCATAAGGTCGGTGCCCAGCAGAATGCTCTCCCCCACCCTGAAATGGTTCAGCTGTTTGGGAACCCGTCCCTGCAGTAGAAAAGGCAATGTGGCGCTGGCACCCGCTGATATGAGCGGGATCCGCCTGTCGAATTTCAGCTCCAGCAGTTCCCTGTAGAGAACAAGCTGCATGGTCTGGTCAGAGTTGGGTACGGTCCCCGAAAGGCATCCGAGGTTCGAACCGATGCCCAGCACTTCAATGTGCTCAAGGTTGAATACGTCCCTGTAGGTTCCCACAAGGCTTCCCGGCAGTATGCCCTCCCGCAGATCACCCAACTCGATCATCAGGATCACTTTGTGCACAACACCCTGCTTCTCCGCCACCCTGTTGAGTTCCTTAACTGTGCTTAGTTCGGTGTTGAGGGAAACATGGGCATGGCGAACAACTTCCGTCTGCTCAGCCGACGCGGGTGCACGGAGGAACCACTTCTCCATCCCATTGCACAGCGGTTCGAGGGCGACGAGGTTTGAAATCCTGGAATCGGCCACTGAAGACACGCCGCTTGCCACAAGGGATTCAACCGCGGCGGAAAAACCGCAAAGAGCCTTGGTTACAACGGTCAGTGACGCGTTGTGCCGGCTGACCCAGTCATGGACCGTTCTGTAGTTGTGCACCAGGGCATCGGCGTTGACGACGATCCTGTTCACTCAAGCCTCATCTCGGCGTACCTGGTTCGGAATCCCAGCCTTTCGTACAGACGCTTCGCCGGGTTGTCGTACTCCACATGGAGTTTGACCGGCCCCCCGCACCTTTCAATGCTCCTTGAAAGCAACGCGGCTCCAATTCCCTCCCCTCTCCTCAGTGGGCTCACCGCAACGTAAAGAACAAGGTTTGGAGGAACAAATCCCCTCATGTGCGTGTCAAGCATAACCAGCGCACCCACGGGGGAACGGCCGTCAAGGGCCAGGGCGACAAACCCTCCGGCGTCAATGTCGGGAGAGAGAGCCTGTTCAATACCGCTGGTTATCTCACATATGGGGTCATCATACGGCTTCAGCGACTCGTGAAGAAATTTTGCTAGCTCAGAAAGGTCAATAAAAGCAGATAGATTTTCACTTTTTTCAATAAGTTCTATTACAACTGAAATATGGTTCCTCCTTCACTACATAATTTTATTCATCATTAGTAATATACCATAACCCATGGTCCCTGCAAACCCCACAGGCTCATTGAGGCACGTCATGTGACACTTGGCAACCGGTAAGTTCTTGGTTACGTTTCAGCAGAGGGGGTGCAAGCAATAAATGGCTGCAAAGTTAGTCACCGGACTGGCGGGTGCGGGCGACTCTGTCGCCACTTCTGAAAATGCTCTGGGGGAGGCCATGGGCAAGCTCGGTGGCTCAGCACCGGGGCTTGCGCTGGTTCACTCCTCATCCAGCTGCGATTACCGGAAGGTTCTGGAGACCATTCGGGCCGGGGTCGGGGATATCCCCCTGATCGGCTGTTCCACGGCGGGTCACTTCACCGAAAACCGTTTCGGGGCGGAAGGCTTGGCGGTCGGCCTGCTATCGTCCGACTCCATGGTTTTTTCTACAGCAATGGCGCAGGGAATAAGGAACGACCCGGAAGACGTTGTCAGAAAACTTGCGCAAGGCATTCCCACGGTTGAACCCGGAAGGCATCTCACAGCCGTTCTTTTCGCGGACGGCCTTTCGGGCGCGGGAGAAGAGCTTTCGCTCTGCGCCTCCCGGCTCTTTGAGAGGTATGCTGGGTGCCCGGTGACGCTCATCGGGGGTTTCGCCGGCGACGACCTCAAATTCCGCGAGACCAGGGTCTTCCATGGCCTGCAGGATTCATCCGATGCCGCTGTTGTCTGCTTCATCACATCGGAAAAACCTTTTCATACAGGGGTGAAGCATGGCCATACACCCCTGAGCCAGCCGCACACGGTGACACTCGCGAAAGGCAACAGGGTGTACGAGGTTGACGGGCGACCAGCATGGGAAGTCTGGTCGCGGGAGACTGGCTACGCAATGGAACACCTCAAATCCAGGTACCGCGTGACAAGCCCCGAAGACCACGCCAAACTCGTCCTTGGCAATTTCGAACTGGGGCTGTCAACCGATGGCGAAGAGTACAAGATCCGCTTCCCCATGTCCGTCAATCCTGACGGCTCCCTGGTATTCACGTGTTCGATCCCCGAGGGATCGGTCTTCCGCATAATGGACGGCAGCAATACAGACGCCCAGATCGAAGCCTCGATGCTCGCGGCCCGGGCCGCTTTAACCGATGCCGAAAGATCAGGTCAGACTGACTTCGCAGGAATGCTCGTTTATGAGTGCGGGATACGGCTGGCGCTACTGGAAGACAGCTTCACCATTGCCATCGACTCTTACCGGAAAACCCTTCCCGGCAAGCCTGTTCTGGGCTGGGAGACATACGGAGAGATTCGCATGCCACCGGGAAGATACAGCGGTTTTCACAACACGACCACGGTCGTGGCACTGGTTCCGGAGAGCTGAGCATGGAACCTGAAGGAAGGTTGTCCAGTCCGTTCGATACCCCTTTCATGGTTCCTGTTCGGGAGATCGAACTGGCGCTTGCGGAGAGCTCCGGAATAGAGGCGGCCCAAACCAGGGTAGCCGAGGCGGTTATCTCACTCGACCTGCCGTCCCAGGGCGTTCTCACTCCACAGCAGGCCGCGCGGGTATGCTCGCTTCTCATGCGGCAGGGCGGTCTTGTCGCCATGGTCGCGGAAAGTTTCCTCAACAGCCTCGAAAAACGCCTTCTCAAGACAGTTGAACAGACGCTCTGGCGCTCCGAGGAGATGCTGGGGACCCTTGTGGACACCATACCGTCGGCCATTTACATGAAGGACACTCAGGGACGCCTTATCCTCGTGAACGAAGCCTATGAGAGGATCGCCGGGAAAACCCGTGATCGGATAATCGGTGAGATGGAAAGAAGCTTCCTTCCGGAAGAAACAGCGCTTTCGAACGGCAGGGTGGACCGGTGGGTCCTCTCGGATGGGAAACAGTTCCGCCACGAATTCGGTATGGAATCGGCGGGTCGGCACCGTGTTTTCGAAGCTGTCAAAACACCCGTCAAGAACGGCGAAGGGCAGGTGGTGGGCCTTCTGGGTGTTCTAAACGACGTCACCGACAGCAGGCTGATTCAGGAGGAGCTTCTCAAGGCTGTCAGGCTGGAATCAGTGGGGCAGCTGGCCGGCGGTATCGCCCACGACTTCAACAACCTTCTCACCGTGATCCTCGGCGCTGCTTCCCTTGCGGCGCGTAAGATAGAACAGGGCCAGGATCCGGGGAACACACTGAACAGGCTCCAGGAAGCCGCACAGAAGGCAAAGGCCCTGACGCACAGGCTGCTCACTTTCAGTACTGGCGGGGCTCCGATAAAGAGGGTCACCGATTTCCGGGAGCTGCTTGAAGAAGCTGTGGAACTCGCTCTCTCCGGCACTACCATCCGATGCGTTTTTGAGTTTCCCGTTGACCTTCATATGGTTCACTGCGACCGTGGCCAGCTCTCCCAGGCTATTCGCAGCATCGTCCTCAACGCGGTGCAGGCCATGCCCGGCGGCGGGACCATCACGGTATCCACGATTAACGTCAGGATAAGCGATTCCCGGATCAAGGACAATCAGGATGTGGGAGAGAGCCTTCCCCTGGATTCGGGCGACTACATAAGGTTCTGCATCAGGGATCACGGTTCCGGGATACCCCGCGACATAAGCTCGCGCATCTTCGATCCCTACTTCACCACTCGCGACAAATCCACGGGGTTGGGGCTGCCCACGGCTTACAGCGTTCTGAGGCGCCATCGGGGCTTTCTGAGGTTCGAGCCTCCTCCGGGGGGAGGCGCAGCCTTCTACGGATACCTTCCATCTGCGGGGGATGTCCCTGCGCAGAGTGAGGGCGACAAGGTTTCCACGAACAATCTGAAAATTCTCGTCATGGACGATGAACCGATGGTTCTCGAGACCATTGGCGAGATGCTGGAGATCCTTGGTCACTCCGCGGGGCTGGCCAATACCGGGGAAACAGTGATAAAAATGTACGAAGATTCCCTCGAAGCCGGTGAACCGTACGACCTTCTGATCCTCGACCTCACGGTTCCCGGAGGCGTGGGGGGGGAAGAAACCCTTAAAACCCTCAGGAGCAGGCACCCCGACGTGAAGGCTTTCGTGTCCAGCGGCTACTCCAACAACCCCATCATGGCTAACCACGAACGCTTCGGCTTCGTCGGCGTCATCGCCAAACCCTACCATCTCGACCAATTGGGGGACACCATACTAAATTATCTTGCAGCAGAAGGGCTGAATTTGAAACAAAGTTAAATGCTTTGTTTAAGGAAATTGAAGTCTGTCGAGAAAACCTGCTTCTACCCTGCCTGAATCAATGCATCTGATTGTTGGGTCCCCTTCTGCGTGGACGGAGATCCATACCCGAAACCGACTCGCACAGTTTGAGGAAAATGCTGTCGCCCAACGGGCGCCCGCTACCCTCATGCCTGCGAAGCAGATTCATCTCCTCCGAATGTGCATACAATGTCAGAAATCCGCGCCAGTCATCAGTAAAGGTATTCAGAAGATCGCTCGGTGAGATCACAGGATCGGATTCGAGCCCGAGATGGTGCCGGGCACTGCTCCAGCGCCACTGCTCAGGCATGGCGCAAAGCCCTGCCCTGACGGGATTCTGCTCGATGTAGCGCGCAGACAGAAGAAGATGCGCATCGTCCATGGGAAAGGAGGCATACCTGCCCTGCCAGAGGTGCCCGGTCCAGCCCTCCCTTCTGTTGATCCTGCAGGTGTACCTGCGATGCGCCTCGCCAAGAGCCCTCGTGAGATTCCCGGGGTCACTGGGAACTGCGACGATGTGAACATGGTTGGGCATCAGGCAGTACGCCCAGATATCGACACCGCAACGGCCCGTGAACTCTGTAAGGATTGTCAGATAGGTGGAGTAATCCGGCTCGCGGAAAAACACCTTCTGTCGCCGGTTCCCACGCTGCGTGACATGATGCGGTATGTTCGCAAGTACAATGCGTGCTATCCTCGCCATTGAGTTAATTTATAGCCAACAATGGCAACGTCAATACTGGCGGTCAGGAAGAGTGCAATGCCGGATACGCCGTACTCGATCATTCAAGTTTGAAGAGCGAGCCCCCGGGATCAACGTTCAGGTTTCCAGCGTGCTCAGGGCTGACAGCGTGTTCCATCGGAAACTGACACTCTTAGCGATCCAGGGCTTGCGCAGTCAAGAACGATGTACCCCTGATGCAAAAAACTACTTCAGGCAGTAGATCTGGAACCGGTTGATCCCCTCGTCGTCACGGACCTTGTGCACGCCGTGTATCTCGCCCTCGAAGCCGGGAAACATGGCTTCCAGCTCCTCGACCGCGCCCAGGTAGTCGATGATGTGCCTGGTTTCCTCGGTGATCATCTCACCTGGCATGATGATGGGGATGCCAGGCGGATAGGGAACGACCTGCACGGCAACCACCCTGTCCTCAAGTGACCTGATGCTCACCCTCTCCACCTCGCCCCTGACCATCTCCCGGTACGCCTGACCGGGCGTCATGACCTGCCGCGGCAGGGTTCGGAAGCATGAGAGCATCCCGTCCACAAGGCGATACTCCCTGAGGAATGTGTGCATCCTCATGCAGAGCTGCTGAATCGTCATCTCGCCGTACTCGTCGGGATGGGTCTTCACCAGTTCGGGCAGGATCTCCTCGAGCTCAACATCCTCGTCGTAAAGCTCCTTGAAGCGGAACAGTTCAGCCAGGAGTGTACCGGACTTGCCCTTGGTGATGCCTATGCTGAACAGGAGCAACCAGGAATAGTGGCCCGTCTTCTCAACCATGATGCCCCTGGAACGAAGCCACTTCGTTACAATGGCGGCGGGAATGCCCCACTCATCAAGGTTCCCCTCACGATTGATACCAGGTGTGGCAAGCGTCACCTTGAAGGGGTCCAACATGATCCCGCCGTCGTCCATGCCGTTGAACATGTGCCATGTATCCGATGCCTTCAGGGTCCACCACTCCTGCTCCGCCAGGAGCTGCCTGTCCTCCACGTCAAGGAGGTTATCGGGCTGCCACGCGGTGAACCACCACTTCCGGGAAGGGTCTGACTCGGAATGCAATATCTCGCTGTTGATTGAAGCCATGGTCTTTCTGAACACGACGGGTTCACGGAGGGCTTCCTGCATCATGCGAACGCCGGCCTTGCCTTCCATCATCTGTGTCGAGACATCAAGCGTGGCGATCATTCCGTATTGGGGCGAGGTTGAGCTGTGCATGAGGTACGCCTCGTTGAAAACATCAGGGTCTATCCTGCGGTCCGCCCCGTCGCGGTAATGCACCATTGAGGCCTGTGACATGGCCGCGAGTGTCTTGTGCGTGGACTGCGTGGCGAAGACAGGCATCTTTGCCTCGTCGTCCGCCGCTCGGGGGGTCATGGCATAATGACCCCGGTAAAGCGGATGAAAGTGGGCGTACGCGAACCAGGCTTCATCGAAATGGATTCCGTCGACCGTATCGGAGAGCGCTTCGGTTATCCGCAGTGTGTTGTAGCACAAGCCGTCATAGGTGCTGTTGGTGATCGTTGCAAGGCGAACCCTAGAGTTCTTGTCGATAATCAGGGGACAATCCTCGATCTTGGCCCGTATGGCCTGCGCGTCGAACTCCTTCAAAGCTATGGGACCGATGGTTCCGTACGGGTTTCGCGTTGGCTTGAAGTAGATCGGAACCGCGTCGGCGAGTATGATGGCGTGGTTGATACTTTTGTGGCAATTCCTGTCGACCACCACCACGTCGCCCTTGGTGACCATCGAGCTCCAGACCATGAGGTTCGCAGCACTCGACCCGTTGGTTACGAAGAACGTCTGCGATGCATTGAACACCCTGGCGGCGTGTCTCTCCGCGGCTCCGATCGGACCCTGGTGGTCGGGAAGAGAGCCGAGCTCGGGAACCGAGACCGAGAGGTCGGCCCTGAACATGTTCTCGCCGAAGAAGTCAAAGCACACTTTTCCGGCGGGTGTCTTCATGAATGCCACTCCGCCCATGTGCCCAGGTGTGTGCCAGGAGTAGCGATACTCTTCGGCGTACTTCACAAGCTCCCTGAAGAAAACCGGGAGTATCCCCTCGATGTAGGAGAGGGCAGCTTTCTCGATCCTTCCGGCGATGAAGTCGGGCGTGTCTTCCGCCAACCAGATGTACCCGTCGATCTCCCTGAGGATTCCGATCGGCAGCTTCTCGACGCTGAACCGGTCTGTCATGAGCAGTACGGGCAGAACATCGCTGAAGCGCCTTATTCCCCTGAGGAAATCCTGGGGCATGTCGGTTTCGGTGTTCCAGTCAACAACGGCGCATCCGAGGTTGGGATGTGTGTGGAAATCACTGAGGCCGTCGGTGCAGTTTTCGGCCTTGAGAACGGTGAAATCTGAGTTCTCAAGCTTCTCCGCGATGGCCCGCACCCTTCTCCCCTCGAGGGTGTGTGATCCGATCTCGCCACTGACAATGAGGATGGGAAACGATCCTCTGTTTACTGCCTTCATTGTGCCCTCTCCTCAAAAACTGTGGAAAAACCAAACCGGGCCGATGCGGAAATATACATTTCTGGAAAGGGACAACCCTCGTTGCTGTGAAGAAGGCAGCAAGATAGCGATGCCGTGGCGTAATGTCATTGTTTGCATCGAATTATGAAACGCTGACCAAAACCTGTTCGAACAGAAGCCGATGAAAAACTAGTTTGATGTGGCTGATTGTATGTAATTGCTCCCCAAAATGATACACCAACAAACTAAGATATCTAAGTCCGTCCCCCGAACCAGGAAACGGTACGGGCGAGGCCGTCTGCGAAGGGGACGACGGGGGTGTAGCCGAGGATCCGTTCGGCGAGGGCGATGGAGGCGCAGGAGTGCATCACGTCGCCCGGGCGGGAGTCGCGATGAACCGGGGTGATGTCGGGGCGGCCGACAAGGCGGGCGATCTCGGAGGCCAGGTGATTCACGGTCACCGAGCCGTTGCACGCCACGTTGATGACCCGGCCCGGAGCATCAGGAGCCTCGGCGGCCAGAAGGTTTCCGTGCACCACGTTGGCCACATAGGTGAAGTCACGGCTCTGCTCACCCGAGCCGTTGATGCAAGGTGACCGCCCCTCCCGGAACGACCTGATGAAAAGCGGGATGACGGCGGAGTAAGGGCTGTCGGGGTCCTGATGGGGACCGAACACGTTGAAATAGCGCAGGGCGACGGTTTCGAGGCCGTATATCCTGTTGAAGACCTGGAAGTAGGCCTCGCCCGCGAGCTTGCTCACCGCGTAGGGTGACAGGGGCATGGGGGGGAGCGTTTCGTCCTTGATCTCGCAGGGAGCGTTTCCGTAAATGGATGACGAAGAAGCGAACACCACCCTTCGAACACCAGCGTCTACGGCGGCGTGAAGGACGTTCAGTGTACCCCCCACGTTCACCTCGTTGGAGGTGATGGGGTCGGCGATGGACCTGGGAACCGAGGGCAGCGCGCCTTCGTGGAAAACCACCTCAACGCCCTTCATGGCCTGCTGCACTATGTGGAAGCTGCGGATGTCGCCCTCGAGGATGTCAACGTCTGAAGCAACGTCCTCGAGGTTCTTCCGGTGTCCCGTTGAGAAGTTGTCGAGCACGCGGACCTTCCCGCCCCTGACCAGAAGCTCTCTGACTATGTTGCACCCGATGAAACCCGCGCCGCCGGTGACCAGGAAGACTCCCATTGAAGACCCTTTCCGAATGGGACAATGAACAGCGAAGGGGTGAACCCCGTTCATCAAAACTAACCTTTGCCACGCGGGGTCCGCAATGGCCGGGCGCTGCTCACCCCCGAGGGGAAGGTTCCGACGATCCCGCCGCAGCCCTCAACGCGGAAAGCTTGGCTTCGGTATCCCAATGCGGATGCTCCTGCTGCAGCAGCTCGCCCTCGGTCATGCAGGTGAGAAGTACTTCTCTGTCTCCGGTTGCGAAGAAGAGCTGCCGGAGGAGGTCAAACCTCTCCAACCCGTCGCAAGGTCCGGACAGAGCTTTCCTCAGTATCTCCACAGCCTCCTCGTTCCTTCCCTGGGCTACAAGCAGCTTCCCCACCGAACACGAATAGTAGCTCAGGTAGTCTTCGGGGAACCCCCACTCCCGCACCCGGTTGATGAGATCCTCGGCCTCCTCGGTTCTGCTCATGTCCACCAGCACGTTGCTCATCTCCAGGGCGTAATCCACCCTGTGAAGGCCAAGACCGTGCTCCCGGCAGATCTCAAGAGCATGGGAGAAAAGCCGGCAGGCCTCTTCGCACCGCCCCACCCTGCCGCAGGCGCTTGCAAGATTGGCAAGGGCTATCGAGAGTGTATCACCGCCTCCGTACCTCCTGGCAAGCTCAACCGATCTCTCGAGATGCCGGAAAGCTTCGGGTGAAGGGTCCATCTTTTCCATGAGCGAACCCAGGTTGCCCGTGGCCTGAAGCTCCACCAGCCTGCTTCCGGTGCGCCGGGCAAGCTCCATGTGCTCCCTGGTCGTAAGCATGGCATCCATCATCCTGTTTGGAAGGTACTTGTACACCAGTGCGAGGTTGCCCACGCTCAGAGTCTCCATCAGCAGATTGCCCGCTTCCCTGGCGTAGTCCCGAACCATCTTCAGGTTTTCCTCGGCTTGATCAAGCCTTTCCCGGAGCCTGAGCATGCAGCCGCAGGCGTTGCCCAGGGCTTTGTAAGCCAGAAGCCTCTCTTCGGGGGAGCCGGAACGGAACTCACGGTACACCTCCATGAGGAGTTCAAGGGCAATGTCGTTCCTGCCCTCGAGCACGGTGACCCGCCCACGCAGATGCATCACTTCCGGACGGAGCGCCGGGTTCATGTGCTCAAGGTCGCGCAGATGCTCCATCGCGTCCCGGGGGCGGCCCCCGTTAACCGCAAGGTTGGCCCGCATCAGTCTTATCACGGCCTGCATCGGAGGGTCTTCAGGGGTGTCGAGAACAGCCCGTTCGATTGCTTCGTGGGCGCGCTGGATATCACCGGACGATACGACAAGGTCGAAAAGCAGCCGGTGGGCGGTCATCCTCTGGGCTGGGTCAGCGGAAAACTCCAGAACCTTCTCCAGTTGCAGCCGGCACGCAGCGGTCATCCTTCTCGAAAGCGAATACTCCCCGGCCCTCATGTACCAGTCAGCGGCATCGGATCCCCTCCCGGCCATCTCCATGTGGTGGGCTATGATCGCAGCTCTCTCAGGTTTTTCGCCCCACAGCCCGGCCATGCCCTCGGCGGCCTTTTCGTGGAGAGGAAGCCGCTCTCCCTGAAGCTGAAGCCTGTAGGCCGCTTCCCGGAGCAGGATGTGGACGAAGCTGCAGCTGCCGTCCTGCTCGACCCTCCAGACCCTTTCCCTCACACCCCTCTCAACGAGCTCACCGGTAAGGCCGTCCGGGCAGAGGATGTCGAGGACCTCACGGTCGAACTCCCTTCCAAGAACGCTGGCGCAGAGCACGGCCCTGCGAAGCTCCGCTCCAAGCCTGTCCAGACGGGCTACCAGAAGGGCGTGAAGGCTTCCCGGGAAGCTGTCGTCGCATGGCGGCGAATCGGCTGATTCCAGCATGCCCGCATAGTGTTCCATGAAGAACGGAATACCCTCGGTGCGCTCGTGAAACCACTCCAGCAGGTCGTCGGAGGGAGCCCGCCCCAGGCTCCACTTAAGAAAAGATCTGCTGCCCTCTCTTGAGAGAGGCCTGAGCTCAAAAACCCTTGGCGCAAGGCCAAGGGTTGAGATGCTGTCTCCGCAATCGGGTCTCGAAAGAAGCAGGATCGGCGGCCTGAACTCCCCCAGTTCTGCCAGAACCGCTGAAAGAAGACCCAGTGAGTCGGGAGAGATCCACTGCAGGTCATCGACCGTCAACACCATCGGGCCAAGCAGGGAATTGCCCCGAATGAAGGCGGCCAGTGCCGTCACGGTGTTCGTAAACCTGCCCTGGGGGTCGAGCCCCCGGTATAGCGACTTATCCCATCCAAGCCCCACCAGCGCCGCCAGGAAGGATTCGGCACGAAGAAGCTCGTCGGCGGCATGGAGGGCGGCGGGGTCGTCAAGGTCCTCGAGACGTCCGATGAACCCGTAGAGCTTGTCCTTGAACGCCGGCAGCCCTTCCTGCCGGTCCCTTCCACCGAGCCACTCGCCGAACCATGAACCGAAGATGTCCGACCCCGAAACGGGCAGGGAACGGCACCTCAGGTTGATGAACAGGGCGTCTCCCCATCTCCGTTCAAGTTCCTCCACCAGCCGGGTTTTGCCCATGCCCGTGTCTCCCTGAAGGAGCAAGGACGAACCCGGAAGGGAAAGCTCACTTCCCATTAACTCAAGCACGTCCTCCCGCTCGATAAGCGGAGGGGTTGCGCCCCGTGTCTCCCGGCGCTGCTTCCAGGGCGAGAGCACCAGTGCGTTCACCACGCCGGAAAAACCCTTCAAAGAAAGGCCGAGTTCATTTCTCATCCCGAGACGTGATGACTGGTTGAAAACGGGGTCTCCGTAAACGCTGTTCCACACAGCGGCGTCGTGAAGCCTTGCAGCCAGGTTCACCGAAGGACCCAGAACCGTGTACGACTCGAGCATCGGCGTACGGATAGCCCCGCTGAACACCAGGCCCGTCGCGGCGCCGGCGCGAACCCTTCCCGACGCCGAAGAGAACACGCCGCGCAGAAAGCTGTCGGCCCTGTCGGGATCGTCCTCGCGTGTCACAGGCGCTCCGAACACCACGAGCAGCCTCTGTCCGGCCCCCCCCGCGTGAAGGCCCGACACGAAGCCCCCCATCTCGCAGGCCAGCTCGAGTACCTTTGACTGGAACTCCCTGGGGCAGAGACACCCCGCCCTGTTCTCGATGGAGAGAAAAATGCTTGTGACCTGCCTGAACTGGTTGACGACCCCTTCAGGGAAAAGGTCGGGGGGCAGGAAGCGCAAACCGGGAACTGGGCCGTGTGATACCGGCGCCGAAACGGACCCGCCGGACGCGGGGCACGTCGATTCATCATCGGCGGCCAGGCTCAGGGCCGAGCCCTGAAAGCTGAAGAACGTCCATGAATCACGGGGGATGGCATCCCAGATGACCTGGCCGCTGCCAACGGTTGTCTTGAGGGGAAGGGAGGCGCCGGAAGGTCTTGCGTGGACCACCCCGCACGCCCTGCCCGCCGTTTCAAGGCCGTCGGGAAACACCACCGTAACTGCGTCACCGGCGAAGGATACGGGAAAACCGCCGTGGACCGAGCAAATCTCCACAACGCCTGAAAGGGTTTCGCTGACCTCCCGTGAGATGTTTTCAGCGCCTTCTGTGCCCATCCCGGCCATTCCCTGGAACCTGCTGGTGAAACCGCGGATGTCGGCCGTCACCGCCGCGCCGGGAAAGCTGCCGGCGAGTTCACCCCGTGAGATCGATCTGAGGATGAGTTCAGGGGCGTGCGTCACAAGGTACCCTTTCCGGTCCGACGATTGTCATTTGCGCGTACAGACCGAAAAGTACCAAAGAGGGGGGCGAAAAGCAATCTGAGACGGAACGTGCGGGCCGGGAAAACCCCGGCCCGCGGAAGTAAACTACCTTGTCACGACCATCCGGGCGGTTGCCGAAGCGCCCTGGTGCGAAAGACGGGCGAAGTAGACACCCGGGGTGAGGCTCACCGTGGAGAGCGAAACTGTGTGTGCCCCTTCGGACAGGTCGGCGGCCGGAACCGAAAGCACCTGTCTTCCCGTGATGTCGAACACCGCTATCCCCGCGGCGCCCGATGAGGGAAGGTCGAAGCTCACTGAAGCCATGCCCCCCGACACCGGGTTCGGGTGAACCGCAAGGGAGAATCCCGGCAGCGCCGCCGAAGAGGAACCCTCGGTGCCTGTGCCGTAATAGCTCCTCCAGACAGAGCTTGCCGGGGTACCGGCGTAAAGGTACGAGTTCGCAGAATCGTACAGCGTTGTAATGGCGGCGGGAGTGGAACTGACCTGCACCGGCGCGCCGGCCCAGTTCTCCCACTTCCAGATGCCCTGAGACGAGGTGCCGACGATGACGCTCGATCCGTCGCTTGAGTGAACTGCTGCCACTGATGAGCCGAACGCGGTAGTGACCCTGGTCCAGGTTGCGCCGCCGTTCACGGAAGTGTAGAGGCCCGATGATGATGCCGCGGCCAGATGGGAGCCGTCAGAGGGGTTCACCAGGAGCTGGTAGGGCGTGCCCGACCATCCCGAAGCCGCAACGCTCTGCCACGAGGCGCCACCGTCCTCAGTGCAGTAAACCTTCCATGCACTGCTTTCGTAGGCGAGGGCGAAGACCCTGTCGGTGTCCGAAGGGTCAATCCCGATCGCCCTGATGTACCTGTAGTCGGTACCCGAGGAGAGGGTGTGGCGTGTCCAGTTCGTGCCGTTGTTCTCGGTCTTGGAGATCACAAGAAGGTAATTCGGCGATGTGTACTTGTAGCCGGTGTACCAGTAGGTGCTGCCGCCGCCGAAAACGAGGTCGTAACCGCTGCCGTAGTAATTGTCGCTTACTGACCAGACGGAACCTCCGTCTGTGCTCTTGTAGAGCTCGACGCCCCCTCAACCACTCCCTTCGAGGCCCAGTATCACATTGGAGCCGTTGGTGGCCAGGCGCACGAAATCACCGCAGGACGATGGCCGGCTCACGTACTGCCAGGTGCCCGAAGGGCTGTCCTGCATCTTGAAGAGCCCCTGACTTGCCATGTTGACCCATATGTAATCGTTGGACTGCGCCATTGAAACCACATTCCCGATCACCAGACCCGTGTTGCTGGCGGTCCAGGAAGTACCGCCGGTGGTGCTTCGGAAGAAGCCGGCGGTGGTTCCGGTGTAGGCAAGAGAAGCATTCTCGCTGTCGGCGATGATCCACTTGCAGTTGGAGCCGGACAGGCCGCTGGTCACAGTGTTCCAGGAAGCCCCGGCGTTGACGCTGCGGTAGATGTAGCTCATGCCCGCGCCCATGGCGAGGTTGTTGTCGACCGGGCTGAACCCGAGGGAGTAGTTGTAGTACTGGGTGATGCGAGTCCAGGTTGAGCCGCCGTTGGTGCTGCGGTGCAGGCCGAGGTAAGCCCCTGCCAGGATGATGTCGGGGTTGGCGGGGTGAAAGGCCAGCCCCTCGAAGTAGTAGTCGGTTGAGGCGCCCGAAGGTGTGAAGTCGGTGAACGTGACACCGCCGTCAGTGGACCTGAAGAGCTGGGCCACGGTGCTGCCCGAGGACTTGTAACCCCCCACCAGTATCAGGTCGGGGTTCGAGGGCGCGACGGCTATGCTTCTGCCGTACGAGTGAAGCCCTGCCTCGCCTATGTAGGTGCTGGTCCAGGTCGCCCCGTTGTCGGTGCTCTTGAAGAAAGACATACGCCAGAAGCTTCCGTCGTACTTGTAGCCCGTGGCGAAAACCGTGGAACCGTTGGTCGGGTGCGCCTTGGCAAGCCAGAACACAGTGTTGGAGAAGGAAGCCGAAGCCCAGGTCAGCCCCCCGTCGGTGGACCGCCAGACGCGGCTGCTACCCACAGCAACGAGGTTGCCGGTCGCGGTTATCACCATGTCGTACGCGGTGGAGCCGGTGAACGTTGACAGGGCCTCCCATGAGAGCCCGCGATCCTGGGACCGGACAACCACGGTGGGGTTGTATCCGCTCATACCGTAGAGGATGTCAGCGTCCAGAGGCGACTGGATTATCGCCTTGATCTCACCGCCCTCGGGTCCGAGGCTTTCGAAGGGGCCGTAGCCGGCAAGCATCAGCAGCAGTAGCGTCAGCACCATCTTCTCTCCTTTCCGGAAACATTTCAGTTATACCCTGAATACAATCACATGAGCTCAGTGCAAAAACAAGCCCTGCATGAAACTGGGGCAGAGTTGCGGAAGATATGGTACTTGACTTTTAATGAAACATTGCTATTCTTCCGCGCCCGGAGGAAACGATGAAAAAAATCAACTTGAAGCACACCATAATCGGGCTCGTACTGGGAGTGCTGATTGCCCTCTTCATCGCCGGGGAAGTCAGGGAAAGGCATATAGGAAGTGATCAGGATACGCAGGCAAGGGCTGACCTCTAAGCTCTTCTCCCTAATCGGTGGTGTCGCAACGGGTCTTGTGATCACGATGGCTGTGGTCATTCCCATGCCCGGCAAGCAGATCCCCGTCCTGACAACCAATGTCGAACCGGTTCCCGCGCCGAAGGCTATCCAGGTCAAGGAACTGTCGGACCTTACGCCGACCGTAGAGCAGTACAACACGCAGCCTCTGGTTCCCCGGCAGCAGGAACAGCCCGTCCAGATAACACCGGCCCCTGTATTGACACTTCAGCTCGAAACTTCACTGCCCGACCAGACCGGAAGGAACCTCGCCCTTCAGCAGCAGACGAACCCCGTGGAACCCAGCAGGGTCACGCACCAGCTCTCCCAGGCGTGGGAACCCGGCATCGTCTACACGCCAAGGTACCTGCCCCACACAGCTTCGGGCAACCACCCCCGCAGACCCGACTTCGGGCAGCCCGGGATAACGGGCAGGGACGGCAGGAACCCCAAGCCCCCCGAAGGCCCTGAACCCGCGTCTTACGGCAACTGAGAAAGATCAGACTCCCGTAGGTGCAGTGCGGCTCGTGCAGGCCCAGACGGCGGTATTCACCGGGCATCCTTTGAAAACCGTTTTACCGGTGATCGATGAGTCCCGGCTCCTTTAACACTCAAGCGAAGGTGTTCTTCAGTTTTCATTACCGTGTGGTATTGCCACTCGAAAGCTGTCAACCCAAGTCTGCAGGCACGCGAAACAGCTTTACCGAAAGACCTCCTGAATGTATCATCCAAACACGTGAAACGGAGGCTTCATGAAAAACCTTGTCATAACTGCCCTTGTCACTGCCGCGTCGGTTGCGGCCCAGGGCACCGACCCGGCCGGGGAAGTTAACCTCAACCATGTAATCCATAACCTCGAGCTGGGCATGAACACCGAAGAATTCCTTGCGGTCCTCGGCGATGACTTCACCCGGGTAATCTCAATGATGGTGGATGCCGAGGTCTGGCGCTACGACTTCCCAACCGAACCGGGTTACACCTTCACCGTTCCTTCTGGTGAGGATGAGGTGGACACCGGAGGGCTCGGAAGCGGAAGCATGCGAATGCAGGTCTTCGTGGTGTGGAACGAGTCGGGACTGCTCGGTGACTACACTGTCTACACAGGCAACGCAAACGGGGTCATAACCGAATACCGCGTCTTCCCCGACGGCTCCGTCAGAAAATCCCGGCTGTAGAAAACCTGACGGATCATCTCTACCTCCTCCGGATAGGATGACCCCTGAACCTGAATGTGTCCCCCTTTCGGGAGAAAGGTCATTGGCCTTTCTTGCATCTCAAAACAATTCCACTAACAAACTGGCACAATCACCAACAGTGGCCTTGATTACAAACCATCTGCATATTCAAAGAATGGAGGTTGCATGAAGGGAATCATCCTTGCAGGCGGAAGCGGCACAAGACTTCATCCGATGACAATTGCCATAAGCAAGCAACTGCTTCCCGTGTATGACAAACCCATGATCTATTACCCTCTCAGCATACTGATGCTGGCCGGAATACGAGAGATACTCGTCATTTCGACACCGCACGACCTCCCTCTTTTCAAATCACTCCTCGGTTCCGGAAGCGACTTCGGAATAAGACTCGAGTATGCCGAACAGCCGCGACCTGAGGGACTTGCCCAGGCTTTTCACATAGGTGAGGTTTTCCTGGAAGGTGGTCCTGCCTGCCTGATCCTCGGTGACAACATTTTCTATGGACAGGGTCTTCCATCTCTCCTGCAGGGTGCCAGGGAACAGGCTGAAAAACAGGGTGCCGTCATTTTCGGATACCGGGTCGCTGATCCTGAAAGATACGGAGTCGTTGAGTTTGACAGAGACCTGACTGTGAAGACTATCGAAGAAAAGCCAACCAGACCGAAAAGTAGTTATGCGATAACCGGCTTGTACTTTTACGATTCCAGTGTCTGCAGGCTCGCCCGGCTGGTAACGCCCTCTGAGAGAGGCGAACTGGAAATAACATCCCTGAACAACCTTTACCTTGAGAGGGGTCAGCTCTCCTGCAGACTTCTTGGCAGGGGTGTGGCATGGCTGGATACCGGAACCCCGGACAGCCTCACAGAGGCAAGTAATTACTTTATGACCATGGAGAAGAGACAAGGCCTGAAAGTGTCATGCCTTGAGGAGATAGCTGTTCACATGGGATACCTTGACAGGGAGAAGACCCTTGAGCGTGTCGAGGAGCTGAGCGGGAGCTATTACAGATATGTCGAGTCACGTCTCAGGGAAATGCATGAGTAAACTTGCCATTCTCGGAGGCTCCCCCGCCTTCAGTGAACCCCTTCATGTCGGCAGGCCGAACCTTCCCGATCGCGAGACATTCAACGCGCTGATTGACGGAATGTTCGAAAGAAGATGGTTCACCAATTTCGGCCCTTTGGCAAAGCAATTCCAGAAAGATCTCGAGAGCCTTCTAAAGGTGAAACACTGCATTCCGCTCTGCAACGGAACGATTGCCCTGGAACTTGCGTGCAGAGCCATCGGGTTGAAGGGGGAAGTGATAGTACCCTCATTCACTTTCATTGCCACGGCGCACGCCCTGAAATGGCAGGAGATCACCCCGGTCTTCTGTGACATGAGGGAAAGCGATTTCACGATTGATCCCGACAGGATAGAGGAACTCATCACCAACAGGACAACAGGAATCATCGGCGTGCACGTCTATGGCAACCCCTGCGATGACGAGGCCATTCAAAGAATCGCCAGCAGGCACGGTTTGAAAACAGTCTACGATGCTGCCCATGCATTCACCAATGAAGTCAACGGAATACCTGTCTGTCGGTTGGGTGACGTTTCCGTGCTCAGTTTCCACGCCACAAAGTTCTTCAGTACTTTCGAGGGTGGTGCAGTGGCAACAGACAACGATGAACTCGCAGAGAAGATTCAACTCATGATGAACTTCGGTTTTGCGGGCCGGGAGAAGGACAGGGTCGATTACATCGGCACCAACGGCAAAATGACCGAAATCTGTTCCGCCATGGGCATTGCGATGCTCGATCGGGTCGAGACGATTCGAGAGACAAACAAACGCAACTTCAACTTCTACGCAAACCACCTCTCCGGCATCAGGGGAGTCACACTCAGAAAGCCCTCAGCCGATCTGTCGGAACAGAATTGGCAGTACGTGATCATCACCATCGACCAAGGCGAGTTTGGTCTTTCGAGAGATGAACTGATAAAGGTTCTTGATGCCGAGAATGTTCTGGCGCGAAGATACTTCTATCCGGGATGTCACAGAATGAAGCCTTACACCAATGAGTTCCCCAATAAGGGCAGGCTTCTCCCAGTCACGGATCGCATCTCGGAAACCGTCATTTCCCTTCCTACGGGAGAGCCTGTGGATGAATCGGGCATCGGAGTTATAAGCAATCTGATCCGGGAAGCCTCTGCGCAGACGCAGTCGGTTCAGAAGGCAATCAGTGGATAGGTACGAGACCATCAACGGAGACGTCGCTGGACATGCTATTGCTCAGAAGTCACGATTGCTTTCTGCTCGCAGCAAAGTCGTTTACGATTCAAAAGGGAATATGATCGTGCTAATCGGTGTTATGAGTCAGTCATAAACCTCCAAAGGGGTTGGTGATGGTGGTTTCTTTTTACTCTGACGATGAGTTGAGGGATTTGGGCTTCGCACGTATCGGATGTGATGTCAAGGTAAGCCGAAAGACTTCGTTCTACAACATCCAGCGAATAGAGATAGGAGACCATTCAAGGATAGACGACTTCTGCGTGATTTCCTGTGGAGAGGCTGGGCAGGTAAGGATAGGCAATTATGTTCATATTTCGACACATTGTTTTGTCGTTGCTCCAATGGAAGTAGTATTCGAGGATTTTTCTGGAATATCATCGGGGTGCAGAATCTTTGGGGGAAGCGATGATTATAGCGGAGACTATCTTACTAATCCATGCATTCCTGTAGAGTTCAGAAAATGTCACTATGGACCGGTCAGATTGGGAAGGCATTCTGTAGTGGGGGCAGGTGCAACTATCCTCCAAGGTGTCACTATCGGCGACTGTAGCGCTGTGGGTGCCATGTCCCTGGTTTTACGAGACGTTCCTTCAAGCGAGATTCACGCAGGAGTTCCTGCCAAGTTCATCAAAGCCAGGAGTCAAAGAGCATATGAACTGGAAAAGATGTTTTTAGATGAAGTATGTTTGAACGACATCAAACCAGAGTCTGAACAAAGAAAAATGGGTGGTGGTTTCTAATGCCGCAGCTTGTTAAGGTTAGGAAAGTCAGGATACTCGGGACCGGAAGTTATGTACCAGAGCGTGTTCTCAGCAATCTTGAGTTAGAGAAGATCGTTGACACGAGCGACGAATGGGTCAGGGAAAACCTTGGTATCGTTGAGAGACGTATTGCTGCTCCAGGCCAAAGCACATCGACACTTGCGATTGAGGCTGGGATGAAAGCCCTCGAAAATTCGGGCGTAAAAGCTATGGATATAGATATGATTCTTGTTGCGACTGCAACGCCAGACCGAATTGCTCCCGCAACCGCCACAAAGGTGCAGGCCGCAATAGGCGCAAGCAAAGCGGCGGCTTTTGATATCAATGCTGTATGTGCAGGTTTTATTTATGGACTCACTGTAGGGGCTCAGTTTGTTGGCACTGGAGCATCACACAATGTGCTTGTTATCGGGGCTGATACATTCTCAAGAATTACTGACTGGACAAGACGAGACTGCGTGTTCTTTGGAGACGGTGCTGGAGCTGCCGTAGTATCGGCAAGTGATGACGATAGCGGCTTCATGTGCATGAAACTGTTCGCTGACGGAAGGGGCTTCGAGTCGTTCACAGTACCTGCCGGAGGTTCGGAGATACCGGCGAGTTTGAACTCCGTCACAGCTGGTCTTCATTACTTCAGGATGAACGGCAGGACTGTTTACAATACTGCGGTCGAAGTGATACCAGCTGCTTTGCGAAACGTACTTGATGAGTCAGGACTCACAGTGGAGGCAATTGATCATGTTGTACCACACCAGCCAAGCATAAGGATCCTTGAGGAAAGCGCGCGAAGAATCGGTATCCCTTTTTCTAAGTTTGGAACCAATATGGATCGTTACGCAAATACTTCAAGCGCAACCATTCCGATATTGCTCGACGAGATGTGGCGATCAGGGAAGATAAAAAGGGGTGACCTGATAGCCCTTGTCGCAGTGGGTGCTGGATGGACATGGGGGGCTGCACTCTTAAGGTGGTAAAGGGAATGGAAACCCTGCACGCTATCATTGGTGTATCTTCAGCATTGGGAAGACAGCTGGCGTTCGATCTAATCTCTAAAGGACGCACGGTGGCAGGCACCTACAATAGTTCCAGACAGGATGTTCCGGGAGTCGATTTCCTGATGAAGTGCAACGTCACAAGTGAGAATGATATCAAGGACTTCGCGGCTGCATGCAAAGAGCGAAGTCAGCAGATTGTTCTTACTTACTTCGCTGGCGTTTCAAGAAATGCGTATGCACACAAGCTGCTGAAAGAAGACTGGGATGACGTGCTGCAAGTATGCCTGACCGGGGCTTTTCTTGCTGCAAAAGAATTCCTGCCAACCATGAGGACAGCACAATGGGGTAGAATTATTTACGCAGGTTCGCTGGTAGGCAGAATTGGCGTTGCTGGAACGAGTGCATACTCGGCTGCGAAGGAAGGACTGAAGGGGTTTGTTAGAACTATTGCAAAAGAGAATGGCAGCATGGGGGTCACAGCAAACTATATTGAGCTTGGTTACATGAATGCAGGTCTCACTTATACCATTCCTGAAAGCATACAAGCCTCTCTGAAAGAATCAATCCCTACTAATCGCTTCGGAGACCTGAACAATCTATTCGAAGTTGTTCGGTTCATTGAAGCAGCCGATTATCTTAATGGATCGGTAATAACTGTTTCAGGTGGATTGTAAGTTTGAATTTCTCCACTAAGTCTTTTGATTTGCCCTCAATTATGTTACTATTATTATCTGTATTGTACTATCAGTCAATGATTCTTGGCATTATTGTACATTTATAGATTAATCATTATTACGCTTTTATATTGTAGCTATTATTTTGGACTGTTTCATTCAGGAGGAATACATTGAACGTTGTAATTCTTGGTGGCGGGGTATCGGGGATTTCAGCAGCCTTCCTCCTACTGCAAAAATCTTCAGATCCTGATCTCAAGGTTGACTTAATCGAGAAGAGAAGCTTCGTTGGAGGGCTCTGCCACACTATCGACATGGAAGGGTTCCGTTTTGATCTCGGACCCCATAACATCCACTCTACTGACGTTTGGTTCGACGAGTTAATGAGAGCACTTCTTGGAGAGCAGTACAGACAGAGATCATATAAAGCCCAGGTCGTGTTTCGAGACAGGTTCGTCCCCTACCCGATGGAAGGCATTGATGTACTAAAGGGGATACCATTGGGAACTTCCCTTTCTTGTGCATCCAGCTTTCTTTGGAGCAGGGTTGAATCTCTTTTCCACAAGTGGAACGACGACAGCTTCCAAAGTTTCATTGTGAATCGTTTCGGACGAAAAATGTACAACATCTTTTTTGGCCCTTTTACGGAAAAGACATGGGGAGTTCCTGGCAGCGAGTTGTCCTCAGACCTCGGGAAACAAAGAGTCGGAGTTTTTACTCTCTGGGATCTGTTTAAACGCACAGTCCTTGGTATAAAGCCTAATGCATCAATTACCGGTGAAGAAGACCCTTTTCTGAACCAAAGAACATACTATCCTGACAATGGAAGCGGCGATGTTATCTCTGCACTTCTGGCACCTTGTCTTCGGGATCCAAGATTCAGACTTCATTCCTCAACTGAGGTTCGGGCGATTGAACCGGACCAGGAAGGGTATTTAGTCCATGCTGGTGATCTTGAGCTAAAATCGGACTACCTCCTTTCCAGTATTGCCCTCACCGACCTGCTTCAGATGCTTCAGCTTCCCGACCCCGGTTTAAGTTACATCTCCACCAGGTTTATCCTGTTGTCTCTGGCGCAGGAGTCCGTTTTCGGTGACACGCCCTGGGTGTACTTCTCCGACAATAAAACACTATTTAACCGTGTATCCGA
The DNA here is from genome assembly GCA_046485185.1 of Candidatus Fermentibacteraceae bacterium. Classification (GTDB taxonomy): domain Bacteria; phylum Fermentibacterota; class Fermentibacteria; order Fermentibacterales; family JCC-6; genus UBA6080. Next base: position 25,823 of record JAWOHL010000026.1, read on the forward strand.
ACCACGTAACATGAGCAAGCTGATGGCTCCCCCTGGTAAAACATCGCTTTGCGTTGAGTTCACTACAACCGGTATTGACAAGATATGGAAAGCATCCGAAGGGACAATTCTGGATTGGACGATATCTGGATTGAAGCAGTACGGTTTGCTCAAGCCTGACACAATTGAGAACTGTCGGGTCATAGACTGGGAGAACACATATCCTCTGAGACGTGTTGATTATAAGGCCAGTGTTGCTTCGGCATTTCATGGCCTTGGTCGTCATCCCCGTATCATACCCTTTGGTAGATTGGGAAGGTTCGAGTACCTTAACATGGATCACTGTATACTCGACGCCCGCAAGGTTGTGACGGAACTAACAAAAAGAATCGATAACAACCAGACGACAGGGCATTTATGAAATCTTCTCTAAGGATCGCTGGTTTTGTATTGCCCATTTTCATTTCCCTTGGCCTGCTGTTCCTGATCTATAAGGAAACTGATCCTGTGAGTATCGTGCACGAATTCGGTAGCGCCGATCTTCTCTGGGCGGGATTGTATTTTTTCCTTTCCTCTTTGGAGCCTCTTGTTAGAGGAGTGCGTTGGTCGCTATTAGCAGTTCCAGTGAAAAGGAGCAACGCAATACGTGGTTTATATATTTCTAAAGCAGGTAATAATTTGCTACCTTTAAGAATGGGAGACGCTGTAAGAGCACAGTACATAAGAGACAAGGATGGTATCCCTTACTCAGGTTCTGCGGCATCGATACTTGCTGAATCGTTACTGGATTTGTTGCTATTGAGCCTTATTGTTTTAGTGTATGGTGTTTCGATAGCCTCAGTGAAAGGCATTTTTCTTTCAATTCTGCTACTGTTTTCGCTCTCACTTGTTTTCCTGTTGATTGTCAAGGGAAGAATGCTCATACCGGGCAG
>JAWOHL010000098.1:0-15247 GCA_046485185.1 Candidatus Fermentibacteraceae bacterium
CGACTGGAAGCGCTGCATTGAAGCTTTACTTCCCCCTGAACGGCGTCTATCCACTGCGCAGGGATCGCCTGCAGGTCACCGCATGTGTGGTCAACACCGGGGCCCTCGCAGGGAACGTACTGCGCCCCCCCTGATCCCGCGGGACCGGAAGCCCCGCAGCATGGCTGCAACAAGGCGATGAAGGAAGCAAAACCATGAATGACAAAGGCTCTCATACCCCTCCCCTGCTTTCTCATTCATTTCCGTGGCTTGAATGAAACCCCCCGGGGTTGTTGCCCCGGGGGGAATACTGTCAAAAACGGTGACTCTAGAAGGATGCCTTGATCCCGGCCCAGGTGTCCCGGGTGAGCGCAACATCGAAGTCGACCTCGAACTCGGTGATGGAAAAGGCGCTGCCGGTCTTCGAGACCCAGAAGAAGGTGTCGCGGTCGGCGCTGTAGCAGACATCGTAGGAGGAACTCACCGCAGCGGGCTCGGGGGCGCTGCCTATGTAGCTAAGGCTTGCTCCGTCATATTCGTAGAAGTAGAAGTTGCCATAGGCGTAACCGCCCACGAGAATGCCCACATTGCCTTCGTAGGGGAACACAGCGCAGGCGCAGGAGTACGATGCCGGGAGCTCGGGGAGGCTCCAGGAGCTGACGGCTCCGCCCGATGTGTTGAAGCGGTACAGGGAACGGGAAGTGGCTTCGGAGCACCAGATCATGCCGTCTTCGTCCATGTCCAGCCCCCGGGGTTCGCCGGTCACAGGGTTGGTAACGGTGCTCCAGGTCTGTGCGTTCACGTCGAATTTGTAGATGGGGGTGACCGCATTCCAGTTGTTAACGTAGATGAAGTTTCCCCCAGGGGTCTGCTGGTAGACGATTCCCAGAATGTCCGGCAACCCTGTAGGGCAGGGCAGGGTGCTCCCGATGTTTCCGTTGTCGGGATCGAGAAGGTAAATAAGGTCGGATGTGTAGTCGGTCACGAGAAGACCATCGTAGGTATCAGCGAAATCGCAACCCCTGGGGTTGCCGCCCAGCGTGACCGTGTAGGTGTTCACCTGTGTGATGGTGATGTCGGCCCTGCCGGGAGAAGGAACCCCTGGTGCAACTGACGGGCCCGCGTCGGGATCGGCCGCGTAAATAAATCCGCAGCAGAGAAGTAAAAGGCAATAAGCTTTCATGCTTCCCCTCTTTCCCATTAAATCTCCACTCTTCAGCCGAATGCTTCCGGCCTGAAGCATTGTCGATAATTGTCAGTATAAACCATGATGTCAATTGAAAGATGCCGCCGCGTGTGGATACGATAAAAACCAGGGAGCAAAAAAAGGGACGGGAGCCGAGAGACCCCCGCCCGTGATGCCCTGAACTCTCTGTTACTTTGGAACGGTCAGGTTGTTCTGCACGTTCACATTCTCGAACATGCCCTTGATGGCTTCAAGCGCCCCGCCAATGAAGGTGAAGCCAAGGACGCCTGCAACGATGGATACCAGCAATCCAATGGCCACGAAGATGAGCATGGCCCGGCTCCAGTTCTGAAGGTTCATGTTCGTACTGTTGCTTATGGCGAACACCAGAAGGAGAATGATGTTCAGAACGGGAATGATCATCGCGAGCTGCACCAGGAAGAACCCCCCGGTGGAAAAAGGCTTTGAACGGTCTTCGGTCATGAATTGCCTCCCATTGATTGTTTTGCCAGTCCGCCGCGTCGGGACAATAGGCAGAAAGGGGGTGAGCTGCAATCCCGCCATGTCAACTCGAGGGGGGTGTCGCGCGATCATTGGCCATGGTTTCAGTAACGAGCCGGACAACGTCAGGGCCATGGTTCAAACTATCAGGCGTCCGGCTTTGAACGTTGGGGCGGAGGTTCTGACAGAAGCGGCGGCACGGCGTAAACCAGGCAACGCGGGGCGATTATGCCAACGCCGATGCCCTTCTGACGGTTCTGGATCAGTAGTAGAGCAGGCTTCCGGGAGAGATCACATCCCGGAACCTGAGGCAGGAACAAAGACGGGAACCGCCTCGGTCCTTTCGATGACAGCCATGCAGGAAGGGTAGACAAACCCTCCCAGACTGGAAAACATGCCATGCTCAGGACCGCTTGCGCTGAAATGAACGAACAGGCTGTCATTACACAGGATCAGGGAATCGATTTGTACGGAAGGGTTGTTCTCCGCCCCAACATCGGCCGATTTTCCGAGCCCGACAACGATCAGCATCTCGGTTTCGAAGTCGACAAACGCAGGAAAGGTCGGCGGGTACTCAAGCATTCCGATCTCAGGAGGGACGGTGAATCGCTCGAAAAGTCCTGCCCATTCAGCGTTTGTTCTCACAACTGCCTGAACCGGCTCTTCAACGAAAAACCTGGTCTCGAGTATCGTGAAGGGTTCTAAACCCCCCTCGAAAGGCATGAAAAGCAAGATAAGTAAAACTGTCATGGCAACCTTCCGGGCGAAACTTAGGAGTGTTCCTGAATGACTGTCATTTCTCTGTTTCCGCTTTCATCAAGAGCTGTTCCAAAACGCTGTTCAGTGACCGCAAAGGCAGCAATGATTGGCTGTGAATGCGCAGGACCTTTATATAATGACCTCGATCGAGCTTTTGCACAATCCCTCGTCCCTCTGGTTACCGGAGGTTTACTACCGGAATGAGATGCCCGACAGTTGACAGCCTTTTTCTTCGGGCAAACGGCAAGTTCGTCTGCTGGGACGATGCGGGAAGCGACAAGGTTCTGTATCGTGCTTCAGGAAACTCAGACATGTCAAGGGTCTACGAACCTGATGGCCCGTGTGCCAGGGCGGCAAAAGCTCTTCGTTCCCGAACGCTGCCCGATCCACTGGTATGCCCTGGTTGTCTTTGCCTGTCAATGACCGGCGTCCCTGTTTTCAACCCTGAAGTGGTGAGTGTGATGCAGGTTGAACCGTCCGCTCTGTGTACGCTCCGGTGCCTTGCCTGTGCCTCTTCCGAGGAAAGGAAGGCTCTTGAACCACCGCACCTGCTCTCCCCCGGGCTTTTCACCCGCACTCTGAACGACTTCTCCCGTGCTGGGATCAGGATCCTGGCTTTCGACTTCTCCGGTCACGGGGAGCCAACGCTGAACCCTGAACTGCCCGAATTGATTCGGGCCGCCAGGGGGAGTTATCCCGCAGCTTTCATAACCCTCGGTACGAATGGCCAGACTCAGTACTCAGAAGAGCTGGGCCGCTCGGGAGTTGACCAGTTGCATGTTGCGCTGGACGGTATTGACCAGAGCAGTTACGGTCAGTACAGGGTGGGAGGCAGCTTCAGCCGCGCAGTGAGCTTCCTGCAATCCGCTGCTGCCGACAAGACTGCTGCTCATGTGGTTTGGAGGTACATCCTCTTCAATCACAACTCCGACCTCGAACACATTGCACTGGCGTGGGAGATGGCATGTGACACGCGAGTGGATGAGATTCGTTTCATAATCACCCGAAGAGGCGAATGGAGTACCTCAGTCGAAACCCTTGCGGAATTGTCAAAAGTGCTGAAAAGGGCAGGGGTGCCCGAAACCTGTCTCAGGCTTGAGTCAAGTGAATCCAAGGATCGCAGGAACAGGTTGAAAAACCGCATAAGACGTTTCGAACCACTTTACCGACTGACTTATCGAGCGTACCGGGCATTCAGGTTCGTTCCACCCGGACATGGCCTGCCAACTGTTGGCGTTGACTACTGCATGAGCAGTGGACATCAGATTGATTTGGCCATTTCCGAGTCCCGCCGTCACCTTCGCGCGGGAAGGGTCAATGAGGCGCAGTCTCTTCTCAGACACGTTGAGGAGATCGTGGCGAAACCCGGTCTCAGTAATCCGGCATACTCTCCGGAGAAGGTTCTTACTTCTCTGGGCCAGTCATACCGCTCGCTGCGGACTTCACTTCGGAAGACCCAGTGTTCCTGAGGGATGTTCTGGCAGGGACAGGCCTTCTCAGACCTGCAAGAGCCGTTTTCAGAGCTGGTCTGGGGTGCTGGAAAACAATGGTGTGGAAAGCTTCCGGACACCCCGCAACTGCGGCGTGCTTTCCGTGCCCTCCTCCTCATCTCTGTTTCCGGTCCGCAGCGTGTTACGACACCGGGCACTTCCTGTCGACAGGTGCCACAGGTGCCGATAATGTGATCTCACTTCTTGCCAGGGCTGGAAGAACGCTCGAAAACTCTGTTTGTCTTGACTTTGGCTGCGGGGCGGGGAGGTTGGCCCGGCACCTGCATCACCATGCGAGTTTTGAACTCCATGGCACAGATGTCGACGCTGCCGCTGTAAAGTGGTGTCGGCAACACCTTGGAAGGCGATTTCAAAAAAATGTGCACGGGAAACCGCTTCAATATGAGGATGGCACTTTCGACGTTGTTCTGGCAATCGCAGTCTTTCCACACATGAACCTCAAAGACCAGGGCTTCTACATGGCGGAGATGAAAAGGGTATTGAAGCCCGGAGGCTCGCTTCTTCTCACCCTGAAAGGCCCTGATCGCCGCAGTGAGCTTTCCCGGGCAGAGCGGGAGGTATTCGATTCGGGCGAACCGGTTGTAAGAGAGCCTCGGTACTCCACACAAAGGTATTGTCTGGCGTATCATCCCCGTGAGTTTGCGGAAAAGGTGATGGCCCCCGGTTTCGAGCTTCTGCTTCAAGTACCCATCGGCTCGGAGGATACAGGGCAGGATGCGTACATCTTCGAGAGGGAGAACTGCACCGGCAATCCGTAACGACTTGTCGGATGCATCTTCAGGCAGGCGGGCTGTAAAACTGTGATCAAAGACGTCAGGCAGTGTTCCGGCAGACCGTCGGTAACCATCGATCCTTTCCCCTTCTCCCGGGGGTTACATGCAGGGGGATGCGGACACCGGCGTGAAACAAAAAACCGTGATGAGTTCACGAACGTGTTTCGTCGGGGAACAGACCTTCCGGTCTGAGCTCGGGCCGTTTTCGAATGCCGTGGAACATGCCCAGCCACATCCAGTAGACGAGGTTTCCGTTCCGCTTCAGGGGATACATAACCGTTTTATACAGTGTAATACCAAAATAGTAGAAGAGAAACGCGAGAAAAACAAGCGGCTTAAGATGCCTCTGGGCAACGATGTAGCGGTTCCTGTGCGTGAAGTAGATGGCGAAGGGCGAGAAGACACCACCCACGCTGACAGATACGTGGTGCCGGACGAATGAGCCCGGAACAAGGTGGGTAACGAAACCGAGATCCCTGAACTTGAAGGTCAGATCAACATCGTCGTAGTAAATGAAGAGATCGGTATCCTGCATGCCCGCGTCCCGGTAGGCGTTCCACCTCATCATCATGGCGCACCCGGTGGCCTGGTCGACTTCGAAGGGCTGTTCGGGCAGTTCCGAGACGAACCTGTACACCGGTTTCAGGTTCATTCTCCATTTAATGAAAACCCCCCCGGCGTTCCACAGCATGTCAGGCCTCGAAGCATAGGTTATCGCGGGAACGGTTATACCCGTGCCGGGGTTTTCATCCAGAAACCGGGCGAGAAGGAGGAGAGTGTCGGGAGCGACTTCGGTGTCGTTGTTCAGGATGATCACATACTCCAGGTCACGGTCCGCAAGCATTTCGTAGGCTTTGTTGTTGCCAGCGGTGAATCCCATGTTTCCCGGATTTCTGTGGAAGACCACCTCAGGGGTACCCTCAACCCAGGAGGGGACTGGTCCGGGAGTGTTATTGTCCACCAGGCCGATAACCACACTTACGCCATCCGATTCCAGCACTGATCGAACACACTTTTCCGTCAGCTCCCACTGACGGAAATTGACCATGAGTATGCCGATCCTGTAAGGGTCGTTATCCCGGGGCTGAGCCATACCGCTCCGATACGGATTGAGGGTCGAACAATTGCCTGAAGGGATAAAGGGGATGAAAAAATACTCCTGTGCAAAAAGGAAGTAAAGATGTCAGCCCGAGTTCTCCCGGGTCTTCACCGCCCTTCGGCCCGAGGCTTCCAGAAGCACGCCAAGTGTTATGGGAAGAGCGGTGATCAACACCCCGCCCAGCAAAGCGTAACCCGAATCCCGGGCGCCAACCGCGGCGTCATGGATCACCCCGGCGATGATCAGCAGCCAGAACACACCCGAGAGGGTCAGGAGAACCCGGGCCACCACCCTTCTGAAACCCGTTCGTCGCGTGGGGGTGCGCTGAACGGCTGTAACAGCGGATGCGCCGCCCGTACCCCACCTCTGAGCGGACATCGCATGCCCCTGTTTCAGATAGCGAATGCCCATCACGAAGTAGAGCACCACCATTGGAACGACCATGAGCGCCCACCCCGTGCCTGAGAGCACGAAGGTGTCGTAAAGGCCGTGAAGCAGCCACGCAAGGAGCAGTCCGGCGGTCACATATCCGATGCGACGGCTTCGCGGGTGGGCAAACCTGGCCACCCCTATGTAACGGCCCATCAGAACACCTGTGAATGTGTGCCCCGGAATAGCGGTGAGGGCCCTGGCAACGCCGACACCAAACCCGTGTTCAAGAACGTAGAGTACGTTCTCCGCCATGGCGAAGCCTATTGAAACAGCACCTGCGTAAACGATCCCGTCGTTGGGCTCATTGAAGTTACGGCTTCTCCATGCAAAAAGTAGAACCACCAGCAGCTTCATCACCTCCTCGACGGGCGCTATGACAAGGAACGACTGAAGTCCGGCCTGAACCAGACCTTCGCCGGCGAAAAGGGGGCATTCCAGAAAAAGGCCCTCGATGAGGGCCGCGGGAACGACGGAGAGAACCCCGAGGAATAGCAATCGGGCGACAAAACCCATGGGTTCGGGTTCTATCCTGTCGAACCGCAGTATGTAGATGAGAAACCCGATGGGCGGCGCAAGGGCAAGAAGCGTGAGAAAGAGAATGCTCATGCTTTTCCTGTCTGCTCGGTGAAACCAGACGCATGCTAACAGCCGAAGAATCCATGGTCAATTGCCCCTGGAAGAAAGACCTTGACGGCAGAAACATTTACTCTAATATTCAGAGTACTCTGCGAAAGGAGATGCAATGGTGCAGGAAACTCTGGAATCGGATATCCGGTATGTGCGTGCTCTGGTTGAGAGATCGGGAAACGGGTCCTTCCCGAGGTCGGTCTACATCCTGTGGGCGGTGATCGTTCTTCTGGGCTTCAGCATAATCGACTTCAAACCCGGTTGGACCGGCATTTTCTGGATGGTTGCGGGTCCCGGTGGCAGCATCATCAGCGGCATCCTCGGCCACAGGGCGGGAGTGAGGATGGGGCAGCTGGACAGGGAAATCGGCGTACGCCATGCGCTGCACTGGGGTGGAATGCTTGTAGTGATAGTGCTCGCTGTTGTGCTTGCCATAAGGGGCTTCATCCATGGAACAGTGTTAAGCCAGGTCATTCTTCTGCTGGTCGCCCTGGGATGGTGGACCGCAGGAGTGCATTTCGACCGAAACTTTCTGTGGTTCGCTGCGGTGATGATACTCGGCTTCGTGGGGACCCTTTTCAGCTCAAGTTACACCTGGACGGTCATCGGGGTTCTTCTGGCCGTCAACCTTGTCATTGCGGCGCTCCGTAAAAGAAAGGGCGAAGCGGAAAATGGCCGTTGATCCGGACGCGGGGCTTAAGAAAGAGCTGGAAGCCGTCAGCAGCATTCTCTCTCACAGGATCAGGCTGGGAATCTGCGTTCTGCTGTCCAGACATACCGCACTGTCCTTCTCCCGGCTGAAGGAGTTGCTGGAAGAGACCGACGGCAGTCTTGGTGCACAGCTCAGAAAGCTTGAGGAAGAGGGTTTCATCTCGGTGCTGAAGGAGTTCAGGCAGAGAAAACCGGTGAGCTGGTACAGCATCACGGAAAACGGACGTGATGAGCTTGAGCGCCATTTCGAAGCGATGAACAGACTGCTCCGGCGCTGAGGCGTCAATATCCCTCCGGACCGGAATTGTGTATGCTTTCCCCTGAACTCACTTTCTGCGGGAGGGACGGCATATGTCATTGAAACCCTTTTGTATCGCAGGCTTTTTGTTCCCTTTTCCACTGGTTTTCGGGGGCATCTTCCCTCCGGCGATGGGGGTGGCTTCCCTTGAAGACGGCACTGTGGTCGTGGGACGGGAGTACCTGTTATGGGCCGGGGCTCCGGGTGTTCTTCGGGCATCAGAGGTTGGATGCGACCGTTTCTACAGGCCCGTCTCATCTCCCGACCTGGGAGCGGTGGCGGTGTGGGCCGGTTCCGACGCCGTGAATTGCGTTGTGGTGGTCACCGGCTCCGGGTATGAGGTAATGGGGCCCTACACACAGGCCGGTTTTCCCTGCTGGGATGGCGAGGGAAACCTCTGGTTCACGGCGGAAGGGCTGCTGCGCCGTAACGGGGAGGCTGTGGAGCGGGAGCTTTCCACCCACCACATCAGTGTCGATCACACGGGCGGCAAGGTCGTGTTCACCGACCAGGGCGACAGGATCCTGTCCATGAACATCGGGACCGGTGCCGTTGACACTGTTTCCACGACGTACAGGTTCTACGGCCCTTTCTTCACCCCCGGCGGCGCAATCGTGTCCCCTTCACTCGACGGCGGGATCTGGATGTTCCGTGGCTCGGAGGCCCTCTTCGTGGACCACGGTGAACACCCGGCGTGGTGGCTCGAGAAGAACGGGATCGTCTACATCCGAAGCACCGATGACGGCATGAACCTGACTTCGTCCGACATCTGGCTCTGGACAGTGGAAGGGGGCGCGCAGCAGCTGACCGACACTCCCTACATACTCGAGATAAATCCCGCTCCGACGCGGGAGGGAGTCTACTATGTGGACGCCTTCAGTGGTCTTGTGGGGTGTGCCGAGGCAATCCGGTGAGAACCTCGGCTTTTCTCCTGATGATGTTTTCCATTGGCGCCCGGGGTTGGACGGTATGCCTCGACCCCGGCCACGGAGGCGCTGACCCCGGCGCAAGCGGGACATACTGCCTCGAAAAGGATGTGAACCTCGAGGTGGCCTTCCTTGCAAAAAGCTTTCTGGAGGCGGTCCCGGAATGCGAATGGGTGGGATTGACCCGAACCGGAGACTACACCGTTTCACTGGTCAACCGCGTCTCCTATGCGAACCAGAACGGGTTCGACAGGTTCATGTCGTTCCACGAGAACGCCTTCAACACCCAGGTGCAGGGCACTGAGACATTCTGCGAAGTCCCGGTCCCGGGAACCCAGGGCTACGACCTTGCGACCAAAGTGCTTGACGGCATTCTCTGGGCCCACGGCTACACCGACCGAGGCGTCAAGGACGGCAGCTGGATCTACGTGATCATAAACACCTGCATGCCCGCCATACTCGGGGAAGGGTCGTTCATCGACTACGACGGGGCCTGGAACGAATCGTACAGGTACTTAACTAACTGGAACGACCACAAGGGAAGGCAGGGATGGGCCTATGCACAGGGCATCTGCCTTCACCTGGGTTCAACCCCCCCGCCCTACGGCACTCAGGGTTTCATAGTCGACAACCTCTCCGCAGGCTTCTCGGTGAACCTGGAAAGCAATTGGAACACGGGTAACTACGGCGACCCATGGGGGGCCGACTACCGCTGGAGCACAACCTCGAACTCTACGGACTGGGCACGGTGGACCCCTGACCTGCCCCAGGCAGGGTGGCATGACGTGTACGTCTGGTACACCGACGGGACGAACAGGGCGCCCGATGCCGTATACAGTGTTCATCACCAGAACGGCGAAACCCAGCTCACGGTCGACCAGACCCAGGCCGGGGGGCAGTGGAACCTGCTGGGAAGTTATGCCTTCTCTGCGGGAACCGGCGGTTGGGTAACCCTGACAGAGGAAGGGACAACTCCCGGAACGGTGATCATAGCCGACGCGGTCCGATTCGAGCCGGGCGTTACTGGAATTGAGGATGGAAGAGAAATCCACGTTCGGCAGGTTCCGGTGCTGACAGTTGCGCCCAACCCCGGAAGGTCATTCACCGTCAGTGTGGAAATCCCTGAAGGGTGCCCTGCGAGCGTCTCGGTCTACGACATCACGGGGCGCCTCGTAGAAACCCTGTTCAGGGTGGACGGCTCATCCGGCGGGCATGTTTTAGAGTGGAATCCCACGGGGCTACCTACAGGAATTTACACAGTGTCGGTCATTGCGGGTTCGGACCATTTAACCCAAAGGGTGATGCTTCTGCCCTGAACCTTACAGTCCCGGAACTCTTTGTGTCTCAGGGGCAGGTTCTGGGCTGGGCTGCCAGGCAGGGGTTGCGAAGGGAAAGGGTGTTCCTGGTGGGAATGCCCATGGGTACACCCCACGGGTCTGCCCGGTAAAAACCCTGATAGCTCCGCGCGGTCTCTTCGGACCCCTTCTGCCAGGGTATGAACCGGGTTTCGGTCGACCTGCCGGTCAGGCGCCTGAGAAGGATCCCCCTGGAAAGGTCGCACCATCTCGAAATGGCTTCCATGTCAAGGCTGAACCTCATCACAGCTATCCGCCTCATGTCGCTTTCCAGCGAATCCCCGGATTCGTCGATTTCGGACATGATCTCCCTGACCTCGTCCAACTGGTCCTGGATCCTGTGCTTGTAGTTCTCGAGATGGCTCATGAGGGTTTCGAGGCCCAGACCAGTACCGAACCGGAGCTTCATCAGCAGTTCGACCCTGAAACGGGAAAGACCGGCGGGCTGACGGAGCCATGTGTCAAGTTCCTCCCTGCCCCTCTCCGTAAGGCTGTAAAGAACCCTCTTCTTCTTCTTCGTGTAAGCATCGGTCTTCTCCAGAAGCCCGTCCTGGTTCAGCTGTCTGAGCATGGGGTAGATGTTTCCGCTGGACTCGCGCCAGTAGTACATCTCCCTGTCATCCAGCGTTTTCCTTACATCGTATCCCGACATGGGGCCCTGGCTGAGAATGGCCAGCAGACCGTACATGGACTGGGTGTACTCAGGGTCTTTTCTTCGAATTGCCATACCTGTCCCTCCCTGTCGCTATCCACTGAACCATGGGGCCGAATCTCCATCTTGACAATCTATCTTTTAGCACTATTATGCAGCCGTTCGGCTGAAAAAGCAAGCGACGCAGAAGGAGGACGAAATGCATTTCTGTATGACGTTCATCTACTTGCTCTCTCTTCCCTGTTCATTGCCTTTCTACGATCAATGCCAGTCCGACTGGTCAGGGGGAGCCGGTTCTGCCGGACCGGCTAATGTCTGGGGAAGCGAATTTCTCGGCAGTATGGGTATTGACTGGGCAGGCATTCCTGGTCAACTGTCCCTTGTCTCGATGATGGCCGTTCCCGAAGTCATGACCGCAGACCTGGTAAGTCCGGCATGCATGGATGCCGCCGACCTTGACGGCGATGGTGACATCGATGTTGTCTGTTCGGGATTCGAGGCAGACATGCTGGTCTGGCTTGAGAACAGGGGCGGGCTCGGGTGGCTCTCCCACGTTGTGGACGAGAACCTTCCCGGATGCTGCGCGACAAAGGTCTGGGACATGGACAACGACGGGCACCCCGACATCATAAACGCCGCCGAATCATCGGGCGCAGTGTCGTGGTACCGCAACAACGGATCCGGAGGCGGTTGGCAGAAGCATGTGATAAACGCCGGCGGGGGCAGCCCCTTCAGCCTCCAGATACGTGACTACGATGAAGACGGCGATCCGGACGTCTGCGCCGCTCTTTACGGGACGGGCAGGGTGGTTCTCTGGGAGAACGCCGATGGGGCCGGGATCACATGGACATTGCACACGGTGAAATCAGGTTTCGCGGGCGCATGGTGGGTGGAGAGCGCCGACTTCGACCTGGACGGCGACTGGGACATAATCGCCTCCAGGTACGCCGGCGAATTGTGCTGGTTTGAAAACGACGGCATGACCGAGGTCTGGGTGCAGCATCCCATAGCATCGGGGTTGTCGGGCCTTGTGAACTTCACCACCGGGGATCTGGATTCTGACGGTGACATTGATATAGCAAGCGCATCCATGACGCCCGGGAGGATTTGTCTTCACGAAAATCAGGGCCTGGGACTGGCGTGGCTTTCCCGTGATATCGACATCGACCTTCTCGGCCCATGGGCCTGCTGCGCGGCTGACCTTGACGGCGATGGCGACCTGGACGTTATCGCCAACGACAGAACCGGCGGATTTGTTCACTGGTACTTGAATGCTTCTGGGAACGGCAGCGAGTGGGTCCGCTGCCTTCTTGGTGATGGGTATGCCCTCCCAAACGATGTGATAGCAGCCGATCTTGACGGAGACGGGATTGATGACCCCGTGGGGTCGATCGCCAACGACAACTCGGTGCTTTGGTGGAAGCTCACGGACAGCCAGGCGCAGCATGGCTCTTTAACGAGTTCGGTCCTCGACGCGGGAGAGGATGCAGCATGGGGCATCATCACATGGGAGTGCGTTCTGCCCGGATCGTCCGATCTGATCATGGAGGTCAGAGCAGGTCAGGACCCAGGCAATCTGGGTGTGTGGCAGACCGTGGCAAACTCGGGGGATGATCTTTCGCCGATGCTTCCTGACCCCGTGCGATACTTCCAGTACCGGGTAACGCTGCTTTCGGTCAACCCGGCCGAATCCCCCGTGTTTTCGGAGGTAACGCTCAACGCCGATCTCATGGGAGTTGAATCCGGTGGCTCCCCTGATGTTTTTGGATTGTGGGTACCCTCCCCATGCTACCCGGGGGCGGTTCCCGTTAACGTCTGTATCGCCCGGGAATCCAGCGCGTCCGTTCGGGTCCATGACCTTTCCGGTCGGGTCGTTGCCGATCTTTTCAGGGGAGTTATTCCCGCAGGCAGCCAATGCCTGACCTGGAGTTGCATTACCATGCCCTCAGGCGTTTACAAGGTTGTGCTCACGGTTCCCGGGAGGTGCGTCACGGCAAATGTTGTGCTCCTGCGGTAGTTAGGGAACGGGAAGAAGCATGAATAAGTTGACCTTTTACGTGGCTGTTTTCCTTCTGGCAGGTACATCACAGGCATGGCAACCCCCGGTGAACCTTGGCGACGCGGTGAACACTAATCACAACGAATGGTATCCAGTCATCGCCGAAGACGGGTCCTGCATGATCTTCGTCTCTGACAGACCTGGTGGCCTCGGAGACGCGGATCTCTGGATAACCTTCCTGGAGGATGGCAGTTGGTGTGAACCAATAAACATGGGTTCAAATGTAAACACGCCTTTCGGAGAGTCGGCCCCCTTCCTTGCAGAAAACGATTCGAAGCTCTATTTCCTTTCCGCCGATCCAACAGGCCATGGAGGCGGCGATATCTGGTTCTGTCCCTTCACAGGTGATGCAGCCGGTCCTCGCGAGAACCTGGGAACTCCGATCAACAGCCCGGCACTTGAGTGCTGCCCTCTTCCTTCGCCTGACGGAAGCAGCCTTTATTTCTGCTCAACAAGGAGCGGGGGTGAGGGCGGGGTCGATGTCTGGATTTCGGAACGTTCGGGAGGATTCTGGGGTGAACCATTCAACGCCGGATCGAAGGTGAACAGCACCGGAACCGACTGTCCCCGATGGATCTCATCCGATGGGGAGAGTATCCTTCTCTGCTCCACAGGACCCGGGGGGTACGGAGGAGCGGACATGTACTCTGTGTGCATTGAAGGAGACAGTCTGGGGAATCCTGAAAACCTCGGCCCTGAACTCAACAGCCCTGCTGCAGAGTGGGGAGCCTGGTTCCAGGACAACGCGGGTGGGATTGGAGGAACGATCTTTTTCGGGTCAGGAAGAGCGGGAGGCTTTGGAGGCCTGGACATATGGTTCAGCACCCAGACCGAGGAGTTTGGTATTCTGTCATGGGGTGAAGTGAAGTCACTCTTCCTTTTCCGAGGACCGGAGAACCGAAACGAAAAACCGGTCACATGCCGGACAAATACGACGCCGTAACTCCCGTTGAGTCGACCGTGATGGGGTTCCCTCCCCGGGATTCCGGCCACGCCGAGATCTCGCGTGTCGTCAGGTCAAGCGACCAAAGGTTCTCGAAATCACCCGTGACCGCAAGGTACACACGCCCGCCGGAAGGGTCGAAGACCATGGATGCCCGGGTGGGATGGGCGGACACTGTGTTGACAGCGGCCTCGAGAACGGCCATGCCCTCTGCGGGTCCCATCTCTCCGGTAAAGGCTGCCAGGGCTTCATGGGCGGTTCTGAACCTGTCGGCTCCCGCTCCCTGTACCTCCTCGGGGTCAACTCCCTGCCAGGCGCAGTTGCTGAAGTTGGTCATCACAAGGACGCCACCGCCGGCCAGGTCCAGAACCCGGTTGCCGCTCTCCCCCACCTCAATTATGGAGGCAGAACCCGTTGCATCAGCCACAAGAACGTGAAGAGGGGGGTCGTCGTACTGCCGGAACGGCGCAGCCCCAGCCATATCCTGAATGTCCGCAACGGTTGCACAGTGATAGACAAGAGCGTAGAAGGGAATGAATATCAAAGGGTTGTCCGAGTCCAAGGAAGGGCCTGTCCAGGGGGCATCGATGACCTGCATGGTGGAGAACCTGCCGTTTTCCGTAAACCCCGCGGTTGGTACCGGGTTCCCGTCGGCGATGAACGACAATGTAAAAACCGGTCCACCCTCACTGTCGGTCTCGATCCTGAACAGGATCTCCTGCTCAGGGTACCAGTCGAAGTTCATTCCATAAAAGGCGGTCCCGCCTCGGTAGTCCACAAAGCTCGTGCAGGCCGGCAACACACCGCAGATCACTACCGGAACGCAGATCAGAAACTTCATCCCGACTCCCTTCGATAAACTGAATCCATATTGGACAGAGAGCGGTATCCCCCTGATCAGGTCAAACGTTCCGCCTCGAAGAACAATGCAAGTTCTTCCGGGGAATCGAAGAAGTGGTCGGGGTGCGCCTCTTCCAGCTCCTGCCGGCTTCCGTATCCGTAGGTGACAGCCGCCGTTGCAGTTCCGTTGCGTCTGCCGCCCTCAACATCGTGACGGCGGTCGCCCACCATCATCACGTTCACGGGGTTCAGGCCCCTGGTGGAGAGGATATGGCTCACAAGCTCAACTTTGCTGGTGAGCCTTCCATCGAGATGGCTTCCGTGCACCCCGAGGAAATGCTTCGAAAAACCGAAATGATCAAGTACCCTGGCGGCGAAAACCGTTGGCTTGCTGGTGGCCAGAAGAAGTGAACAGCCCATCTTCCTGATCCTGATCATGGCCCGATCGACTCCTGGATATGGAACATTCTCGTAGATGCCTGTGGTCGTGTACCGCTCCCGGTAGAGTTCCACAGCCCTTCCAACGAGCTTCTCATCGGTGCTTGAAAGAAGCCTGGAAAAAGATTCGGAAAGGGGTGGGCCGATGCACCACGACA
>JAWOHL010000035.1:0-41497 GCA_046485185.1 Candidatus Fermentibacteraceae bacterium
GGGAAACCGAAGCGCTGTTCCTTGCGGGGTTGGGGCTGGGGTTTCCGAGAATTGGGCTGGAACCCGGCCCGAAACCCTCTCCCTCTTCCACGCCAAGCTGAGCCGGGGCGAAAAGCAGGGCAGGGTCACCCAGCAGGTTGTTCTCCTGGATCACCCACAGCTTCATGCCAACGCTGACGCCGGACTTGAAGGCGTCTTTCGCCAGTGCCTGGGTGACGCCGATCTCATTCTGGCCGTTGACCCAGAGCTGGTCTGCGAAGTAGAGCTCGAGCCACTCGCTTGCGCCCATGCCCGGAGGGGAGCCCCAGCCGTTGTCGCTGTTGAACATGACGGCCACCGCTCCGCCGCTGGCCCAGAGCATCAGCCGCTCGGCAAGGCATGCAGGGGAAGAGAGCTTGCCTGCGAGGCACGCTATGCTGTGGAAAATCGGCAGCATGTCTGAGTTGGTCAGACCGGTGTAGTTCGCTGAGCTGAAGATGTCTGTGGGAGCGTGGTCGTACCAGTAGACGCCGTTGTTGAAGCCGTGCCCGTGGGGACCCACGAAGGATACGCCCTGGTTCACAAGGTCAACCTGGTTGTTGGGGTGGCCTGCCCAGGTTTCGTAGAGCTTGTGGATCGTCCAGTTCGAGGGGATCCTGTTCGAGATCGAGTCGCAGACGAAACTGCCCCAGTAACCCACATCGGGCCACAGACCCGCGCCTGCCAGAAGCGCTGTTGTGCGCCATTCACCCTGTGGGGCGGTGGTTTCGTAGGCAATGGTCTTGTTCACCATGGTGGTGATCCAGGTGGGGTTGTTGGCGCTGAACCGGCCAACGTAGATGTCGGAGTAGTAATCGACGCCGTCGTTGAGCTCTCCGTAGAGGCCGTTGCCGTTGCCGTCCCACGTGCCGTCGAGGTCGCTGTAGTAAAGGTCGGCGGTGGAGTTGAGGGTCATGCCGCTGATCGTGAGGCTGCTCACCCGGTTGGTCTCACCGAAGTCGCCCACGATGAGGGCGTAAATGAGGCCCTGGTTCTCGTAGGCGTCGATAAGGTAGTTCCTGATCTGCTCCTGCGTGTCGTCACCCTCGTAGTTGGCGTAAACCCACTGAAGGGTTCTGAGTGCCGCAGAGCCGTGGCTGGAAAGCCTGTGGTTAACGAGAGGGGCGAGAATGCTCTCGTGGCTTTCATCAGCGATGATCACCCAGACCGGGCCGTCGGTGTCGCGGGATGCGGGAGCGCAGTTCTGGAGCATCCCGGGGTTGTCCACGATTGCGTGCAGGCCCTGGACCGCCATGTCGATCTGACGGGGCGAAAGAGCGAGGCGTTCGATGGAGGGATCGCCAACTGTGGAGGCGGTGACAACGGCGCTGGTGACAAGCGTGAGCGTACCGTCGGAAGGGTTCCAGGAGAAGGGTGACATTTCGAAAGAAGCGATGCGGAACCCCGATTTGTTGCCGGTGTTGAAGCTCAGTACCTGGTTCGCGGGGAACGGTTCATAGCCGCCGTAAACGGAGGAACGGGGGATGATGGCGGGAATCGGGTCTCCGAGTATTCCGGTGTATGCCGGAGCGATACGGAACTCGCCGAGGGTAACGGATGACAGAACCTCGATGTCGACGCTCTGAAGGGTTTCCCCCTGTGGTATCACGAAGCTTCGCGAAAGGGCGGGAAGAGCGGGGAAACCTGTTTCGAAGGCGACAGCGCCTTCGGGGATGAAGACCATCGTCTCCCCCCTGAAGTCCATGGTCTGCACCACGGCGGGGTCAAGGGAGAACTGAAAATCATAGGAAGCGGCCATTGCTGCGGATGCCGCCAGGGCCAGAAGGAAAAGCTTCATCGGATCGATCCCCAATCAGGTGATGCCCGGAGCCGGGCTTTTTTCGTGAAACGGTTCAAAGCATAACTCTAAATATAGTAGGTTTTTCCGGGAAGTGTTCCCCCCTCCGTTCTTCCTTCTTGACAGGGTATGAACCCAATGTATGTTACTTACGAGTAAGTAAGGATGGCTGGAGGACGTAATGGCTGATCTCAGGGGAAACCGTGAGAAACTTCTCGACTCGGGTGTCGAGTTGCTTTCCAAAAAACGGTTCACCGACATAAAGATGGAGGAGGTGGCAGCCCTGGGGGGAGTCACCAAACCCATGGTCTACTACTATTTCGGAAGCAAGGGCGGTTTTTACAACGCCCTTGTCGAGCACATGTTCGAGATCGCGCGGGAGGCTTTCAGCGGCTCTTTCCCTGAAAACATCTCGGTGCGGGAGGCTCTCAAGAGGTTCATGCTTACCCGCCTTCGGATCCAGCGCGAGAACACGACATACGCCGAGGCGTGGGACAACCTTCTGCAGGAGAGCTGGAGGCTCTGCGACATGGAGGTATCAGGCAGACGGTTCTTCCAGGAGGTTTTCCAGCCCGTGTTCGACAGGGCCGTACTGAACGGAGAGCTCAGACCCGATATCAAGCCTGGCCTTGTGCTTGCAGTACTGGCTTCGGTCATAGAGGGTGCCCTCGAAAAAAAGCACGTTGACACTTCCAATAAACGCCTCATGGAGCAACTTGTAGAAGATGTTACCGACATTGTTTTCAATGGCATAAAATGTGAAAAAAGGTGAAATACAGCATGAGCAAAAAAATACTGATCCTGACCCTGACAGTGCTCTCAGTACCCGCACTTTCACTCTCCCTCTCCGAGGCGGTGGAGATCGCGCTTTCCAACAGGGGGGATGTCTCGGCCGCCAGGGAATCACTCGAAAGCGCCCGCTGGGGCGCCAGGGCCGCATCGACCTGGTATCTGCCCCAGGTGAACGCAGTGCTTGCCTACCAGAAGAACGAGGACATATCGGGCTTCTCCATCCCGGGGTTCGGCGAGATCCAGACCGGAACCACCTACCAGAGCCAGTACGGTCTGACAGCCTCGGTCCCCATCCTGGTTCCCCAGGCGGTAACCGGCTCGTCCATGGCCGACATTTCCCGTGAGCTTGCCGAACACGACCTTGCCTCAACCGAAATCGGCGCGGTTCAACAGGTCATCGCGTCTTTCTACGGTGTTCTGCTCTCCGAAATGCTGCTGGATGTCTCCACCGAGGCACTCGATGTGGCCCGGGAAGGCTACCGGCTGGCGGAGGCACGGTACGAAGCCGGAACGATCAGCCGGTTCGAGCTGCTCCAGAACCAGGTTGCCTACGAGAACCGCAAGCCCGACTCGATCTCTGCGGCCGCGGGACTCGAGAACGCCTGCGCCGCGCTCGCAGTGGCCATCGGCACCGGCTGTGACGCTCCCTCGGTGGTCGAGGGTGATCTGACCGATCCATTCCCCATTGAGCTGCCGTCTTCCCTCGAAGAGGCCAGAAGTGTGATGCTCGCCCACAGCCCCGGGCTTTCCACAGCCGAGGGCCTCCGTGACATGGGTGACGCCGGGGTCAGGCACGCAGCCGCGGCTTTCGGGCCGACAGTTGCCTTCCAGACATCCCTGATGTACCAGGGCGGTGCCGACGAGATCGAAGACATCGACCGTACCATCTACAGCAGAAACCTCACTCATTCCGTCTCGGTCTCGATCCCGATCGTGAGGGGTATCTCCGACTACGCGGGTTATCGGGGCGCCAGGGCGGACCGCATGGCCGCCAACGCCCGGGCCGCTGATCTCGTCAGGTACTCTGAGCTGGCCCTCGTGCATGCCTGGAACCGGCTCGCGGAAGCCAGGCAGACAGTGCTCGCCGCTTCAGCCACCGTGGAACTGGCGGCGGAAGCTCTGGGTATTGCGGTAGTCTCATACGAAGCCGGGTTGATAACCCGTCTGGAGATGGACCAGGCGTTCCTGGCCCACACACAGGCCAGAACAAATTACGCTTCGGCCCTTTACGGAATGAAAACCGCTGAGGCCGGGCTTGCGGCTGCCATGGGCATCCTGACCCTGGACGGAGAAGATCTGGAATGAAAAACAAGACAGTGTACAACACCTCGATAATGATCCTCATTCTTGCCCTTATTCCTGCTTTCACGGCCTGCGAACCCGCGGGGGAAGAAGAAGAGAGAACGATCCGGGTCGTGGTTCAGGCTGCGGCAGCGGGAACCATCTCGACCGAATCCTACGCCAGCGCCAGGCTGGAAGGCGCCGAAGAGGCGCTCATCTACCCGTCCATGCCGGGAAGGGTCGAGGAAGTGCTTGTCTCCGAGGGTGATTTTGTAGAAGCGGGCCAGCGGCTCATCAAGATGGACACCGACCAGCAGGCCGGGGCGGGTTCGTCCGCCGCCCTGGCGGGGCTCAGCGCCGCAAGGGCAAACCAGGAGAACGCCAGGGCGAACTTCGAGAGGCTTGAAGCCCTTTACGAGGCCGGCGCGGTAAGCGCGCAGGACCTCGACGCGGTGCGTACGGGGCTTGAAGCCGCAAGTGCCCAGCTCTCTCAGGCTCAGGCCGGTTATACCCAGGCCAGGACCGCGCGGGACAACGCCTGGATAGCTGCGCCGTTCTCCGGGAGGATAGGAAGGATATGGGCAAGGGCCGGGAACACGTCTTCAGGCGCTTCCCCCCTGATCTCCATCAGCGGCAATGGAGGTGTGCTTGCACGGATCCTTCTTCCCGAGCGAGACATTTACAGCCTGGAAGTCGGGCAGGCCGCCTACGTAACCGTTGGAGCGCTTGACAACATGTCTGTTCCCGGTGTTGTCACCGCTGTCTCCCCTTCGGTCGATCCCATAAGCGGCCTTGTTTCCGTTGAGGTAAGATTCGACGACACCGAGGGCGTACTCCGTCCCGGCCTCAGTGGAAGGGTTGCCGTCATCACGCGAACATCGGATGACGCCATTGTGTACCCCGAAAGGGTTCTCAGGCGCACCAGGTCAGGGTTCCAGGTCGCCGTGGTAAATGACGGCAGGGCCGCCCTCAGGGAGGTCACTGTGGGCATACGAAGCCACGGGATGGTTGAGGTGGTGTCAGGTGTAGAACCAGGCGACTCGGTCATCGTCGTGGGTCAGAACAGCGTCATCGATGGCAGCCCCGTGGAAGTGGTGGAGCAATGAGTCTCTCCAACGTATCGGTCCGTCGGCGCATAACGTTTCTGATGTTGTTCATCTTCATGCTGGGTATCGGCTTTTTCGGGCTCACCCAGTTGGGGATCGACCTCTACCCCAAGGTACAGTTCCCCATGATCGTGGTGATGAGTTCAATGACCGGGGCGGGTCCCGAGGAGATGGAGAACCTCGTCACCCGGACGCTGGAAGAGGCCGCATCACGAGTTGCCAGCGTGAAGAAGATCACCTCGACATCCTCCAACGGCATCAGTGTTGTCATGGCCGAGTTCGAGTGGGGTCACGACCTCAACCAGGCCGAGACCGACATCAGAAGGCAGCTCGATCTTTACGAAGACCTTCTGCCCGAGGATGCCTCCGACCCCCTGGTCCTGGCGCTCGATCCCAGCCTTCAGCCCATAATGTTCATCGGGTTCTCGAGCCCCCTGCTGGATGACTTCGCCCTCAGAAGCCTTCTGGAGAGCGAGATCGAACCAAGGCTCGCCAGGCAGCCCGGCGTTGGATCTGTGAGCACTCTCGGCGGCCAGGTCAGGCAGATTCACATCGAGGTCGATCCCGCGAGGCTTCAGTCCGCCGGGATCACCCTGGGGCAGGTCACGGGGGCCATCGCACAGGCCAGGAACGACATGCCGGCGGGAGACCTTGAAAGTGGCGGGTTGAACATCAGTGTCAGGGTGGAATCCAGCATCGCAGGCCTTTCCGAGCTTTCTCAGATGGTCGTCGGCCGGGGGATGCACGGCCCGGTCCTGCTTCGGGATGTGGCCGACGTGATCGACGGCGAGCAGGAGGTCACCCAGTACATAAGGATGGATGGTCAACCCTCGCTGTTCGGTATTGTACAGAGAAGAAGCGACGCCAACACGGTGAATGTTTGCAGCGGAATCCGCACCGAGCTGGATGCCGTGGAGAGGGAGTACGCCGGTCAGGTGGTTCCCTACATCATGTGGGACCAGTCCGACTTCATT
Source organism: Candidatus Fermentibacteraceae bacterium (assembly GCA_046485185.1). Taxonomy (GTDB): domain Bacteria; phylum Fermentibacterota; class Fermentibacteria; order Fermentibacterales; family JCC-6; genus UBA6080. The sequence continues at coordinate 5,970 of JAWOHL010000035.1, forward strand.
CAGCAGTCCATCTCCAACCTGGCCACCACCGCTGTTCAGGCGTCCATACTGGCGTTCCTCGTCCTCCTTTTTTTCCTCAGGTCTCCAAGGGGCGCACTGATCGCGGGCGCGGCGATTCCGGTATCGATCATCACCACGTTCGCCGTGATGCACTTTTCCGATGTGGACCTGAACATGATATCCCTGGCGGGGCTCGCGCTGGCGGTAGGCCTGCTGGTTGACAACTCCATCGTCGTTCTGGAGAGCATCTACAGGTACAGGACAAAGGGAGAGAGTGCCTGCTCGGCCTCATCCAAGGGTTCGGAAGAGGTGGGTATGGCTATCACAGCCTCCACCCTGACGACGCTGGCTGTGTTCGTGCCGATACTTTTCGTCCCGGGCCTCGCCGGTCAGATGTTCAAGGAGATGGTCCTCACAATAGTTTTCAGCCTCATCGTATCGCTCTTCGTGGCCCTGAGCCTGGTGCCCCTTCTCAGCTCCTTTGCCGAACGTCTGGTCCCCAGCCACAAACAGGGGAGCCTTGGTGACAGGATCAAGAAGATGATCGAGAGAAGGGAGGAAGGTTACCACAAGCTCGCAGTCCGCATGGTCAGGAAGCGGAAGCTCGTGATCATTTCTACCCTGGGGCTTCTTGTCGTGTGCCTGGCGATGTTCCCCCTCTTAAAGACCGAGTTCATTCCCGAAAACGACAACGGCTTCATCAGCATCGACATGAACGCAGCAATTGGGACAGGGCTCGAAGAAACCGATGCCATGATAAGGGCACTGGAAGACACCCTTCCCAAGCTGTTCGAGGAGGGCGACCTCATTACCTGGTACGCCCAGGTGGGGCAGGAAGAAGGGCTTGGCGCTGTTTTCGGCGGCTCTTCGGGAAGCTGGTCGGGCGAGATGATGTTCCGGATGGTGCCGGTGAATGAGAGGAGCCTCTCCCAGGAGGAGTACGAGGAAAGGGTCAGGGCGGTGCTCGACGACGTTCCGGGGCTCACCTACGACATTTCCGGCGGGAACTTCATGGGGGGCAGCCCCATCGAGGTCAAGGTGTACTCCGACGATCTCGACCAGCTCGTCACCGAGGGAGAGAGGATCCGCGAGGCCATCCAGGGCATCGAGGGGGTCAGGGATGTTACCACATCCATGGATGACATGATGCCCGAGCTTTCGTTCCGGCCCGACTACAACGCCATGGTCCTTCATGGCCTCAGCCCCGCTTTCATCGCCTCGGAGATGAGCACCGGCCTCAGGGGAACCAACGCCGGTGTTCTCAGAGAGGGGGGGGAGGAGTACGACATACTCGTCCGTTACCCTGATTACCTGAAGGACTCGCGGGAAGACCTCGACTACCTCCCGGTCGCGGGAATGCCCGCCGCCGGTCTCGGGACCTTCACCGAGCGCATGGTCTCCACGAGCATTCAGCGTACGAACCAGCAGAGGTCGATCACCATCAACTGCGATGTTGCAGGCAGAAGCCTGGGTCAGGTTTCGGCCGACGTTCGCAGGGTGGTGGAGAGGGCCAACATCAACAACCTCAGGATCGAGTACGGCGGTGAGATGAAGGACCAGCAGGAGACATTCCTCTACCTCGGCATAGCCATCGTCGTCGCCGCTCTTCTTGTGTACATGGTCATGGCAAGCCAGTTCGAGTCGCTGCTTGAGCCGTTCATCATCATCTTCACCGTTCCCATGGCGATCATCGGTGTCGTGCTCGGCCTTTTGATAACGGGCATTCCTCTCTCCGTCATGTCCCTCATAGGCATGCTCATGCTCGCGGGCATAGTGGTGAACAACGGCATCGTTCTTGTGGACTACGCAAACCAGCTCCTCAGAAAGGGTGCGGCGACCATCGAGGAAGCGGTGACCGAGGCTGCACGTGTGAGAATGAGGCCCATCCTGATGACTGCCCTCACCACGATCCTGGCCATGCTGCCCCTTGCCCTGGGCATCGGTGAAGGCGCTGAATCGTGGGCGCCCATGGCGGTCACCGTGATCTTCGGCATGGTAGCTGCCACGGCGCTCACGCTTCTCGTGGAGCCCTGCATATACGTGGTATTCGGAACGAAGCTGGCAAAGAAGGCGAAGAGGGAGTGTGATGTTTCGGCATAAGGTTCTTCTGTGGCTGATTCTCTCGCTTCTCATCTCGTGCGAGGGCAGACAGAGGCCTTCGGTACTGCTTGTGATACTGGACACCGTTGCCGCTGGACATGTTGGTTACTGCGGTTACGAGCGGAACACAACCCCAACGCTTGACAGCCTTGCTGCTGTGGGAGCGGCCTTCACAGCCTGCCAGGCCGCGTCACCCTGGACCCTTCCCTCGGGCGCCAGCATTCTGACCGGTCTTTACCCCCGAAGCCACGGCGCCAGGCGTTATGACACCGGAAGGGTCCTGGGGGCTGACCCTGCCATGCCGACCATTCCTTCGGTAATGAAGAATGCGGGTTACGCAACAGCGGGTTTTGTCAACAACTACCTCCTGGGTGAAGAGTTCGGCTGGCATGTGGGATACGAAAGCTTCTACAGCGAATACATCGGCCTTTACAATGCCGGTCCCACGGTTGACACATGCCTTGCCTGGATGGACGACCTGCAGGAAGGCGAAGAGTTCTTCGTCATGGTGCACTTTTTCGATGCGCATGACCCGTACGATCCTCCGGCTCCATTCGACACTCTTTTTGGGCCCGGGGGTCCTCCATTCAACTGGAACACCAGGAGAACAAGGGAGCCGCCCAACCCCGCCCTCACTTCCCATCTCATTGACATGTACGATGGCGGGGTTGCCCATGTCGACAACGAACTGGGCCGTCTGCTTGCTGGAATGAGGCAGAGAGGGCTCACCCGGAACACTGTTGTGATCGTCGTGGCCGATCATGGAGAGGAGTTTCTGGAAAGGGGAGCGATATGGCACGGCAAAACCCTCAACCAGGAAGCTCTGCATGTTCCCATGGTGTTCAGCGGGGCCGGAATCCTTCCGGGTGTCTACAGCGATCCCGCAAGCCATGTGGACATTGTTCCGACACTGGCGGAACTCACTGGTCTTGATTGGCCCGGCCCTCTGGAAGGTGTGGATCTTTTTCACGACAACACGGTGCAACCTGTTTTTTCGAGCAATCTGAATGCCGGTCCTTTATGGCCGGTAGCAGTGCTTTACGGCAGTGATCTTGCTATCTGGGAAACCACAACAGACACATGGACGGCGTATGACCTTGATTCCGACCCGGGAAGAACATTGCCGCTGCAGCCGGATTCATCCGCCATCGAGTATGCTCTGCTTTACTGGGCATCACCCGTTCTTTACGATCCACTCCAGGTTGACAGAGACAGGGTGGATTCCATACTGGAAGACCTGGGCTACTTCTAGGTGTGACTCTGTAACCGGCCTTTTTTAGATTCAACGGAGAGGAAAGGGGCTCGGGTTGAATCCACTGGAGTACTATGCCAGATTCATGGACGACACTGCGCTGGCCGTTTTCGACCGCCGCCTGAAGCTTGTGGACGCGAATCAGGCTTTTGTCAGCGCCTTCGGAGAGAACTCCGATCTCTCGCTGGACAGGGTCCTGGCTGACATGGAACATTCCGAGGGGGTTCTTCCCTCACTACTCTACGAGCTTGAACTGCAGGGCCGGACTTCCCCGGTGAGCCTTGCCCTGAACACCGACAAATACAGGTTCATTTTCAGGGTTTCGCTTTTCCGGCTCGGGGAATCCGACGGAGACATGGTCCTGGCCAGCTTCAGGGATGAAACCGAAAAGGGGTTCATGGAACAGACCCTCCGTGACCGGAACCTCTCGCTCGTGACCATTTCCCCGGGCATTCCAGTTGGCTTCTTCAGGGCGGCCCGGTCCGGTAACATCATCTCCGTGAACAGACCCCTGGTGGACATGCTGGGCTACGAGAACGAGTACGAGCTTTTCAACGCCAGTATCGGGGACACCTGGGTCGATCCCTCGGACAGGGAACGGATGCTCCAGAACCTCATGGACCACGACACCGTCTCAGGTATGGAAGCCCAGTGGATGCGCCGGGACAAGGGCAGGCTGTGGGTTTCCATAAGCGCATACGGCGTTTCCGGCGAATCCGGTGAAACACTTGTCTTCGATGCGGTGATCCTCGACATAACCAAAAGGAAGGAAGCCGAGGACGAACTCAGACGGTACCGCAACCGGCTTCAGGAGATGGTGGACGAGAAGACGGGCGAGCTCACCAAATCCAACGACATGCTTGTCCTTGAAGTGGCGGAGAGGCAGAAGTCAGAGACCGTACAGTCCGTCCTGTACGCTATCACCGATGCGGCTGTGACCGCGCAGTCTCTTTTCAGGCTTCTGGAAGAGATACACGCCCAGATGTCGAGACTTTTCTACACCCCCAACCTCTACTTCGCGTTCTACGACCCGGCTGACAACTCCTACTCCTTCCCCTACGCAATCGACCAGCAGGACGGAGCGGTGGGTTTCACCATACCCGGCTACATGGAGGGAACGCTCACCGACCTTGTACGGACCACGGGTGAACCCCTTCTCGTGGACAGAGCCACGTACGCCGAGCTTCTGGCGAAGGGAAAGCTCAGGGAAGTGGGATCGCCCTCCGAACAGTGGATAGGCGTTCCCCTCAGGGATTCCTCGGGGGTCTGGGGCGTGCTGGCCACCCAGAGCTACGAGATGGTCAACGCTTATTCCCGTGAGGACCTTGTCCTTTTTGCCCGGATAGCCGAGCACGTGGCGCTGGCCATCAGCAGACACCGGGCCGAGCAGGAGCTGAGAAGGAACGGTGCCCTCTTCCGCGCGGTCCTCGAGGCCGAGAACCGCGGGATCATAGTCACCGATTCCGATGGAATGGTTGTGTACATCAACCCAGTGCTCTCGCGTGAAATGGAGATCCCTCCCGAGCATGTGAGGGGACGGGAACTCTCGAACATCCTCCACTCAGAAGACCAGATCCCCCTTGCGGAAGCCGTGGAGAACTGGAAAAGGGGAGGGGCCAGACCCGCCCTGCTGAGGATCCTTTCCGGCGCCTGCACCGTGAACGCCCAGCCTCTGCGCGATGCCACGGGCCGGCTTCTCGGGATGATTGCCATCGAAGAGAACATCGATGAGATCCATCCTGCTGACCTTGCCGAGCCTTCGGAACCCTGAGGGTCAAACCGACTATTAATCAGTCTATTGTGTTTTGAAAGCCATGGACTGATAACTCGGGGGCCGTTATGAAGATTAGAATCGTCATTTTAGCGCTTTTATTCTTCCATTTTGCTATTAGTATTTCTTGCAGTGAAAAGGAACCTGTCGCCATGTTCCGCGGCGACCAGTCGCGTTCCGGCGTCTACGACTCTTCCGGCCCAAGGGTCCTCGAAAGGCTTGAATGGCGTTTCCAGTCCGGTGGCGAAGTGAGCTCGACACCGGCGGTCGCTGAAGGGTCCGTGTTTTTCGGGAGCTGGAACGGAAGCCTTTACTCCATCGATGCAGGAACGGGGAGTAAAAACTGGGAATTCAGGACCGACGGCAAGGTCTCCTCATCTCCTGCTGTTTCCGCCGGAACGGTCGTGTTCGGAAGTTGGGACGGCTTTGTTTACAACCTTTCCGCCTCCACCGGCGAACTGCTGTGGAAGCTCCGGACAGAGAAAGAAGTGATCGCCTCACCGCTCATCTCGGGTGGAGTCGTCTATTCCTGTGGTTTCGACGGGTACCTGAGGGCGATTGACCTGCTGACCGGCCAGGAGAAGTGGAGGTTTTCCGCGGGAACCGAGATCTTTTCCTCACCCTCCATTGCCGACGGGATAATCTACTTCGGGTGCCTCGACGGGGGGCTCTACGCGGTCAACACATCCACCAGCCAGTTGCTCTGGCGCCACGATGCCGGGTACGATGTCTTCTGTACCCCGACGGTTTCAGGGGGCACGGTTTTTTTCGGCTCATACAACGGCGCGTTCACGGCTCTCGATGCAGCAACCGGCACACTCAAATGGTCGGTTGACCTCGAGGGGGGGGTTGTGGGTTCCCCCGCGGTGAAAGACGGGACCGTGTTCATCGGGACAAGGGACGGAAGGCTTCTGGCCCTTGATGACGCGAACGGAACCGTGAAATGGAGCCATTCCACAGGAGGAGAGATAATGGCGTCGCCCGCCCTCTCAGGCGAAACGGTCTATATAACAAGCCTCGACGGTAACCTCTACACACTCGACACAGTATCGGGAGAGCTTTTATGGACTTTCACGACCGACATGCCCATAAGTTCATCCCCGGTGGTTACAGCCGGCAGGGTCGTGTTCGGCTGCCTTGACGGTGCTGTTTACACTCTGATATAGCCGCTTCCGCTAGAAGTAACCCAGGTCCCGCAGAACAGGGTTCAGGGTTATATCGGTTTCCACCTGAACAGGTGTCCACAGTCTTGGCTGCAGCAGATAGTCATCGGCTTTCTTGCTGTTCTCCACCTCGGACAGGCTCATCTCGAGGGGATCGGCAGAGATGTCGGTGGTGAAATCGGTGTAGCCATGGCCGCCCAGGAATCTCATCGTCTTCACCCCGGCGTTCATCAGGGCGCACTCCCAGGGTCTCAGAAGGGTTTCAGGTGGATCGATGAGGCCGCTGGAGGGGATAACCCGGTCCTGGTGCTGATACGCACCGAATAGGTCTACGCCTTCCATGAGTTCCGGCACGGGTGTGCCCGAGAGCCCGAGGATCGTCGGCGCCACGTCGAAATGACCCACCCAGGTTGAATCCACAACCCCCGCCGGAATGCCTGGACCGGTAATGATCAGGGGGACGTGTATCACTTCCTGGAAGAATGAGTGGCCGTGGAACAGTGATCCGTGCTCGTTGAACTCCTCGCCGTGGTCGGCCGTTACAAGGATGATGGTGTTCTCCGCCGCTCCGGTAGACCTGAGGTGGGCGAACAGCACGCTCAGCTCATTGTCCGCGAAGGCGGTTTCGCCGTCGTAGAGGTCGATGTAGTGCTGCCTGTTCTCGGGGTCAAGGACAACCCCGTCGGGTGTTACACTCCATTTCGTCTGGAAATCAGCAGCCAGCGGCCCGAACATGGTGTTGTAAGGTTCGGGGGGATTGTACGGCATGTGCGGGTCGAAGAGATGCAGAACAGCGAAGAATGGCTCATCCGTTCCGGTGCTGTCGAGCCAGCCCATGAATGCCCCTGTCACGGCATCGGCCCTTACCGGCAACCCCATCTCGCACCTGAAGCTGTCGAACCCGCGGTCGAATCCGTGTACATCGTCCAGATAAGCTACGTTGAAGTGCCCGTACGTTCTGTACTGCCCGTCGCGCATCAGGTTCGCAAGGAAGGGGGCATCAGGGTGCAGCATGTACTCAAGGTTGTCCCTCTTGCCGGCGCCATGGCTTCTTTCGGTCAAACCGGTGAAGATGGATGTCATGGACGGAAGCGTCCAGGATGACTGGGCCATGCAGTTCGCCCAGAGAGTTCCGGTGGCGGCGAGGCTGTCGATGGCCGGAGTCGTTTTCCGCTCATACCCGTAGCAGGATAGGTTCCGCGCCCTCAGCGAATCGATTACTATGACGATGATGTTGGGGCGTGCCGGGGAGAGGGGACCGTTGCAGGAAACCAGCAGGAAAACGGCCCCGAGAATAAGAACAGCCTTTGAACTGCTCATGGGAACCTTTCGGGTACGGGAAGAGACAGGTATCACTGACTAGATAACCTATTCCCCCCCCGACCCTTTTGTTCCCGCAGACGCCCGGGTGAGCTATTTCAGAAGCACCACCCTTGAAACGGCCGTCTCGGTCGGCGTGAAAACCTTGACCAGGTAGACACCCGCCGGAGTGCTTTCGCCGGGCGTCCAGACAGCGCTTCCCCCGTGCCCGTCGAGGGTGGCGCAAAGCCTGCCCGCGGTGTCGAAAACCCTCACCGTCACAGGTCCGCTGCCTGAGCCGACCACCGAAAGCGTGACCGGACCCCTTGCTGGGTTGGGGCTTGCGCTTATCGAAAGAATCGCGGGGGAGGGCCCGGAAATGCCAAGCTGGTCTTCCGTGAGTTCCACAACGCCGAAGCCCCGAAGACCGGCGAAGAGCTGCCCCGGTGTTGCGCCGTAGGTTATGTCCCACACACAGCGGGTTTCGATGCCGGTGTTCAGCAGTTGCCATGTGTCGCCCAGGTCGGGGCTCCACCGGACGCCCGTGCTGCCTGTTCCGTTGAAGACGTTGTCGTCGAGTTCCCCCATGACCGCCCATGACATGCCCGAGGACCCCGGGCACTGCTCCCACGTCGCCCCCCTGTCCCAGGAACGGTAGATGCCGCCATCTGTGGAAAGGTACGCCATGGCGTCAGCCCCCCAGCGGGTGGAGAGGCCGGGATGGTAGGAACCGGGAACGGGAGCGGCCGTAAAGGTCGCTCCGCCGTCATCGGACCAGTAAACGGCCGTGGCGCTCTGCTGGAAGGAAGCCAGTACCCTCAGGCCTCCGCCCTCGAGTTCGATCAGTTCCAGCGATGGATAAAGTGCGAAGGGAAGGCCTGACCCCGGGGTCCAGCTCTGGCCTCCGTCGGTTGTGTAATGGACGCCCGTAGTGGCCGTTCCGGCCCATGCCCTGTCAGGGTCGGCGGGGTCGAACGCCACGCTCGAGACCTGTGTGCCGGTGAAGCCTGCGCTCGCCCAGCTGTCTCCCCAGTCATCGGACCTGTAAACCCCGGAAGCAGTTGCGGTGTACATCACCGGCCCCTGGTAGTGAAGATCGGATCCGGGAGCGATGTCGTATATGGTCCAGTTCGCCGGGCCGGGGTTTACTATCTCCCAGTTCTCCCCGGCATCGGTGGTTTTCCACAGGCCGTGGTACTCACCCGCGGCGAAAAGGGTCCCTGTTGAAGAGATGAATGACACTGCGTGTATGTAGGCGTTTCCAATTCCCTGCTGCGACACCTGGTACTGGTCGCCCGGGGCCTCCGACCTGTAGACGCCGCCGTTGTGGCCGGCCAGGTACCCCGCCGAGGAGGCGCACCCCGCCTGCCAGTATGATGCCGTGATCCCGGAGGTGTTCAGGGTCCAGTTCTCGCCCCCGTCGGTGCTTTCGTAAACGCCCCCCGCAGCTATTCCGGGGGCGAAGATGTTCGTACCGTCGCACACCGCTGGCGCGTAGCTTGTTCCCGCGACCGCAAGGTCCCACGAGTTGCCGTAGTCACCGGTCATGTAGAAGCCGTCGCCGTGTGTGAGAATGATCGATTCACCCGAGCCGAATGGCGCCACGAGAAGCCCCCACCCGGAGCCGGCGGGTCCCATCGGGCTCCATGAAGCGCCGCCGTCGGTGCTTCGGTAGAGCGGCTGAGCCAGGCCGGACATGGCCACATACATTGTGTCGGGGTGGTCGGGGTCGCACCCGAAGCCCTTCATGAACCCTGTGCTGAGGCCGACCTCGTGCCATGTGGCGCCTCCGTCGACCGAACGCCTTATGCCTGTGTTGGACGAGAGCCCCGCGATGAGAACATCGGGGTTTGCCTGGGACACGCCTATCTTTATGACGTAGGCCGAAGGCATTCCCGAAACCACCGACCAGTTCACGCCGTTGTCGGTCGACACGTAAAGGCCCGTCCGCGTAGCGGCATAGAATGTGGAAGGAGGCGCGGCGCAGGCGTCGTTCACCTGGATGCCGAACATGCTCGTGCCGTTCCAGGTGACCCCCCCGTCCGTGCTTCTCCACACACCGCCGGCATCGGCCGTCATGGAGTACCCGCATGCCGCCACGACGATGCTGTTGTCACCCACTGCGGGGACGAGCGCCCTCAGGTTGCCTCCCCACGGGCCGCTGCCGGTCCATTCCCCCTGCCCTGTGTCATAACCGGGCGGAAGAGACTCGGTGCAGTAACCGTGAAGGAACTCTTCCCGTGGAAAACCGGTTTCCGTATCCATCAGCCCCAGTATCACCATCATGACAACAAACATGATTACCACCTTTCGAAGGCTTGCTAATTTCACACCGTCGATGCCACATAAGTATAAGTTGCACAGGTGCTTGTATGCAAGAAGCCCAAGGCGCTTATCCCATGGGCTGTCAATCGGCCATGGAATGAGACCGAACCATGAAAAATAGAAGTGTCAACTCTATTTTTCATGGTAAAAGACCCGGGGTATGGAAATGGGGAGCCGAAGCTCCCCATAAACGATTGGCTGGCGGGCAGGGATTCGAACCCCAATAGGCGGATCCAGAGTCCGCAGTCCTACCATTGGACGACCCGCCAACGGAGTCGGAATTATCGCGAAGCTGTATATTCCTGTCAAGCATTGAAGCAAAGGAGGGCGTACATGGGTGAAAGAAGTGAAAATAGACGGGGCGGGCTGATTGTGGCGTGGGCAGTTTCCGGGCTCAGCCTCTATCTGACAAGCCTCATCCTGGGTTCGAGGATGAGTTTCGATGGGTTCTGGAGCATCGCGCTTACTGCCCTGGCCGTGGGATTGCTGAACTTTCTGCTGGGGCCGCTTCTCTCCCTCATCACCTGTCCCCTCATCATACTGACGCTGGGGCTCGCAAGGTTTCTCGTGAGCGGGCTGATCCTGCTGATGGCATCATGGTGGACACCCGCCGGGTTTCACCTGGCAAGTTTCTGGTGGGCCGTGCTTGCGGCGGTGATCGTCGCGGTCCTGAACGGGGCACTGGAGAGGGTGTTCAGGCTCAGGTAGAAACCGGTCGCGCTACTCCGACCGGGGTCTGCTGGGTTCCCTGCCCAAGCGGGTTGTCCGCCAGTATCTCCACAAGAAGCCCGCGGTCGATGCTTTTGGGCCAGGCTCCCAGGATGTTGCCCCCCAGGTCATTGATGTCCACAACCGCCGCGCCGCATCCGAACCTTTCCGAAAGCCGCCTGGCAACTCCGTCAGGGTCGAGGGGCGCAAGACTGACCGCCCTGTTGAAGGGCGGAAGGGTACCGTTCGTGGGCCCGTCTATCGAGCGCGCCCGGGGGCCCGCAACCCTGTAGAAGTCCCCCTTCCTGCCCAGCAGCTTTCCCAGAAATCCCGCCGCAGCCGCCAGCAGTATCCGTGCGGCACCGCATTCGTCGATGGCGCACTGCATGGTTTCTGGAATGCCAAGACCGATGCCGGCGGGGGTCCTTGTGACATGACGGGAGAGGAAGACGGCAAGCCTGCCTGGTCTGACCTCGCCCTCGTCCAGAAGGAAATACCTGCCCTGGCTCGCCCCCACTGCCTTCTCGCTCACGAAGAGGATGTCGTCCTCCCCCGTCGTGAGACCGGCCTGGGAAAGCCCCTGTGATACCGCCTCGGACAGGTCGTCTCCCCTGAGGATCAGGCGGGTCTTCACGGGGACCCTCAGCCAGGTTCTTCCTCCGGCGCGGATTTCGGTTTGCATATATTCACCCCCATGGAATACGAACTGCTGCTCTCCCACCAGGCTTCACAACTCCCGGCCCCCACCGTTCTGCTGCCGTCGGGCAGCCTTGAACAGCATGGCACCGAGGCGCCCCTGGGGTGTGACGCCATAGTGGCGAAACACCTGTGCCTCGAAGCTGGCCGCGAAACGGGAGCGCCGGTCCTCCCTGTGGTTTCCTACGGCGATTCCCGATCCCACCTGGGCTTCCCGGGTACTTTCTCGCTTACGACCCGAACCCTTGCACAGGTCTACTCTGAAATCCTTGAATCGGCCTCACGCAACGGTTTTCGCAGGTGCCTGATTATAAGCGGTCACGGCGGAAACCGAAGCGCCGCTGAAGACGCCTGCAACCGGGATTACGGCGCCCTGTCGCCACGGTACCTGGGTTGGTGGCAGCTCCCCGGCGCCCCTGAAAGGGAGAGTGAGCTCTTTCCAGACAGCGGGCATCACGTGACCTCCTCCGAGGTCTCCATGGTCTGGTCCCTTCTTGGCGAGACCCCTCCCGGTGTCTTCACCGGAACGTACCCTGCCTGGCAGGATGTTTTCGGGGACCCTGAGGCCTTCAGGCAAGCCTACCCCGATGGCGGCGTGGGCGGAGACATGTCGCAGGTCTCCGTGGAGAAGGGCGCCCTTCTTTTCGCCCACCTGGTGGACGCGCTCTGCCGGGTCATCCGGGAGCCCTGATGGGTAACACGTCCGCCTCGCTCAGTAACGTCACTGTTTTGTACGGACGGGTGAAGGCCCTTGACGGGTTCGACCTCGACATACCGTCCCGGGGAGTGCACGGCCTTCTGGGCAGGAACGGCGCCGGGAAAACAACCGCCATCAGAGCGCTTCTTGGTCTGCTTCGCCTCGACGGCGGCTCGGCGTGCGTTCTTGGGGCAGACCCTGTAAAAACCCCTGAAACAAGGCGCAGGATCTCCGTTCTCTTCAGCGAGGACGGGCTTGTCCCGGCGCTCACGGTCAAGGAGAACCTGAGGGTCTGGTGCGGGTTTTACGGTTGCGGGCCCGGTGACAGCGCTGATCTAACAACGGGATCCCTTGAAGCCTTCGGTATGCTCCATGCAGCGGATAAGCCCGTGAAGGACCTTTCCACGGGTAACCGCAGGGTTGTGGCCATGGCAAGGGTGTTCGCAGTTCCATCCGAGCTGGTTTTGCTCGATGAGCCCACAGCCTCCCTCGACCCGGTAAAGGCCTCCGAGGTCAGGGCCATGATGAAGGACTGCGCCGGGGACAGACCCGTTCTGCTGTCCACCCACAACATGTCCGAGGCCGAATCGATATGCGAAAGCATTACCATGATGCACCGGGGGAAACGGGTTCTCCACGGTGAAACGGGAGCGCTTACCGTTTCATCTGGTTTTCTTGTGAGAACCCGGGGCGGCGCGGTCGTTCACCGGGGCGAGGTCATTTCCCCGGGGCCAGACGGAGCTGTTGTTGTTGAAAGCCCCCTTCCAGCGTCGGAGCTCCTCGAAAGCCTGATCGCCCAGGGGAACAGGGTCGAGGAGTTCAGAAAGGCGGGCCGGAACCTTGAAGACGTGTTCATGAGCCTCGCCCGGGAGGAGGGGGAGTGATCGGATCTCTGTTTCGACGCGAGTACCTCTCCTTCGCCCGCTCCCTGGGCAGGGGGGGCTTCATCCGTCTTGTCGTGATCTACCTCGGGCTTTTCGGAATGTACCTTCCCTCATCCATCGAAAGCCCGGATCTGGCCCTTCTTCCGTTCGTGCTCTTTCCCCTTTACATGGCTGGGCCTGTGGGCATCGACACGATCGCCGGCGAGCGCGAAAGGGGCACACTCGAAACGCTTCTGTCATCCCCCCTGGCCCGTATGGACCTTCTCTGGGGCAAGTTCCTGTTCAGCGTCGCCGCGGGAAGCGCGTTCCTGCTCTTCAGCCTCCTTGTGTCGCTGGGTTTCAGATCCATTCGGGGAATGGCCGTGGCCGAGCCCGGCGCGGTGATCGTGGTCTTTTTTACAAGCCTCGTTGTGAGCGCCTTCAGCGCCGTGACGGGCATGCACGTCTCGGTTCGGGCACGGTCATCAAGGGCCGCTCAGCAGTGGTTCGCCGCTCTTTCAGCGGTGTTCTTCGTTGCAATCGGCGCCCTGCTCAAATTGTTCGCCGACAAACTGTTCCCGGGATTGAAAGGCGTCATCGAAACCGCTTTTGCAAACGGGTGGGAATCCCGTGTGGTGATCTGTTTTGCGGTATTGCTTCTTTTAGTCACGGGAGCAATGCTTTTGTGGCTGTCGGGAAGGATGAGGATCCTGTGGAAACTGAATTCGTTCAGGTGACCAGTACCGTTGACCGGGAGGACATCGCCTCGCTTCTCGTGAAGCGGGTCGTCAGGGAGAGGCTCGCCGCCTGCGGAAGGGTGTCCGGACCGGTAACAAGCGTCTACTGGTGGAAGGGCGGCCTTCACAGGGAGGAGGAGTACGTGATGCTCTTCAAGACCACCTCCCAGGCTGCGCAGAAACTGGTCGAATACCTGAAGAAGAACCACACCTACGAGAACCCCGAGATCATAGTGACGCCCATCTCGGGCGGTTCACCCGAATACCTCGATTGGCTGCGCAGTGAAACAAGGGGATAAGGTTCGCTTCCTGGACGCCCCTGAGGTCTCCGAAGCCGTTGCTTCAATGTGCGTTGAGGCGTGTACCCGGCCGTCCGCGGGCTTGCGGGCCCTTCTTTTGAAGGCAATGGCCGCCTCGCCCGAGGGTCCGGGGAGAAGCGCGCTTGGCCTTTGTTTGAAAAACCTCGACGAAGCGGCAGCGACTGGCCTTCCCATATGCCAGGATACGGGCATCGCAGTCGTGTTCGCGGAGAGGGGGAACCGGCTCGTCATCGAGGGCGGTTCGCTGCGCGAAGCCGTGGACCGGGGAGTGGAAAACGGTTACAGGGAAGGCAGGCTCCGGAATTCACTGGTAAGCGATCCTTTGAACCGTGCCCCGCTTCCGGTCAACTCACCTGCGATCATTCATCTGAGCGAAGTCCCCGGCGATTCCCTGACCCTCGAGCTGCTGGTCAAGGGGGCGGGTTCAGAAAACGCATCGGCCTCAGCCATGCTGCCGCCACTTGCGGGAGAGGACGGGATAACGGTTTTCGTGAGGGATGTCGTGCTGGCAAAAGCCGCCGGTGCCTGTCCGCCGTTGTTTCTGGGTGTGGGGCTGGGAGGCGACCTCGAAATGTGTGGTATCCTCTCCAAAAAGGCTCTGCTGCGCCCCTTCGGAACCCCGGGCGCAACCCCCGAGCAAAGGCGTCTCGAAGAGCGCATCCTTGCCGCCGTGAACGAAACCGGGATCGGCCCGCAAGGGTTCGGCGGGCCCGTAACCGCCCTCGAGGTTCGGGTGGAGCTTGCGCCCTGCCACATGGCCTCGCTTCCCGTCGCTGTCTGCATCGAGTGCCATGCCCACCGGACGGCGCGGCGGGTCCTGTGAAGCGGATATCCACCGATTGCGGGCCCGAGCCGCTGAGAAAACTGGATGCCGGCGAAACGCTGCTTCTCTCGGGAGCGGTCATTGCGTGCCGGGACAGGGCTCACAGGCGCATGGCGGAACTGTTGTCCCGCGGGATGGCGCTTCCGTTCGACCCGAAGGGCGCGGCCCTGTTCTACGCGGCACCCACCCCGGCCCCTACGGGCAGGGTGTGCGGCGCTCTCGGTCCCACCACATCACATCGGATGGACCCCTTCACACTGCCTCTGGTGGCAGCGGGCGTCGGGATGTTCATCGGCAAGGGTCCCCGAAGCTCCCTGGTCGCGAGTTCACTGGCCGCGGCGGGCGCCGTCTACCTGGCCGCGGCGGGCGGGACCGCCGCCCTGGGCGGCGGATGCGTGGATTCGTGCACAGTGGCGGCCTGGGATGACCTTGGCTCCGAAGCACTCTACAGGATCGTTCTCAGGGATTACCCCGTGTTCGTTGCGCTCGACCTCCATGGCGGCAACCTGTTCGAAATGAGGATGCGGAAATGAAACCCTTCGGGCTGAAGGAAGCCCTGTCCCGGATCGATGACATGCCGGATTCCGGAGCGAAAAGAACGGCGTTTTTGAAAGCCCTTTCGCTTGTCGCCCACGAACACTGTCAGGGCAAGATACACACGCTTCCCTCGGTGGCACGAATCGAACCCGAGTGGCTCGGTGTCTGGTACACACCCGGCGTTTCCGCCGTGTCCACCGCTATCCGCGATGACCGGTCGAAAAGCTTCACCCTGAGCGCAAGGGGGTCCACGGTTGCCGTGGTTTCCGACTCCACCAGGGTTCTGGGGGATGGCGACTGCACCCCGCCCGGCGGGATGGGCGTGATGGAGGGCAAGGCCCTGCTGATGAGCTGGCTGGGGGGGCTGAACGCCGTTCCGCTCTGCGTTGACACCCGGGACGCAGCCGGGGCTTCCGACCCCGCGAAACTTGTTGATTTCGTGCTGGCTGCCTCGCCCTCCTTCGGCGCGGTGAACCTCGAAGACATCTCCCAGCCGAATTGCTACACTGTCCTTGAAGAACTTAAGCGGAGGTGCGGCATCCCTGTCTGGCACGACGATGCCCAGGGAACTGCATGCGTGATCCTCGCGGGACTGATGAATGCCCTGGAGCTTGCCGGAAAAAGGCTTTCCGGCGTAAGGATCGTGTTCCTCGGGGCTGGCGCCTCCTGTTCAGCGTCCGCCAGGCTTCTGATCGCCTCGGGGGTGGAGCCCGGGCAGATCGTTCTCAACGACTCGAAGGGGTGTTTGTCGCGTTCGCGCGGCGATTACCGGGCCCAGGGTTTTTCCTGGCACCGGGAACTGTGCGGGATTACCAACTCGGAGCAGTTCCAGAGTTTTGAAGATTCAGTGAAGGGTGCCGATGTGCTGATCGCCGCTTCGGCTCCGGGACTCGTGGGAAGGGGTCATGTACGGTCAATGGCTGAAAAGGCGATCGTTTTCGCATGCGCCAACCCGGTACCCGAGATCTATCCCGAAGCCGCTCTCGAAGCCGGGGCGGTGGTGGTTGCCACAGGAAGGAGCGATCTGCCCAACCAGGTGAACAACTGCCTGGGCTTTCCCGGCATACTGAAGGGGGTCCTTCTTTCCGGCGCTTCGGCCATCAGCGACGGAATGGCCATCGCCGCAGCCAGGGCCATAGCGCGGGCAGGCAGATCGGGAGACTTCAGTCCCGGGAACATCATGCCCGGCGTTGACGATCCCGGGGTTCATGCGGCGGTCGCCGCCGCCGTGGCCGAGCAGGCTGTCGAGGAGGGGCTCGCCCCCCCCTCCGTAGACCCGCAGGATGTGTTCCGGCGCGCGATAGAAGACATCGGACGAGTCAGGAGCTCCCACGAAGCCCTTCTCGAGGCAGGGCTTCTCGCTGACGTTTCGGACAGGGAAGTCATGAGAGTTCTCCAGGAGGTTTCGGGCAAGGGCTGACAACGCAGCCCAGTTTTCGCCAGCGGCCCGTGAGAATACCCTCAGAGCATGTGGAACGAAACCGTGAGACCCGCCATGACAATGGAAACCATGCTCATGAGTTTGATCAGGATGTTGAGGCTGGGGCCTGAAGTGTCCTTGAAGGGGTCTCCCACCGTGTCGCCTATGATGGTTGCCTTGTGGGCATCAGAGCCCTTGCCGCCAAGGTTTCCATCTTCTACGTACTTCTTGGCGTTGTCCCAGGCTCCGCCCGAATTGGCCATGAAGATGGCAAGCACGAAACCCGCTGCCAGCCCTCCGAAAAGCAGGCCCATAACGCCCCCGACTCCGAGGATCAGTCCGGTCAGGATCGGCACCACTATTGCCAGGGAGGCGGGAAGTACCATTTCCCTCTGTGCTCCGCGGGTCGAGATCGCGACACATCTCGTGTAATCCGGCTCTTCAGTGCCCTCGATGATCCCCGGTTTTTCGGCGAACTGCCTGCGGACCTCGTCGACCATGCTTCCGGCCGCGCGTCCGACCGCCAGCATCGTAAGGCCGCAGAAGAGGAAGGCCATCATTGAACCGATGAAGGCGCCGATGAGGACTATCGGGTTCATCAGGTGGATCTGGTAGTGCGCCATGAGTTCCACCAGCGTGGCCGTGGCGACTTCGACCGAACGCCCCCCCACATCGATGACTTCAACACCCACCCGCACCAGGCCTATCTTTATCTCTTCCAGATAGGAAGCAAGGAGGGCGAGAGCGGTGAGCGCCGCCGAACCTATGGCGAAGCCTTTGCCGGTGGCGGCCGTGGTGTTGCCCAGGGCATCCAGGGCGTCGGTGCGCTCCCTGACCTCCTTCTCGAGTCCAGCCATCTCGGCGTTCCCGCCGGCGTTGTCGGCGATGGGGCCGTAGGCATCGGTGGCAAGCGTGATGCCAAGTGTGGAGAGCATTCCCACCGCGGCTATTCCTATCCCGTAGAGCCCCATGGAGAGGTTGTCGAACTGGAAGCCTGAAGCGAAGAGGAATGACATGACAGTTCCTATGGAGACCATGAGCACCGGAACCGCCGTGGAGATCATTCCGGTGCCGATCCCCGAGATTATCACCGTGGCCGCCCCGGTCCTGGCCTGCCCGGCTATGGCCTGAGTTGGTTTGTAGGCGTGGGAGGTGTAGTACTCGGTTGATTTGCCTATCACTATTCCCACTATCAGACCCGTCACCAGTGAGCCCCACACTCCCCAGGCGTTGGGGATGCCCAGAAGCTTCAGGACAACTGCCGATGCCGCCACGATCAAGATGGAGCTCACGTTCACACCCCTGCTCAGAGCGCCCAGCAGTTGCTTCTGATCAGCGCCCTCCCGGGTTCTGACGATCAACATGCCTATCACGGACAGCATTGTTCCGATTCCCGCTATGACCATGGGCGCTATGACGCTGTTCATCTGAACGACGCCGCCTGCTGCTGAGAAGGCCGTGGCGCCCAGTGCCGCCGTTGCGAGAATGGCCCCGCAGTACGACTCGTACGGGTCGGCGCCCATGCCGGCCACATCACCGACATTGTCGCCGACATTGTCGGCTATTGTGGCGGGGTTCCTGGGGTCGTCCTCGGGGATTCCCGCTTCGACTTTGCCCACGAGGTCGGCGCCCACATCGGCGGCCTTGGTGAATATGCCGCCCCCGACCCTTGCGAAGAGGGCCTGGGTCGACGCTCCCATGCCGAAAGTCAGCATTGTGGTCGTGATTATGATGAGCGAAGAAGATCCCCCGGACGCCGGGTAGAATCGGTTCAGTATGATGAACCATGCCGAGATGTCCAGAAGGGCCAGCCCCACTACGACAAGCCCCATGACCGCTCCGCTTCTGAAGGCAAGGGTGAGGCCCTTGTTCAGGGAGTCCCTGGCGGCGTTTGCCGTTCGAGCGGAGGCCTGGGTGGCGGTCTTCATGCCGAAGAAACCGGCGAGACCCGAGAAGAAGCCTCCCGTGATGAACGCGAAGGGAACCCAGCCGTTCTGCACCTTGAGCACATAGGCCATCACGGCGAAAAGCACGGTCAGGCAGAGAAAGACGATCAAGACTACCTTGTACTGCTGTTTAAGGTATGCCATGGCGCCCTTGCGCACCGCAAGGGCTATGGAGGCCATCTTCGGTGTGCCCTCACTCTGCCTCATCATGTCTTTGTAGAAGAGGAACGCCACAACGAGGGCAAGAACGGAACCGATCGGAGCAATCCAGAACCAGGGAGTAAGCATGAGATCCTCCGTTATCCCGATCGCGCTTTTTAAAGCACGTTCGAGTAGTCGAAAGCACCCCGTGGCGGGGCATGCGGAAAAGTGGATTGGCAAACATAAGCAAGCCCCGCGTCAAGGCAAGATGTGCCCGGCGCCGGGTACGGGCGCAGATAATACCCTCGAGCCCATTGTTTTTGATACGATCCGCCACATAATTGAATGAGCAGGCCGGGGGAAGATCATAAGCAGGCAAAGGGAGGACGAATTGGCAACAAAATGCCCAGAATGCGGACATGTATCCCCGGGAGACCCTCGGATATGTCCAGGCTGTGGCCGGGAAGCCCGCAGGTATGATCCGTCCAGGTGCGAGTTCTGCGGCTCCCGGGTCACTCCCGGTTCCATGTCCTGTGAGAATTGCGGTGCGCCTTTGGAGCACGGACATGAAGTTACGGAACATGGCGGCGCGCCGGTGGTTTCATCCCCGGCAACGGCGGTCAAGACAGGCTGCATCGTGGCAGCGGTCGTTCTGATAGCGATCGTCGCGGGTCTGGTCATGCTTCTGACCAGGAGTTCCAGCGTGCTTTCCCCTGAGGTCTCCAGCGCCGAAACCCTCGAAAAACTCGAGGAGGTAGTTGTCGACGCCTCCCTACCCGATTCCATCCACACGGGTTACATCGAGGAGGATCGGAACACCGTTGAAAGCATCTGGCCCAGGGTGCTAACCGATCTGCCCGACAGCTGCTACTACCCCAGTCCCTACGATCCCTGCGCTGCGTTCCGGTTCAGCATCGAGGGGCGCAGGACGCTGTTGAAACTGGAGGCTTCGGCCCCCATCGACCTTGTAATGACCCTTCTGCGCGAGGAAGGGACCGGCCTTTCCTATGTCTCCTGGAACGAGGACGGTCCCTCCGGAACCGATCCCTTGATAGTAACGCCCCTTTCCGAGGGCACGTACATTGCTCTGGTGACATGTCTGGGAGGATGGGAGTACGGCAGGGTTCGCTTCCTCTGGTCGGTGGTGATGGCGGACATCCCCCTCGTGACCCGCGACACCACCTTCAGCGTGAGCTTGAACAGCGCTACCCCCATGGCCTGTTTCGACATCGACATCCTAAGGGGACGAACGTACTCCATCAGAACGGTTTCCCTGTCTCAGAACATGGACTCCTTCGTGCAGCTCACCACCGAGGGAGGCTCGGTTCTCAGCGACGACGACAGCGGCAGGAACGACAACTGCTGGGGCGACGCGCACCTTTCCTTCACTGCGGGACCCCTCCAGGAAGGCAGGGCATTCGTGGTCGTGAGGCCGTACAACACGCTCAGTCCGTCTTACAGCGACATGGACGTGGTCTTCACTGTCGGCAGCCCCTGAGCAGGGGGCATATGCTGCCGTTCCTGCGCTCCGATTCCTTGACGGGTGTATTCAGAGGCGCTATGCTCAATTTTGGCAATCGTGCGATCGTACCGCAAAGCGGACTCAAAGGAGTGACCCATGCCTGAAGTCAATCTCGTTCTTTCGATACCGCAGGGGCTGATAACGGCCACTTCACTTGGGATCGGGGGGCTGGCCCGGCACAGCAGCCCCGGTTCGGGCAAGCACTTCAAGGGGCGCAAATTGTTCGTAGACCTGTCTCTGAAGGATGGCTTCCCCGACTTCGAATACCTCGACGAGGGCGGCTGGAGGAACGCCAGGGGCGACACCGTAAACGCTCTGAAGGCGGCCGTGGATGGCAAACGCACCAAGACGGCCCTCTCCAACAACGCCTTTTCCTGCACACCCATCAAGGCCTACAGAAGCATTTACCTGGTCAAGACCGGTGGTGAAGTCATGGAGATGGAACCCAGGGGGCAGCTCCATGTCTTCAAGTCCAGGGAATGCCACGAGGAGATGTCTCCCGCCCAGGTGGCCGAAGCCGCGGGTATTCCTGTCCAGCCCCGCCAGAAATGTCACCTTTACCTTGTGATGTGCCCGATACAGCTGATCCTTCTATCCAACCTCACCCCTGTCGAGTACGCCTGGTACGCCACGCACAGGCCCGGGAAGGTCTTTCGCCAGGTGATCTTCACCGAGCTTCAAGACGAGCAGTTCCAGTTCGCGGCACAGAGCCGTTTCGAGGATGCCAGGCAGGAACTCGGGGCCCAGCCCGACAAGAAGACCAAAACCATCGTTTCCGACAATTGCATGAACGAAGTCCTCTTCAACACCTGGCTGGGATACGGGAAGAGCACCGAGGGCGGCATCTACGCGGCGGATCAGATGCACATCGACCTCTGGCGTTTCCCTTCCGTCATCCCCGTGAACTGGGACAGGGCCATCGGCTGACAGCGTCCGTTCGAGAGAGGACCTGATCCAACCCGCTAAAGGACCTTCAGCAGCCGTCAACATGCCTTTGAAACATCCCTTAAGGAAGAAAATGAAAAAGAACGCAGGATTTGACACCATACTTGTGCACGGGGGGCAGAGGCCCGATGCTCTCATGGCGGTCAACCCGCCGATCTACCAGACCTCCACATTCGCCTTCCGGAACGCCCAGGACGGGGCGGACTGTTTTTCAGGTGAGAGCGACGGGTTCATCTACACGCGCCTCGGGAACCCCACGATCAGGGTGCTGGAAGACGCTGTTGCGGCCCTCGAGGGTGGTTTCGGCGGAATCGCGGTTGCCAGCGGAATGGCCGCGGTCACAACTGTTTACATGACATTCCTCGGGGCTGGGGACCACATCGTTTCCACCGACGCGGTCTACGGCCCTTCCAGGGGCGTGCTCGAGAAGCAGTTCGCACGCTTCGGAGTGGATTCGACCTTCGTTGACACGAGCCATACCGAACTGATCGAGGCAGCCATCCGCCCCAACACTAAGCTTCTTTTCATAGAGACCCCGGCCAACCCCACCATTTCCATCACGGACATCGAGGCGTGCGCGGTGATCGCCCGCAGGCACGGCATACGCCTCGTGGTGGACAACACTTTCTGCTCGCCCTATCTGCAGAGGCCCCTCGAACTGGGCGCTGATGTGGTGCTGCACTCGGTAACCAAGTTCATAAACGGTCATGCCGATGTCGTGGGCGGCATCGTCGTGGCAAAGACCGAGGCCGACCACCGGAACATGTACACCGTGATGACCGGCATGGGCCCCAACATGGACCCTCATCAGGCGTTCCTGGTCATCCGGGGACTCAAGACGCTGGCCATAAGGATCGAGCGCGCACAGGCCAACGCAATGGTCATAGCCAGACACCTCGAAAACCACCCCGCCGTCGCCTGGGTCAGGTTCCCCGGGCTGCCCTCACATCCCCAGCACATGCTGGCCAGGCGACAGCAGAAAGGCCCCGGGGCAATGATCTCCTTCGGCCTGAAGGGGGGGCTTGAAGCTGGAAGGGTCCTGATGGACAATGTCGAGCTCGCGGTCCTCGCGGTGTCACTGGGCGGTGTGGAGACGCTGATCCAGCATCCCGCTTCCATGACCCACGCAAAGGTGTCCCCCGAGGCCAAACTGAAGGCGGGGATAACCGACGACCTCGTGCGGTATTCCGTTGGCATCGAAGATGTGAACGACCTGATTGCCGACCTCGACCAGGCCCTGTCCAGGATAGACCAGCCCCTCGGCTGACCCATGCACAAACCGGTCGTTCTGAAAAAGGGAAGGGAAACACCGGTCAGGGCCGGGCATCCCTGGGTGTTCTCACAGGGCATCGAGGGTGACGCCACTTTCGAGCCCGGCGAGCCCGTGAGCGTTCTTTCCTTCGACGGAGGGTTCGTGGGCACGGGCATCATAAACCCGCTCTCAGACATACGCGTGCGCATGATGGACGGCTCCGACATAACGCCCGACGCGGCCTACTTCCAAAAGCGGCTCTCCCGCCTTCTTGCGTACAAGAGGACGCTGCTCTCCGCGGACAGCACCGGCTTCCGGCTGGTGAACGCCGATGCCGACCGGATGCCCGGCCTCATCGCGGACATCTACGGCTCCTGCCTTGTGGTGCAGTTTCACGCCGTGAGCGCCGAGGCATTTCGAAAGCCCATCCTCGAAGCCCTTGAGAAAGTCGTGAATCCCGATGTAATCGTTGAGCGCTCCGACCTCGAGGTCAGGAAGCGCGAGGGCATGCAGCCCATCCCGGCCCGGATACTGAAGGGCAGCCTCAACGGTTTTCCAAGGTTCACCGAGAACGGTCTCGTGTTCTTAGCCGATGTCATGCAGGGCCAGAAGACCGGCTTCTTCCTCGACCAGCGCACCGCGCGGGAGGCGGTGGGCCGGCATGCGAAGGGCAAAACCATCCTGAACCTGTTCTCCTACACGGGGGCGTTCGGAGTGTACGGGGCCAGGCATGGCGCGAAGCATGTCGTAAACGTGGACATATCCGAAAGGGCGCAGGAGGTCGCCCGGGAAAACTTCAGTGTGAACGGCCTCAATACCTCCGGCATCGAATTCCTGTCGACCGATGCCTTCGAATATCTGTACAATTCCAGGGACAGCTTCGACGTGGTGGTCTGCGACCCCCCTGCCTTCGCCAAGACTCAGCGCGCCATCGAAAAGGCCCTGAAAGCCTACACATCCCTCAACGCCCAGTGCATAGCGAAACTTTCAGAAAACGGAGTTCTCCTGACATCCTCGTGTTCGGGGCGGGTCGCCATGGATGATTTCCGGCATACGGTAAGGGTCGCGGCGTACCAGTCGCGCCGCAGACTGCACATCCTTGACGAGTTCTCCCACACGCCGGACCATACCGACGCCCTCTCCTTCCCCGAGGGAAGGTACCTGAAGACCATAGTTCTCAGGGCGCTTGACTGAGGAAGCAGCCAGGCACCCTTCAGCCCTTATATTGCATTTATGAAGACATGGGGCGGAGGATGATCTGGTGCGCATAATGTTTCAGCTGACCTGTCTGATTCTGCTTTCGCAGAGCGTGTACGCCGACCAGGTCCTCTGGAGCTACCCCCTCGACCAGCTTCCTCCGGGTTGGAGCGTAACTGCAGGCGAGTGGGACTTCGAGCCCGACGGAGCGCACTCTCTGGCAGTTGCGGCCGCCTTCGAGACCCAGTGGAACGAACTGCTGTCCGGGCAGCTCGTGATCCCGCCGGGAACCGATTCCATAAGCATCTCCGCACAGCAGTACAGCGTGACGTGGGAGACCCCGGCCGAGAACACATTCTCATTCACCAGAATGGTGCTGTTCATAAACGGCGGCTCCAACATCTACTGGAATGTCTCGCAGAACCAGACCGATTCGCTCCCCATCTTCGTGGTTCCCCCCGCCGCAGCCGGCGACACCCTGACGGTTCAGCTGCTGTGCGTGGCTTCGAGCTTTCCCGACCCGCCGTTTCCCCCTCCCGGCGAACCGCAGGCCACCGCCGGTTTCCACATCTGGGAGTTCGTCGTGACCGCCTACGGGAACCTTGACCTTGAAGCGGGCACTTGGGCCTCGCTGAAAAGGCATGGCCATCCCGGCCCAAACTTCACACGGCAGACAGGTTCGCATTGACTTGAATGGTCTTAGTGCGTAGTGTCTTGCCAAACTCAGGTTTGCTTCTGGAAAGGTTTCAAGAATTGTAACCGGACCGAGCAGATCCCATATTTTAATAGTATAGAAGAAGATACAAAATCCGCGCATAGCAGGGAAGGAATTCAAATGGACGGTCTGATCTATCTGGACAACTCCGCGACCTCATTTCCGAAACCCCAGGTAGTCTACGATTTCATGAAGGAGTTCTACCAGTCCCACGGAGTCAGCCCGGGGCGCTCCGGGTTCGACAAGGCCCTCGAGGCCGAAGAGGTGGTGCACTCGACCCGAAAGCTCCTGACCGAGCTGTTCAACGGCACTGACCCCAACCATCTCACCTTCAGCTACAACGCCACCGACTCGCTGAACAGGATAATCCAGGGGATGATCTCGAAGGGCGATCACGTCATTACGACCAACCTCGAGCACAACTCGGTGCTCCGCCCGCTTTATCACAGGAAGCACGAAGGCGACATCGACGTCACCTACATTCCCTTCGACAGCAGGGGCTACATCGACCCCGACGACGTTAAAAGGGCTTTCCGCAAGAACACCAGGCTCGTGATAGTCAACCACTCCTCCAACATCATCGGCACCGTCCAGCCCGTGGCGGAGATAGGCAGATACTGCAGGGAGGCCGGCATCTACTTCGCACTCGACGCCAGCCAGAGCGCCGGTGCCGTTCCCATAGACGTAAAGGCCATGAACATCGACCTCCTGGCCTTCACGGGCCACAAGTGCCTCATGGGGCCCACGGGCATCGGCGGGTCCTACGTTGGCGAGAACGTTCCAATAAAGTGCACCATCTTCGGCGGAACCGGCGTGAGGTCGGCCCATCCGTTCCACCTTGACGAGTTCCCCTACCGCATGGAGGCGGGCACCCTGAACACCGTCGGTGTCGCGGGGCTCTTCGCGGGCGTGAAATGGGTGCTGGGCGAGGGCATCGAAAACATTCATTCACGTGAAATGCGCCTGTGGGACAAACTTCGCAGGGGTGTGCAGGCAATAGACGGGGTCACCACCTACTGCGCCGACGACACCGGGAACCAGAACCCCGTGCTCAGTCTGAACATCGACGGATGGCTGGCGGGAGACGCGGGAACCATGCTGGACGTTGATCACAACATTGCCACCCGCACGGGGTTGCAGTGCGCGCCCCTTGTGCACGTTCATCTGGGGACCGACAAGCTCCACGGCACCGTGCGGTTCAGTGTGGGCCCCTTCAACACCGAAGCGGAGATTGACACCGCTGTCGAAGCGGTTCGCGAGATCGCTTCAATGAAGAGATAGCCCTGTACAAAGGGCATAAACAAGAGGGAACAGGTCGATGGAAATTGTCAGGGTGAACGACAGGGAACTTCATGTGGACGGCGACGGATTCCTGCAGGAACCGGAACTCTGGGATGAAGCGGTCGCGATCGAATTCGCGAGGCTCGACGGCACGGGTGAACTCGGACCCAAGCATTGGGAGTTGATCAACTACATCCGGGGATTCTGGAAGGATTCGGACATGGCGCCCACTGTCAGAAGCCTCTGCAAGGAAAGCGGGCTCAAGCTGAAGGAGCTTTACGAGCTCTTTCCCAAGGGCCCCGCAAGGGGAGCCTGCAAGATCGCCGGCCTGCCGAAGCCTGACGGCTGCGTCTAAAAAGCAGGGGTGGGTTCAGGGCGTCGTGATCCTTGCGATCAACCCGTCCCGGGGGATCGTCGAGATCGAGGCTACCTGGACGGGGTCGAACCCCATGCACACAGCGAGAAGCTGGTTGTAGTCGAATACGGGGAAGGCACAGGCCGTATCTCCGTTCTTCCTGTTCATCTCGTTCTGCATCCTGTCAAGGTGCTCAAGACAGGTGATGCAGGACACCACTATCAACTCCGCGTCGGTCTCCCGTTTCATGGCGTCGAGCTTCTTGAAGGCGAACTCCGACGCGCCCGCAAAGCTTCCCTTCACGAAACCGCCGGCCCCTCCGCAGCACTGAAGCTCCCTGCTGTAGGTCTGAACAGTGGCCCCAAGTGCCTCCACCAGTTCACGAAGCATGCGGGGGCGCCCCGCGGGTGAGTCGAACCCCACTGTCTCGCTTGGGAAGAGCGTGTGACAGGGGTACTGAACCGTTGCGTTCACACCATCGAGGGGGAACTTCAGGGCGCGGCGAATGGTCTCGGTTCCCACATCGTTGTAAAGAACGTCGATGATGTGCCGCACGACCACCGTTCCACTGAAGCTCTTTCCCGCCGGTTTCAGAAGCCGGTTCACGGCTTCCCTCTTCTCACCGTCTTCCAGAAGTTTTTTCCGGGCTATCCTGAGTGAGCTGTAGCACGATCCGCACTCGGTCACGAGGTCGACGCCCATCTCCTCGGCGATTGAGAAGTTCCACGCGCTCACGGCCAGCCCCGCGGTCTCGTCGGCGGATGGAAACGCGCCGAAGGCGGGGCAGCACACGCTTCCCTCGAGGTCGACCAGCTCGGCTCCGAGAGCGGGCATCGTGAGCCTTATGGCCCGTTCAACATCGGGTCTCACCGCCGGAACATTGCATCCGAGGAAGAAGCCGTACTTCATTGGTCAGTCCTTGAACATGTATTCGTTGTCTTTTACGATTTCGGTGTTTCTCAGCATCTCCCTGAACTTCTCCAGAAGCTCGGGGAACTTCACTATGGTGGGAGGGACCTCGTCGAGCCCCACCGCCCGCCTCTTTTCCCTGACCTGGCCCAGTGCCTGTGTGTGCCCGGTCTCGAATATCTCGGGGATGGCGGCGGGGATGAACGTTTCGTCGTTCCGGCCCTGCCATCGTCTTATCGCCAGGCAAACCTCGAAGGGATGGACCCCCATCGGGCACATCTCCTCACATGCGGAGCACGTGACGCACAGCCAGGGCGTCTCATCCTCGAGAAGCGCTTCCTCGAGCCCAAGAAGGACCTTCCGGACCAGGTTGCGTATGAGGAGGGGCGGGGAACCCTCGGCCGCCGGGCAGCCCGCCACGCAGGTATTGCAGTTGAAGCACTTCCTGATGTCGCCGCACGAGTCGGTTATCTCGCGCCACAGCCCGGTGTTCGCGTTCGTGAGGTCGGTCATGTCAGTACTCTCCCGGAAGGGTGTTCAGACGGGCCAGACTGAAGACGGGGCCGTCCGTGCACACGTAGGCTTCCCCGATGTTGCACCGTCCGCATTTGCCGATGCCGCACTTCATTTTCATCTCGAGCGACAGGAAGACCCTTTCGGGTGGAAGACCCAGCTCTGTCAGAACGGGGAGTGTGTACCTTATCATCGCCGGGGGGCCGCAGACCAGGGCCGCAGTTTTCCCGGCATCGATGCAGAGCTCCCTCACGACGGCCGGCACCACTCCGGTCCTGCCCGCCCACGAGTCATCCGGAGTGTCTACCGTCACACGAAGGTCGATGTCATCCCTTTTACCCCATTCCAGAAGATCCTGCCGGTAGAGAAGCAGCCCGGGGTTTCGAGCGCCGTACACCACGGTCAGGCCGCCGAAATGACCACGGTTGCCCGGGTGCAGGGCGTAGCTTGTGAAGGCGCGCAGTGTGGAGAAACCGAAACCCCCGCCCACCACAAGGACGTTCCGTCCCTCCAGTTCCTCGAGGGGGTACCCGTTTCCCAGAGGACCCCTCATGCCGACCCTGTCGCCGGTTTCCAGGTTGTGAAGCTCCGAAGTCACAAGCCCTATCCTGCTTACCGTGAAATCCAGCATGCCCGGGTCGACAGGTGAGGATGCGATACCGAATGGCGCCTCCCCCGTGCCCAGCAGGGAGAGCTCAGCGAACTGCCCGGCCCTGAAGCTGAAGGCTTCCGAGTCCTCTTTTCGCGCAAAAGACAGCGAAAGCGTTCGGATGCTGCCGTCGTCGGTCTCTGCAACGCTCTTCGAAACCCTCATGGGAAAGGGCAGGTAGGGGTTCATCATCCTACTCACCTCCCCGCGCATCGTGGAAGAACGCCATGATCCTGCGGATGTCGAGGTTCACGGGGCATTCCGTGACGCACCGGCCGCACCCCACGCAACCAGCCGTGCCGTACCTGTCGGCGCAGAAGCTGAACTTGTGCATGAAGCGCTGGCGGTACCTTTCTTTGTAAGTGGGCCTGGGGTTGAACCCCGAAGCCTGCCGCGTGAAACAGGGGAACTGGCACGAGTCCCAGATCCGGTTTCTCACACGGGAGTCTCCGCAAACCTCGTCTACGATGTCAAAGCAGTGACAGGTCGGACAAACGTAGGTGCAGACACCGCACCCCACGCACTTCTCTGTCAGTTCGTTCCAGGCCGCCGCGTCGAAGGAGCCGTCCAGCGACTCCTTCAGAACGGACAGGTCGACCCGGGGCTGCATCTCCGCCACGCACAGCTCAGCGGCTTCTCCGACAAGCCGTACAGCGCTTTCACCGGCTTGAGCAAGCCCTTGCCGCGAAAGGAACCTGGCGCCCTTTTCGGTGACGGCGAACACGATGTACTCATCCCCGTGCTCGGCCATGAGCAGGTCGGACCCCTCGGTCGAGAACGGGCCGCCGCCGGTCGTGGTGCAGAAACACGTCACAAGCGGGTGCGAACACCCCAGGGAAATCACGAGCAGCGATTCCCTCCTCGAAGCGTAGTAGCTGTCGCGGTTCGCCTCTCCCCCGAAAACGCAGTCGAGGAAACTGATTCCCCTGGCATCGCAGGGACGGACCCCGAACAGGACCACCCGGCCCGGTTCAGGGGTGTGTTCGACAACACCTTCACCT
Organism: Candidatus Fermentibacteraceae bacterium; assembly: GCA_046485185.1. GTDB lineage: Bacteria > Fermentibacterota > Fermentibacteria > Fermentibacterales > JCC-6 > UBA6080. The sequence continues at coordinate 35,107 of JAWOHL010000035.1, forward strand.
TCAGGGGATGAACACGGACAGGACAGAAGGGTTTCGACCTGGGGCAGCACCACGCCCTTCGGGGACGGGAGGCTGTTCGAGTAATCGAGCGCGGGCTCGGTGCCGGACGTTATGGCCCGGAAGCTCACGATGCCGTCATGTTTCACCGGGGCCAAAACGGTCCAATCAGCCAGAAGCCCATCGAGGAAACAGGCCACTTCGTTCTTTCCCATCCTGACAGGAGGCATGTCTGTTACTCTGCGCATGGTGACCTGCCCGTCATGAAATCCTCAGGGTCATCGGGTTCGAAACAGGAAAGCGGCGCCGGTTCGCTCAGGCTCATTCCCGGCCTGTACCCGAACATGCCTGCCACATCGGATGACACCTTCCGGTGAAGCGTGCGTATGTCAACTCCCATGGGGCATGCCCGCTCACACGCTCCGCACTCCACGCACCTTCCCGCAAGGTGCAGCGAACGCATCAGATGGAAAGAGAGCGTATCGCTGCCGCCAACGCTTTTGCCCACCCACTGGGGCATCGTGGCGTCGACGAAGCAGTTCGCGCAGTAGCAGAGTGGGCACGCGTCGCGGCAGGCGTAACAGCGGATGCAGCGGTCCATCTCCCCCGTGATCCGTGCCCACCTCTCACCGGGCGGGGCCGCGGCGAAGCCGGTAACGTCCAGATACGTGTCGCGGGGCAGCTCCTGAACCGGCTCGCCCGCCAGGACGTCATGAATGACGGGGTTCCTTTGCGTGCAGACCCTGCAGCCCTGATGCAGGCACTCATCCCGGGGGATACTGACAGTCCGCACGGCGTCAGCGACAATAAGAAAGCCTTCCCGTTCCTCGACGGACAGTATCTCCCTGACTCCGCACACCCTGTGCAGAATGCTTCCATCGACCATGCCGTCACAGGGAACGCCGATTATCACCAGGTTTTCCCTTTTGACCTGATTCTCCTTGATGAGTTCGACGATCGAGCGTGTGTCACAACCCTTGGCAACGATGCCGATCCGTTTGTCAAAGCGGCGTATGTACCTGCTCAGATTGTTGCCGCAGAATGAATTCCAGACAAGCCGTCCGGCATCGGCAGCGTCTGATACAAAACAGGGTGTCGCCCTGAGGGGAAGTGAGCCCTGCTCGAAACCGATTACCACGTCGACCTTGCCGTCGGCAAGGAGGCGTGCCGCCTCTTCGCGAACCCTTGCGGTGAGACCGGTGCGGCTCATGTCCGAACCCCCGTTCCTACGATCTGCCTCACGGGGCCCAGCGCCCGAACTGTTTCAGTCACCGAGCGCATCACATCAGCGAACCTGCCGCCCTCCGACGCGGATATCCAGGTGAAGTGAAGCCTGCCCTCCTCGATGCCTATGTGGTCAAGCAGGCCCTTCAACAGGGCGAACTTGCGGCGGGCGCTGTAGTTGCCGCTTATGTAGTGGCAGTCGCCGGGGTGGCAGCCGCTCACGATGACACCGTCGGCACCCTTCTGAAAAGCCGACAGAATGAAGAACGGGCTGATCCGCCCCGAACAGGGCACCCTTATTATCCTCACGTTGGAAGGGTACTGGAGCCGCCCCACCCCGGCCAGGTCGGCACCGGCGTAACTGCACCAGTTGCAGAGGAAGGCGATTATCCGGGGTTCCCATTCCACGGCCTGGTTCTTCAACTCCTCACGCACTTCCGTGTTCATGACCGCAGCACGCTTGTCTGTATCATCGAGAAAATCTCATTGTCGGTGAACCCCTTGATCCCGGCGGCGCCGCTGCGGCACGACGACGCGCAGACGCCGCAGCCCTTGCAGAGGGCTTCGTTCACCGCCGCAATGCTCTCATTGTCGACGAAGTCTATGGCGCCGTAGGGGCAGAGTTCCACGCACAACCCGCACCCCCTGCACCTGTTCCTGTCAATGAAACTGACGGTTCCGCCGGCTTCGATAAAATCACGGGACAGGATGACGGCGGCCCTCGAGGCCGCGGCCCCGGCCTGGATAATGCTCTCTCCGATGAGCTTGGGGCTGTGGGCCAACCCGCAGACGAAGACGCCCTCGGAGGGGAAATCGACCGGACGGAGCTTGATGTGCGATTCCATGAAAAAGCCGTCCTCGTTCAGGGGAACCTTGAACATCCCCGCAAGCTCCCTGGCCCCGGGCGACGGGACTATGGCCGTGGCGAGCCCCAGGACATCGGCGTCGACCGAGAGCTCCTCGTTCAGGATCAGGTCGGTCACGGTGACCCTGACGCGTTCCTCTCCGTCGCGCGTGACCAGTTCGACCGTGGGCTTCTGCTCAGGGTCGTACTGAAGGAACTGAACGCCCGCTTCCCGCGCCTCGAGGTAGTACTGCTCGAGGAACCCGTAGGTTCGAATGTCGCGGTAGAGCACGTAGACGTTCGCGTCGGGGCAGGATCTTCGGATCTCGAGGGCGATCTTGACGGATTTGCTGCAGCAGGTCCGGCTGCAGTAGGGCCTCTCAGCGTCCCGGGAACCCACGCACTGGATAAGCACGATGTTCCTCGCCCCGAGGACAAGGGGGTTCTGAAGGGCTATTTCGCCCTCGAGTTCCAACAGCGAGAAGACGCGGGGGCTCTGTCCGTACAGATACTCATCGGTACGGTACGGCTCGCCTCCCGAGGCTATCACGGCCACGCCGTGCGTGACTTCGGTAGCACCGCCACTGCGAGTGTTTTCAAGAGTGGTCGTGAAGTTGCCCACGAACCCCCGCACATCGCTGATGCGGGAGTCGGTGTGAAGGGTTATCAGCGGTTCGTTCGCAACCCTTTCGGAAAGCTCCTTCACGAATTCGGGAACATCCATGCCCTCGATAGTGGAATGAAGCCTTCGGGCGTTGCCGCCGAGTTCGGAGGACATTTCCACCAGGTGAACCCCGAACCCCAGCGACGCAAGCGCAAGTGCGTTCACCATGCCCGCGATGCCGCCCCCGACAACGAGGGCCGACCCATTCACATCGAGCCGGGTCTGGAAAAGTGGCTCGATAAGCTTCGCCTTCGCCACGGACATCCGCACGAGGTCCCTGGCCTTTTGGGTCGCCATTTCGGGCTGGTCCTGGTGGACCCAGGAACACTGGTCACGGATGTTGGCCATCTCGAACAGGTACTTGTTCAGCCCCGCTTCACGCATCGTCTCCATGAAAAGCGGCTCATGGGTCCTGGGCGTGCACGCCGCCACGACCACCCGGTTGAGCCGGTGGGTGGCTATGCTGTCCCTGATCCTGCGCTGGTTGTCCTGCGAGCAGGAGAAGAGGGCGTCATCCACGTAAACCACGTTCGGAAGGCCCTGAGCGTAGGCTTTCACCTCGGCGATGTTCACGACGCTGCTTATGTTGATGCCGCAGTGGCAGATGAAAACCCCGATACGAGGTTTCCCCCCGGCCGCAACAGTTTCCCGGGGGTACGACTTCGCCAGGGTGAGGTTGTGCCTGGAAGGGGCCAGAAGGGCCGAGGCTTCGGCTGCTGCGGCGCTTGCCCCCATGACCGTCTCGGGGATGTCCTTCGGTCCGGTGAAAGCCCCCGCGGCGAAGATCCCGGGTGAGGAAGTGCCGACGGGTGAGAATACCCCGGTTGCGCAGAAACCGTGTTCGTTCAGCTCGAGGCCCAGCCTCTTCGCCATCTCGCGGTTGGCACAGCCCTGTACCATCCCCACGGACAGCACGACGAGGTCGAAAACTTCCTCGCGGATCGCGCCGTTCTCAGCGTACCGAAGCGTGAGGTTCTCGGAGGGGTCACGGTAGATCCGGTGTATCTCGGACTTCACGAACCTCACGCCGTGGCAGTCCTTCGCGCGCTCGTAGTAACGTTCGAAACCCTTCCCGTGGGTCCTTATGTCGATGTAGAAGATCGTGGTGCCAAGGTCGGAACCGGAGTGTTCCTTTGCGACCACCGCCTCCTTGATGGCGTAGGTGCAGCACACCGAGGAGCAGTAGTTGTTGTGCACGCGGTGCGTGTCGCGTGAACCCACGCACTGTATCCACGCGATGTTCCGAGGCGCCTTCCCGTCCGACGGCCTGAGCAGTCTGCCCTGATAGGGCCCGGAAGCGCTTAGTATCCTCTCGAACTCCATGCTCGTGATCACGTTTGGGTAAGTCCCGTAGCCGTAGTTGGCCAGAAGGCCTGCATCGAACGCCTCGAAACCCGGGCACGCAATGACGGCCCCCACAGAGAGCGTAAGGATTTTGGACTCCATACAAAAATCTATGGCGCCGGCGCTGCATGTCTTCTCGCAGAGCCTGCACTTTCTGCACATGTCCATGTCGATCTCGAACGAGGGCGGATAAGCCTGTTCGTAGAGACGGAACACCGCCTTCTTCCCGTTCAGCCCCCTGTTGAACGGATCGGGCAGCCCGACCGGGCACTTCTTGGCGCATTCGCCGCAACCCGTGCACTTGAGGGGATCCACGTACCTTGGCTCCTGCCGAACCGTGGCCGTGAACGCGCCCGGGGTTCCCTCGATTCCCAGAAACTCGGAATTGGTGAGTATCTCGATGTTAAGGTGCCTGCCGCACTCGACCAGCTTGGGGGAGAGGATGCACATTGAGCAGTCGTTGGTGGGGAAAGTCTTGTCCAGCGCAGCCATCGTGCCGCCGATGGCCCCCAGCTTCTCCACCAGGTAGACCTTGAAGCCCGAATCCGCAAGATCCAGCGAGGCCTGTATGCCGCCTATCCCACCACCGAGCACAAGGACCGCGCCTGTTGGGTCAATGGGTTTCATGAATAGTTTTCTGCTCTCCCGGAAGACGGCACACCACAATCACATCGCATTACAGGTTGCGGTGGAACCGCCCTCATCCAATTCATTTATAGAAAACCAAGTCAGCGATGAAGTTACCAATAACTTCCGAGTGGCAAGAACCCGAAAAACCTGCCAAACCGAGTCTCCACTCTACAGCGAAAAATAGCGGGTCGGGCGAACCAAGGCAATCTCTCCGGGGGGTCAGCGAACGGATTCAGCCCTGTTACGATTAATCCCGCTCGTTGTGGCCCTGCCATCGAATCTTGCATCTTGATCGGAATTGTCATGCTCTCCGGAACGTGTGGAGAAGATCACAACTTGACCATGAACTACAATGTAGTTACAGTTGTAAGGAGAATGCAGTCTCCTTTGAAGAAGCCGAATCGGTCTTCTACGATGAACAGGCCATTCAGTTCTACGATGACGATCACTCCGAAAGGGAGGACAGGTTCCTGATGCCTGGTCTGAATGCTTAACTGAAGCTGAAGCCAGGCACTATTGGAGGTGAGCAGTAATGAAGGAAGAATACGATCTCTCCAAGATGATGTCCCGGAAGAACCCTTTTGCAAACAGGCTCAAGAAGCAGATCACGCTGCGCCTTCAGCCCGAGGTGATAGAGTACTTCAAGGAGATGGCCAGGGAATCCGAAATCCCCTACCAGAGCCTGATCAATCTCTATCTTCTTGATTGCATGAACAAACATCGAAAGCTCAAAATGGAATGGGCCTCGAGTTTGTGATTCCCTGTCAGCCCTGACAGTGCCGCTACTCTCCACGCAAATGCTTGGAGAAAACGTTTTCCAGTTCCAAACGGTCGGGTGGGCGTTCGGTCAGAAGGAGCGCGTCCTGCCAGGCAACGGGTGCAGACAGGGGAGTGCCAAAGGAGTTATCACACCCGGGGAAGTCGGCCGGGCTGAAAGCAGCCGCGCTCAGCAGACGGCACCTGTTCGTGGCAACTGGCGGGAAATCCTCCCGCGCCACGTCGGGACCCGCCAGGAACTCCACGAGTTCCCCGGCACTGCTCAGGAAAGAGTCGCTCAGGCTGACATTCACAAGCGGGCTGCGCAGTCGCAGCCACGAGCCCACACCGTTCTCCAGCACGAAATCGCTTTCAATGGCAAGGTTCCTGGTGAACCAGGGATCAATGCCCACATCTGTGCGGTTCCCCAGAAAAGCGCACCGTTCGATGAGAAGCCGTTGGATGAAAGCCCGGCCTGTCCGGGGAGTGGAGAGAACCGCAGTGAATCCCTCGCCTTCGTTCCCCAAAAACCAGCAATCGCGCAGAAAGACTGAAGCGTTACGGTCTCTGGGGCCCAGGGCAGAGACCTGTACGATGGGCTCGCTGCTCATGGCGTCGTGACGGCTGATACCGATGAATCCCAACCCCCGGCCCTCGAACGAATCCATTACCGAAACGGTGAGCGCAGAGGCAGACGTCCGGGTTTCCCGCAGGCTCAGGTTGGTCATCTTCACGTTCCTGCCGTACAAAGACATGCTGACACCCTGAAGAGTAACAGGCCTCTCCCCCTCGCCTTCGACACAAAGATCGATGGCCCCGCCGCCGATCGCTCCCAGGCTTACATGGAAGGGCTCGTATGAAAGAGAGGGGAGGACCAGCCTGAACGCACGCCCTCCTGCCAGGGCATCCGCGTAGGCCTGTTGAAGCGGCAG